>JBKCUM010000001.1:0-6612 GCA_046318395.1 Rubrivivax sp.
GCTGCGCGAGCTGTTCGAGCCGCTGGAGATGACACGCGCGGCCACGGTGCCGCGGCAGGCCCAGGTGCAAGGCGGCGGCACGCTGCTGCTGGTGCCCTTGCGTGCCGAGGGCGAAGACGGCAAGCCGGGGCTGGCCGTGCAACTGCGGCTGGCCGGGCGCGGCCAGCGGCTCTTCATGCCCGAAGACGCCCGCCTGGCCGACCGCCTGGCCGAGCAGCTGCGGCGCGCCGTGGCCTACGACCGCGCCGTCGAGCGCGGGCGCCACGAGGAACGCCAGCGCCTGGCGCAGGACCTGCACGACGACATCGGCGCGCGGCTGCTCACGCTGATGTACCAGGCGCCGACACCCGAGCTCGAGGACTACATCCGCCATACCCTGCAGGACCTGAAGACGCTGACACGCGGCCTGGCCGTGGCCGAGCACCGGCTGGGCCCGGCCGCCGCCGAGTGGAAGGCCGATCTGACGCAACGCCTGGCCGCTGCGCAGGCGCAGCTGGGCTGGGCCTGCCATGGCGACGAGGCGCTGGTGCTCACGGTGGTGCAGTGGTCGGCGTTGACGCGGGTGTTGCGCGAACTCGTCACCAATGCGCTCTACCACGGCCGCTCGACGCGCGTCGACGTCGTCATCGAGCTGTCGGGCGCCGCACTGTCGCTGAGCGTCGCCGACGACGGCCAGGGCCGCCAGCCCGCTGCCTGGGCCCACGGCCTGGGGCTGGGCGGCGTGCGCAAGCGCGTCAAGCAGCTGGGCGGCTCCGTGGCCTGGCTCGAGAACGGCGATCGCGGCATCGTCTGCCGCGTGCACATTCCGCATTTTCGCGACAGCCCCTGAGGCGCCTGGGCGGCCGCTGGCCAGCCAGCGTCAACCGCGTGCCGGACCGGCGCGTTGACGGCCGATGGGGGCGGCAAGACGCACTGACACAGGCCTGACCCGGCCATCCATGGCACACCTGAGTGCTGGGGCGCGGGTTTGCGGCGACAATAGGGGCTTCGCGTCGACCGGGGCGCCATTCCCGGCCTCCAGCTGCCATGACCACCCGCCGCACCACGACACCCGCCTCGGCTCCTGCAGCCACCCGCCCGACCCCCACTGCCGCCGCGCCCGCCAGCGCTCCCGGCCCCAAGCTGCGCCAGACGCAGGCCGAGTACACGGCCGCCCGGCCGCACGCCGAACCCGGCGTGAAGCCGATGATGTCCAGCTCGAAGATGTACGTGTGCATCAAGTGCCACGCCAACTTCAAGACCGGCGATGGCAAGCCCGACCCCCGCCTGCGCGGCTTGGGCCGGTGCAACGCCTGCCTGGGCGTCACCACCCCCGCCACCTGAGTTGATTCGGGCCACCAGGCCCTGAGCCAACCCAGAACGAACACGGCGCCCTCGGGCGCCGTGTCGCTTTGCCGAGCCCACGTTCAACGTGGGCCGCGTCGGAACTTACTTCACCAGGCTCGACACCACGCTCTGCAGCGCCTCGCCCAGCTTGGCCTTGGCCAGCTGCTTGCACTGGTCGGCGTTGCTGCCAGCCGCCGCATCAAAGGTGGTGGCGGTCTTCTCCGGACGGAACAGCGGTGCCTTCACGGTGGGCGTCAGCGGGATCATCATCACGCGGGCCGTCACCACGCAGTGGCCGGCCGTCGTCATGCCCCCTTCGACCTGGCTGACGAAGCCCCATTTCGACGCCGGATAGACCTTCCAGACCTTGGCGGGGATGCCTTCGGCCAAAGCGGCCTTGGCGCTGGCACCGTCGATCAGCGCCTCGCTGGAGAAGTCCAGCAGCACAGCTTTGGCGGGCGCCGCGGCCATGGCGGACTGGGCAATCAGCAGCGCGGCCGCTGCGACAAGGGAACGGGTCATCTTGGGCATCCTCTGAACCAGGAATGGTGTTGTCGTGCGGCACTGCGCCACACGCTCTGAGCGCGGCGCAGTGTACCCAGGCGCCGGCTTGATTCAAAGAACGAAACAGGTACGGCCCATGCCGCGGTCATGCCCAGGCAAGGCATGCACCGCTGCGGGCCGGGCCACCGAAGGCCAGCGCGCAGCCCAAGGCCGGTCAGCCGCCCACCCTTTTGACCTGGTGACCAGCCTGCTGCAGCCACTGCACCAGGCGGTCGCGGTGCTCGCCCTGGATCTCGACCACGCCATCCTGGCAAGTGCCGCCCGCACCGCAGGCTGCCTTCAGCTGTTTGGCGACCAGCGCCAGCTCAGCGTCGCTGCCAGGCAAGCCACGCACCACCGTCACCACCTTGCCTTTGCGGCCCTGCACCTCGCGGGACACCCGCACCACGCCGTCGCCCGCTGGACGGGGCGGCGGCGCACCACACACGCACTGCGCCACGGGCTGCCGGCACTGGGGGCACACGCGCCCGGTTTCGGTGGAATACACCAGGGCGCTGTCGCCTTGTCGGAGGGCCTTCATGGCGGGCAGTATGCCAAAGCCTACCGCCGGACCCGCGGCGCGCAACGCGCCCCGCCCACAGGCGCAAGCGGGGCCGATAGACTGCGCGCCGTGCACCCGTTCGGCCGGTGCAGGAGCCCTGAATGACGCCTGTTGCCTTGTTGGCGCACAGCGACCAAGCCCGCCTGTGGCCGCCCACGGCGCCGGCGCCCACCGCCGACCTGTCTGCGGCCTACGCCGACGCCCGAGAGGTGCACGCCCTGCGACGGGCCCGCGGTGAAATCGTGCGGGGCTACAAGCTGGGCTTCACCAACCGGAACCTCTGGCCCCGCTACAACGTCTACCAGCCGATCTGGGGCACCGTGTGGAACACCACCGTGCAGCAAGCGGAAGGCGCCGACCACCTGCCGCTGCGCAGGCTATGCCAGCCCCGCATCGAACCCGAGGCGGTGTTCGCGTTCAAGGCCGACCTGGTGCCGTCCGGCGAAGCGCCACCGAGCCTGCAAACCCTGTTTGAGGCGCTGGACTGGGTTGCCCCTGGCTTCGAGCTGGTGCAAAGCCACTTGGCGGACTGGAAGTTCACCGCCGCGCAGGCCGTGGCCGACAACGCCCTGCATGGCCGCTTGCTGGTGGGCGAGCGCATGCCGGTGCGCAGCCTGGCCGCCGACGGCGAAGGCCTGCACCAGCTGCTGGCACAGACCCGCGTGGCCCTGCACCGCAATGGCCAACGCGTGGAAGAAGCGGCCGGCGCACTGGTGCTGGACGGCCCCTTGCTGGCCCTGCTGCACTTTGTTCACAGCATCTGGCCGCAGCCCGGCGGCCCCGTGCTGCGGGCCGGCGACATCGTGACCACCGGCAGTTGGACCGACGCCTGGCCCGTGAAGCCGGGCCAGCATTGGTCAGCGCGCTTCAACCAGGCCCTGCCCGCGCTGGAGGTGGCCTTTCGATGACGAACCGGCGAACGCCGGCCCTGCCCGCCCCACCCACGCCAGCCGAGCGTCCGCCCCTGGAGCGCTGGCGGGCCATGGGCGACGACGTGGCGGTGCTGAACCTTCAGATACCTGCAGACGCTGCACGCGGCCGTTTGTTCGAAATCGCCTTCAGCATGCAGGTGCGCCCCCTGACGACCGCGAAGGCACCCTGGCATGCCATGCGCGTCGAGGCCGACGGTGAACTGCAGTGGGAGCGCCGCATCGACACCGACCACCCGGCGGAGTACGACGGCCTGGACTACCGCTTCCAGCGGTCCGTGCCTGTGGGGCGAAGCCTGCGGCTGCGGCTGACGGTGTCGGGCCACCAGGTGCGCCGTCTGAAAGCGCAGATCGAAGCCGACGAGGTCTGAACCTGGCGTGCCAGGTGCCCACCTCCACGGGCGGAGCCCGTGGGCCCCGCACACACGGCGGCCGGGCATGAAAAAAGGACCCGGAGGGTCCTTTTTCGTTTCGCTTACCGGGCTTGAACGACCCGGCTTGCGGTGTTGGTTTTGGGGTGGCTGATGGGACTCGAACCCACGACGACCAGAATCACAATCTGGGACTCTACCAACTGAGCTACAGCCACCGCAGAGCCAATAAGTATAACTCGAATTTTGCCGCTGTTAAGGGGCCGACGCTGCATTTGCAGCGGCAGCCACCACGGCTTCCTTGATCTCCACCTTGAAGCGGCGCTTCAGGCCGGCCAGGTAGGCCTGGGCTTCGGCGTTGGCCCACGCCTGATTGTACTGCTGCTGCAGCGGCGCGTCGGCCGCGGGCGGCGTGTCGCGGGCCAGCACCTGCACCACCTTCACGACGGTGTAGCCCTGGTCGCCCAGGTCCACTCCCACCACCGCGGGCAGCTTCTTGGCATCGGCACGCAGCGCAGCATCCAGCACCTGGCGCGGCAAACCCTGCACCTGGTTGCGGGAGATGGTCAAGGTCGTCGGCAGCGCCTCAGCCGGCGCCTTTTGCAGGCTGGCCAAGCGCTGGGCGCCTTCGGTGCGCGCCATTTGCGCCGCTTGTTGGGCCACCAGGCGCTCACGGGCCTGGGCCTTCACCTCGGTCAACGGCAGCACACGTGCGGCCTGGTGTTGCACCACGCGCGCGGCGGCCAACTGGCCGGGCCCGACTTCCACCGCGTCTGTGTTGCGCTTGTTGCTCACCGCGTCGGCGCCAAACACCGCCGTCAACAGCTTGGCCGAGGCCAAGGCGCCAGCGGCACCCGGCGCCGGCGTGCGCTGCACCGTGGCGGTTTGTTTGTCGAGCTTGAACTTGTCGACCACGGGCTGCAGCGACTCGGCTTGTTCGTACACCATGTTGGTGAACTGCTCGGCCGCTTCGGTGAAGCGCTTCTGGGCCTGGCTGGTCCGCAGTTCGGCTTCGATGTCGGCGCGCACGGCTTCGAAAGGCTTCTTCTCACCGCCGCGGACCGCCACCAACTGGATGATGTGCAAACCGAAATCGGTCTCGACGATGTCGGAGATGTCGCCGACCTTCATCTTGTACACGGCCTCTTCGAACGCTGGCGTCATGGCGCCACGGCCAAAGAAGTCCAGGTCGCCGCCGCGAGAGGCCGAGCCCGGGTCTTGCGACAGCTTCTTGGCGGTCTCGGCGAACGTGGCCGGCGCCTTGCGCAGCTGGGCCAACACCGCTTCGGCCTGCGCACGCGCGGCCTGTTTGTCGCCTTCGTTCTTCAGCAAGATGTGGCTGGCGCGGCGCTCTTCAGGCTGCGTCCAGCGGGCCGCGTTGTCCTTGTAGAACTGTTGCGCGTCGGCCTCGGCCACCGCCACGTCCTTGCCCAGCGCAGCCGCGTTCAGCACCACGTACTCGATGGTGGCCAGCTCGGGCGCCTTGAATAGGGCCTGGTTGCCCTTGTAGAAGGCTTCGATGTCGGCGTCGCTGGGGTTGACCTTGCCCAAGTAGGCGCTGGTCTCAAAGCGTTGCAGCTGCACCTCACGGCGCTGCAGCATGGCGTCCAACGAGGCCTTGGCCACCACCGGCGTGGCGAACGAGGTTTGCCCCACCGACTGCAGCACCTGCTGCATGGCGAATTCCTGGCGCAGCTGCTGCTCGAACATCGCCGGCGTCATGCCTTGAGCGGCCAGCAAATCGCCGTTCAGGCTGCCATCGGGCCGGCGGAGGTTGGCGAACTGCTCGTCGGTGCGGAACAAGCGCTGCAGGCGCGCGTCATCGGGGGTCAGGTGCATCTCACGGGCGGCAGCCATCAGCACCCGCTCACGCACCAGGTTGTCCAGGGTCTCGCGGCGCAGCTCCGGGGTTTCCAGCAGCTTGGGGTCGACGTTGGGCATCTGGCGGCGCAGGCGGTCGGTGTTGCGCTTGTGCGCCTGGTCCCACTCGTCGCGCGTGATGGTCTGCCCAGCCACCTTGGCCACCGTCTCGTTGCCACCGCCCGTGAAGCGCGAGTAACCCTGGATACCGAAGAACACAAACGAAGGAAAGATGAGCAAGATCATCACGCCCAGGGCCAGGCGGGAATGGGTGCGGACGAAGTCGAACATCGGATGAAGCCTCGGACAGGTGCCGGCGGATAAACGGTGAGGGGCAGGTGCAACAGGGCACCGCCCAAACAAACAAGGCGAACCGGGGTTCGCCTTGTGAGAGCTGCGGGTGGTTGCTGGCGCAGGATTCTAGCCGTGCCTTCAACCCCGGCGGTGGTGGGTGCTGAGGGGTTCGAACCCCCGACCTACGCCTTGTAAGGGCGCCGCTCTACCAACTGAGCTAAGCACCCGCCGGAATCGGTTCACTTGCCGCCGTTGAGGGCGTCTTTCAGGGCCTTGCCCGGACGGAACTTCGGCACCTTGGCGGCCTTGATCTTGATGGCCGTGCCCGTGCGCGGGTTGCGGCCAGTGCGGGCGGCGCGCTTGGTCACGGCAAAGGTGCCGAAGCCAACCACCGAGACACTGCCGCCCTTCTTCAGCGTGGTCTTCACGCCGCCGATGATGGCTTCCAAGGCACGCGTGGCCGCGGCTTTGGAGATGTCGGCCTGTTTGGCAATGTGCTCGATCAGTTCCGTCTTGTTCACGTAGGTACCCCCTCTCAAGGTGTATCGGTATGCGCTTCGTTGGTGTGTTGGGCGGCCTGCGGCGCGGAGGCGGCCCGGTGAAATTCATTACAGCCGGGGGGCCTGGCAGTGTCAAGCGGCGGCCCGCATTCTATGCCGGCGCCTGTGCGGTGCTGGCCTGGCTTGGTGAAGCCCACGCACGTGCTTGTTCGCTTGACAAGACGGCA
>JBKCUM010000002.1:0-5116 GCA_046318395.1 Rubrivivax sp.
GGTTCCACCTCGTCGCCCATCAGCATGGTGAACACGCGGTCGGCTTCGATGGCGTCTTCGATCTGCACTTTCAGCAGGCGGCGCACGTTGGGGTCCATGGTGGTTTCCCACAGCTGCTCGGGGTTCATCTCGCCCAGGCCCTTGTAGCGCTGGCGGCCCACGGCGCCTTCGGCCTGTGTCATCAGCCAGGCCATGGCGGCGCGGAAGTCGCCCACGCGCTGTTCTTTCTGCTTTTCGCCCTCACCGCGGCGCACCACGGCGTCAGGGCCCAGCAGGTCTTTGAACGAGGTGCCGGCTTCTTTTAGCGCGGCGTAGTCGGCACCGTGCAGGAAGTCTTGCGTGATGACGCTGGCCTTCACGTTGCCGTGGTGGCGACGGCTGATGCGCAGCAGCGGTTTGTCGGTGCGCAGGTCCACCTCGGCTTCCACCTTGGCGTCCACCAGGGCGGCCTGCAGGGCCGCTGCGCTGGCCTGGGCGGCCTCGGGGGTGTCCACGTCCAGGGTCAGGCCATTGGCCAGGGCGCGCAGGGCGTCCAGGTCCATCCAGTTGGCCAGGCGGTCCACCACGCTGTTGGCCAGCAGGTAGCTGCGCGCCAGGGTTTCCAGCGCCGTGCCTTCAATGACGGGGCGCGCCGCCGTGCCGGCCGTGCCATCGGGCAACACGCTGGCGCCGTCCAGCGCCACCTTCAGCAGGAAGACGTCCAGCTCGTGGCCGTCTTTCAGGTACTGCTCGTGTTTGCCGTGCTTCACCTTGTACAGCGGCGGCTGCGCGATGTAGATGTGGCCACGTTCCACCAACTCGTGCATCTGACGATAGAAGAAGGTCAGCAGCAGGGTGCGGATGTGGGCGCCGTCCACGTCGGCGTCGGTCATGATGATGATGCGGTGGTAGCGCAGCTTCTCGACGTTGAATTCCTCGGGCCCGATGCCGGTGCCCAGGGCGGTGATCAGCGTCAGGATGGAGTCGCTGCTCAGCAGCTTCTCGAAGCGCGCTTTTTCCACGTTCAAGATCTTGCCGCGCAGCGGCAGGATCGCCTGGAACTTGCGGTCGCGGCCTTGTTTGGCTGAACCACCGGCGGAGTCACCCTCCACGATGTAGATCTCGCACAGCGACGGGTCTTTTTCCTGGCAGTCGGCCAGTTTGCCGGGCAGGCCCATGCCGCTCATCACGGTCTTGCGCGTGGCTTCGCGGGCCTTGCGTGCGGCTTCGCGGGCGCGGGCGGCTTCCACAATCTTGCCGCAGATCACCTTGGCCTCGGCCGGGTTCTCCAGCAGCCATTCGCCCAGCTTGCCGGCCACGATTTCTTCCACCGGGCCGCGCACTTCGCTGCTGACCAGCTTGTCCTTGGTCTGGCTGCTGAACTTGGGTTCGGGCACCTTCACGCTCACCACGCAGGCCAGGCCTTCGCGCATGTCGTCGCCGGTGATTTCAACCTTGGCCTTCTTCGCCAGTTCGTTGTCGTCGATGTACTTGTTGATCACGCGCGTCATCGCCGCACGCAGGCCGGTCAGGTGGGTGCCACCGTCGCGCTGCGGGATGTTGTTGGTGAAGCACAGCACCGATTCCGCATAGCTGTTGTTCCAGCGGATGGCCACTTCCACACCCACGGGCGTGCCCTGGTCGCTGGCCTTCTCGCCCACGGCGTGGAAGGTCTGCGTGCCCAGCACGGTTTTGCCTTGGTTGATGAAGTCCACAAAACCGCGTACACCCCCGGCAAAAGCGAAGTTGTCTTCGCGGCCGTTGCGTTCGTCCACCAGGCGGATCTTCACGCCGTTGTTCAGGAACGAAAGTTCGCGCAGGCGCTTGGCCAGGATGTCGTAGTGGAACTCGTTGTTCTGCTGGAAGATTTCCGTGTCCGGCAGAAAGTGCACTTCGGTGCCGCGGCGGTCGGTTTCGCCGCTGATGCGCATGGGGCGCACTTCGAAGCCGTCGCGCTGTTCGGTGGCCATGTCTTGCGGCACACCGCGGGCGAATTCGATCTGGTGCACCTTGCCGTCGCGGCGCACCGTCAGGCGCAGCCAACGCGACAGGCCGTTCACGCAGCTGACGCCCACGCCGTGCAAACCGCCCGACACCTTGTAGCTGTTCTGGTTGAACTTGCCGCCGGCGTGCAGTTCGGTCAGCGCGATTTCCGCGGCACTGCGCTTGGGCTCGTGTTTGTCGTCCATCTTCACGCCGGTGGGGATGCCCCGGCCGTTGTCGATGACGCTGACGCTGTTGTCGCTGTGGATGGTGATGGTGATGTCGTCGCAGTGCCCGGCCAGCGCTTCGTCGATGGAGTTGTCCACCACTTCAAACACCAGGTGGTGCAGGCCCGTGCCATCGGAGGTGTCGCCGATGTACATGCCCGGCCGCTTGCGCACGGCCTCCAGCCCTTCCAGGATCTGGATGCTGCCTTCGCCATAAGCCGCCGAAGCCTCGTGGCCCTTGGAAGCCGGCACCGGCAGGTTCTCTGGCGTGCCTTCAGGCTGGCTTTGCGGGCTGGGGGGCGTGGTGTTCTCGCTCATCGTGCACTTTCAGGGCCGCCAGAGCGGCCCCGCTTCATCAATCTTCAAACTAGAACCCCCGCGTGGCGGGGGCAGGGGGTGCCCCATATACCGGCATGCAATGCCGATGAGGCTCTGACGCGCAGCGTCAGATCCTCATCGGCATCACGACGTACTTGAAGCCGGGTTGTTCCGGCACGGTGAACAAGGCGCTGGCGCTGCTGTCCTGCAGTTCCAGCTTCACCATGTCTTGCTGGATGTTGCCCAGGGCGTCGATCAGGTAGGTGACGTTGAAGCCGATCTCGATGGCGTCGCCGCCGTAGTCGACTTCCAGCTCTTCCTTGGCCTCTTCCTGTTCGGCGTTGCTGGACGCGATGCGCAGCAGGCCGGGTTCCAGGTTCACGCGCACGCCCTTGAACTTTTCGCTGGTCAGGATGGCGGCGCGCTGCAGGCAGTTCAGCAACGGCACGCGGCCCAGGGTCAGCGCGTTCTTGTGGTTTTTGGGAATCACGCGGTTGTAGTCGGGGAACTTGCCTTCGACCAGCTTGGTGACGAACTCCATGCCGCTGAACGCGAACTTGGCCTGGTTGCCGGCGAAGCGCATCTCGATGGGCTTGTCGTCGTCTTTCAACAGGCGCTGCAGTTCCAGCACGGTCTTGCGCGGCAGGATGACTTCCTGCTTGGGGATGTCTTCTTCCAGCGTGCTCTGCGCCAGCGCCAGGCGGTGACCGTCGGTGGCCACCAGGGTCAGCGTCTTGCCTTCGGCGATGAACAGGATGCCGTTCAGGTAGTAGCGGATGTCGTGCACCGCCATCGCGAAGTGCACCTGGTTGATCAAGCCCTTCAGCGCTTTTTGCGGAATGGCAAAAGCCGGGCCGAAGTCCACGGCTTCGTTGACCAGCGGGAAGTCGTCGGCCGGCAGGCTTTGCAGCGTGAAGCGGCTCTTGCCGCCTTGCAGCGTCAGCTTGTTCTGGTTGGCCGTCAACGAGACGGTCTGGTCAGAAGGCAGGGCTTTCAGGATGTCGATCAGCTTGCGCGCACCCACGGTGGTGGCGAACTGGCCGTCGTCGCCACCCAGTGCGGCGTTGGTGCGCACCTGGATCTCCAGGTCGCTGGTGGTGAATTCGATGTTCTCGCCGTTCTTGCGCATCAGCACGTTGGCCAGGATGGGCAGGGTGTGGCGGCGTTCAACGATGCCCGCCACCGACTGCAAGGCTTCGAGCAACTGCGCTTGGGCGGCTTTGAGAACAATCATGTATTTCCTCTTTTTAAACCTGGTAGTCGTAGTAGGCAGCGGGCCAGCCTGGGGACAACGCTATTTTGGCCTTTTCCATCAACTGTTTAGCGCGTCGTGAACCCTGTGGGTGGCACCCGGTGCAAGCGCGCACCGGATTCTGGACAAGTTCTGTGGCGGCGCCGTCGCTGTGGACAAGTGGTGGCTTGTGCCAGAACTGTCCCCAGCTTTATCCCAAGGCCGAAAAAAGCCGCTGGTGCCCGGTCCACAAGTGGGGCCAGGCCGGCCAGCGGTGGTGTTTCAGCCCTTCAAGGTCTGTTCCAGCACGTGCAGTTGTTGGTTGAGTTCGCTGTTGCGGGTGCGTTCGTCGGCGATCTTGCGCACCGCGTGCAGCACGGTCGTGTGGTCGCGGCCGCCGAAGAGCTCGCCAATCTCGGGCAGGCTCTTCTTGGTCATGTCCTTGGCCAGGTACATGGCAATCTGGCGCGGGCGGGCGATGCTGGCCGGGCGCTTCTTGCTGTACATGTCCGCGACCTTGATCTTGTAGAAGTCGGCCACGGTCTTCTGGATGTTCTCCACCGAGATCTGCCGGTTCTGGATGGACAGCAGGTCGCGCAAGGCCTCGCGGGCCAGCACGATGTTGATGTCTTTCTGGCTGAAGCGGCTGTAGGCCAGCACCTTGCGCAGCGCGCCTTCCAGTTCGCGCACGTTGGCGCGCACGTTCTTGGCGATGAAGAAGGCCACGTCCTCGGGCATCTCGGTGCCTTCGCTCAGCGCCTTCTTGATGAGGATGGCCACGCGCATTTCCAGCTCGGGCGGCTCGATGGCCACGGTGAGGCCGGCGTCGAAGCGGCTGGTCAGCCGTTCGTCGATGTCCACCAACCCCTTGGGGTAGGTGTCGCTGGTCATGATGATGTGCGCCCGCTTGGCCAGCAAGGCCTCGAAGGCGTTGAAGAACTCCTCCTGCGTGCGCTCCTTGCCGGCGAAGAATTGCACGTCGTCGATCAGAAGCAGGTCCAGGCCGTGGTACTTGGCCTTGAGCTCGTCGAAGGTCTTGCGCTGGTAGTTCTTGACGACGTCGGAGATGAACTGCTCGGCGTGCAGGTACAGCACGCGGGCGTCGGGGCGGTCCTTCAGCAGCGCGTTGCCCACGGCGTGCACCAGATGCGTCTTGCCCAGGCCGACGCCACCGTAGATGAACAGCGGGTTGTACATGACGCCCGGCGCACCGGCCACGTGCAGCGCCGCGGTGCGCGCCATCTGGTTGGCGCGGCCGGCCACCAGGGTGTCGAAGGTCAGCGCACTGTTCAGGCGGTGCGTGCTGGTGGGCTGAGGGCGGGCCACCGGCGCGGCCGGGGGGGCGGTGTCGGCACCGACCCGGGCCAGCGCGTCGATG
>JBKCUM010000003.1:0-12519 GCA_046318395.1 Rubrivivax sp.
CTGCTGGACACGGTGCAGGCCCTGCAAGCCCGGCTGCGCTGCAGCCGCGACCCGCTGCTGCAGCACGAGCTGGCCCGCATCGACCCAGGCCAGCACTGGCGCGACCAACAACCCCGTGCCGAACAGGTGGCCGGGCTGTCGGCCCTGCCCGACACCACCCCGCGGCTGCCCGCCGCCGTGCACCAAGCGCTGCTGGCGCTGGCCGCACGGCCCGACGTGGACGGCGTGTCGGCGATGACGACCGACCGCCACACCTGGCGCCAACTGGTGCAGCTGCAGCTGCAGCGTGCGGCCGACCGCGGCGGTCCGCCGCGCGAGGCGCTGTGGCTGAACGGGCCGCTGGACACGGTGTCGGCGGTGCTGCTGCGCGACTGGGGCGGCGAGGTGGCCGTGCCCTTGGAAGGCATGCGCCCGGCCGACGTGACGCTGCTGCCGGCCTTGGGCGGCTACGCCACGCTGGACGAGTTCTTCGCGGAACAGCGGTGGTATGCGGCCCAACGGGCCGGCGACCCCCAAGGGCCCACGCCCTGCCGCTATCTGCTGCTGCGCCAGCCGCTGCCCGCCGGGCCGTCCGTGCGGCAACGCGCGGTGGCCAACTGGCAGCTGGCTTGGCACCGCGACACCCCTGCGCCCGACCCGCTGTGACCGCCTCGGGGTGCCCGCCCCTGGCCCCCGCCGGCAGACCCGGCCGTTCAATCAACTTCATGAGCAATGCGCCACCCGGCCACGCCTGGGTGGCGCCGTGGCCCCTGGCGTGGCTAGAGTCGCCCGGCGCAGGCAGCGGCCCGACACCCTGCCCCACCCCCCGAGGAGACACCGAACATGCAACGCAGAACACTGAACGTACTGGCCCTGGCCCTGGGCCTGGCTTTCGCGGGCGCCACCGGCACCGCGCTGGCGCAAGACAAGGGCCTGGTGGGCATCTCCATGCCCACCAAGAGCTCGGCACGCTGGATCGCCGACGGCGACAACATGCTCAAGGTCTTCAAGGACAAGGGCTACAAGACCGACCTGCAGTACGCCGACGACGACATCCCCAACCAGCTGGCGCAGATCGAGAACATGGTCACCAAGGGCGCCAAGGTGCTGGTGATCGCCGCCATCGACGGCACCACGCTGACCAACGCGCTGCAAAAGGCCGCCGACAAGGGCGTGAAGGTCGTGGCCTACGACCGCCTGATCAAGGGCAGCAAGAACGTGGACTACTACGCCACCTTCGACAACTTCCAGGTGGGTGTGCTGCAGGCCAACAGCATCGTCGACAAGCTGGGCCTGAAGGCCGGCAAGGGGCCGTTCAACATCGAACTGTTCGGTGGTTCGCCCGACGACAACAACGCTTTCTTCTTCTACGACGGCGCCATGTCGGTGCTGAAACCCTACATCGACAGCGGCAAGCTGGTGGTGCGCAGCAAACAGCTGGGCATGGCCAAGGTGGGCACGCTGCGCTGGGACGGCGCCACCGCGCAGGCGCGCATGGACAACCTGCTCAGCGCCTTCTACGGCAAAGACAAGGTGCACGCCGTGCTGAGCCCTTACGACGGCATTTCCATCGGCATCCTGTCCTCGCTGAAGGGCGTGGGCTACTGCACGGCCAAACAGCCCTGCCCCGTGGTCTCGGGCCAGGACGCCGAGGTGCCTTCGGTGAAGTCCATCCTGAAAGGTGAACAGTTCAGCACCGTGTTCAAGGACACGCGCGACCTGGCCCGCGTGACGGCCAACATGGTGGACGCTGTGCTGGCCGGCAAGACACCGGAAGTCAACGACACCAAGACCTACAACAACGGCGTGAAGGTGGTGCCCAGCTACCTGTTGAAGCCGGTGTCGGTGGACGCCTCGAACTGGAAGAAGGTGCTGGTCGACAGCGGCTACTACAAAGAAAGCCAGTTCAAGTGAGCCCGGGGTGGGCGCACCGGCGGCGCACGCGGCCGGTGGCGCCCACCTGACACCCCCCCCAAGGAGCCCCGGTGGCCGACACCATCCTGGAGATGCGCGGCATCACCAAACGCTTCCACGGCGTGACCGCGCTGAACAACGTGCAGCTGCGCGTGCAGCGCGGTGAGATCCACGCCATCTGCGGCGAAAACGGCGCCGGCAAGAGCACGCTGATGAAGGTGCTCTCCGGTGTGTACCCGCACCCCGAGTACGAAGGCGCCATCCACTTCGAAGGCCAGGAACAACGCTTCCGCGGCATCGCCGACAGCGAGCGCCAGGGCATCATCATCATCCACCAGGAACTGGCCCTGGTGCCGCTGCTGTCCATCACCGAGAACCTGTTCCTGGGCCACGAACCGGCCCGCCGGGGCGTCATCGACTGGGGCCTGGCGCACCAGCGGGCGCGGGCCTTGCTGGCGCGTGTGGGCCTGAAGGCCAGCCCCGAGGCCCGCATCGACAGCCTGGGCGTGGGCCAGCAGCAGCTGGTGGAGATCGCCAAGGCGCTGGCCAAGGACGTGAAGCTGCTGATCCTGGACGAACCCACGGCCAGCCTGAACGAGACCGACAGCGCTGCCCTGCTGCAGCTGCTGAAGGGCCTGAAGGCCCAGGGCATCGCCTGCATCCTGATCTCGCACAAGCTCAACGAGATCGCCCAGGTGGCCGACGCCGTGACCGTGCTGCGCGACGGCGCCAGCATCACCACGCTGGACTGCAGCCAGGGCCCGGCCGACGAAGACCAGATCATCCGCGCCATGGTGGGCCGCACCATGGCCGACCGTTACCCGCAGCGCCGGCCGCAGATCGGCGAGCTGCTGTTCGAGCTGCGCGACTGGCGGGTGCACCACCCGCAACACGCCGACCGCCTGGTCGTCAAAGGCGTGAACCTGCAGGTGCGGCGCGGCGAGATCGTCGGCATCGCCGGCCTGATGGGCGCCGGCCGCACCGAACTGGCCATGAGCGTCTTCGGCCGCAGCTGGGGCCAGCGCATCAGCGGCACGGCGCTGATGAACGGCCAGCCGGTGGACCTGTCCACCGTGGGCAAAGCCGTGCAGGCGGGCCTGGCCTACGTCACCGAAGACCGCAAGTCGCTGGGCCTGGTGCTGGGCCAGTCCATCCGCTTCAACACCACGCTGGCCCACCTGGAAGGCGTGGCCCAGCACGGCGTCATCGACGACGCGCGCGAGTGGCAGGTGGCCCACGACTTCCGCCAACGCCTGGCCACCCGCTGCACGGGCGTGGAGCAGAGCGTGGTGCACCTGTCGGGCGGCAACCAGCAGAAGGTGGTGCTGGCCAAGTGGCTGTTCGCCGGGCCTTCGCTGCTGATCCTGGACGAACCCACACGCGGCATCGACGTGGGCGCCAAGTACGAGATTTACACGCTGATGGCGCAGCTGGCGGCCGAGGGCCGGTCCATCCTGGTCATCTCGTCGGAGATGCCGGAACTGCTGGGCCTGTGCGACCGCCTGTATGTGATGAACGAAGGTGCTTTCGTGGCCGAGATGGCCGCGGCCGACGCCAGCCAAGAAAAGATCATGCGCGCCATCGTCGGCGCCGGAGCCTGAGACCGTGAACACCTCGACACAGCAGCCCCCGGCCGGTGCCGGCCGCTTCATCCAGCAGCACCTCAGCGACTACGGCATGTTGCTGTCGCTGGTGGCCATCATGCTGTTCTTCCAGTTCATGACCGACGGCACGCTGCTGCAGCCGCTGAACCTGACCAACCTGGTGCTGCAGAACAGCACCATCGTCATCATGGCGCTGGGCATGTTGCTGGTCATCGTGGCCGGCCACATCGACCTCTCGGTGGGCTCGGTCTGCGGCTTCATCGGCGCCCTGGCCGCGGTGTTGATGGTGAATTACGAATGGCACTTCGTGCCGGCCACCGTGGTGTGCCTGCTGGCCGGGGCGGCCATCGGCGCGGCCCAGGGCTGGTTCGTGGCCTGGCTGCGCATCCCGTCGTTCATCGTCACGCTGGCGGGCATGCTGGTGTTCAAGGGCCTGGCGCTGGCGCTGCTGGCCGGGCAGTCGGTGGGGCCGTTCCCTGAAGCTTTCCAGCTGCTGAGCTCGGGCTTCATCCCCGACCCGCTGGCCGGCGAAGACCTGCGTCTGAGCTCGCTGTTGCTGGGCGCGGCCGTCACCGTGGGCGCCGTGGCCTGGGCCTGGCAACAGCGCCGCCAGCACCAGCGGCACGGCATGGCCACAGAACCGCTGCCGCTGTTCCTGCTGCGCAACGCCGGCCTGGCCGCGGTGGCCCTGGGCCTGAGCTGGTTGATGGCCAGCTACAAGGGCCTGCCCAACGTGCTGGTGGTGATGTTTGTGCTGATGGTGGTGTACGGCTTCGTCACCAGCCGCACCGTGCTGGGCCGCCGGTTGTATGCGCTGGGCGGCAACGAAAAAGCGGCGCGCTTGTCGGGCGTGCGCACCGAGCGCCTGGTGTTCTTCTCGTTCGTCAACATGGGCGTGCTGGCGGCCCTGGCCGGCCTGGTGTTCGCGGCGCGCCTGAACACGGCCACGCCCAAGGCCGGCCTGGGTTTTGAGCTGGACGTCATCGCCGCGTGTTTCATCGGCGGCGCCTCGGCCTCCGGCGGTGTGGGCAAGGTGATGGGCGCCGTGGTGGGTGCCTTCATCATGGGCGTGATGAACAACGGCATGTCCATCCTGGGCATCGGCATCGACTACCAGCAGGTCATCAAGGGCGCCGTGCTGCTGGCCGCCGTGTGCGTGGACGTGTACCACCAGAAGAAGGCTTGAACGCGCCGGCGTACCGGCGCACAGCCTTCAGCGGTAGTAGGCCTCGACGGTTCCGGTCAGCTTGATCAGCAGCGGCCGGCCCTTGCGATCCACGGCCTTGCCCGCTGGCACGCGCACCCAGCCTTCGCTGATGCAGTACTCCTCCACGTCATGGCGCTCCTTGCCGTTCAGGCGAATGCCCACGTCGAACTGGAACACTGCGGCCACGTGGTGGGGGCTGCGCGGGTCGGCGGACAAGCGGTCGGGCAAGGCGGGGCGAGACGCTTCGGGCGTGGTGTCGGTCATGGTGTGCAAGAGCAGGTTCGGGCTCCGGATTTTGAAGGATCCAGCGCCTTGGCCGGCACACCGGCCTTTCACGCTGTCGTTCAGACCACCGACCCGGCCCACACGCCGGACGCCAGGCGGGCGGCGATGGCGAACATGGTCAGCGCCACCACGGCGTCCAGCACGCGCCAGGCCGCGGGGCGCGCGAACAGCGGCGACAACCAGCGTGCACCAAAACCCAGGGCGCTGAACCACAGCAGGCTGGCCAGGCTGGCCCCGGCCCAGAACCAGCCGCCCAGCCCCAGCGGCTGGCGCGCGCCCACCGCGCCCACCAGCACCACGGTGTCCAGGTAGACGTGCGGGTTCAGCAGGCTGATGCTCAGCGTCTGCAGCGCCACCTGGTGCAGGCTGCGGGCGCCACCATCGGCCTGGGCCAGCAGGCTGTGCGGGCGCGCGGCACGGCGCAGGGCCTGCCAGCCGTACCACGCCAGCACGGCCGCACCGGCCAGCGCCAAGGCGTCCAGCCAGCCCGGCCTTTGGCCGATGGCCGCCCCCAGGCCGGCCACGCCGGCGGCCATCAAGCTGGTGTCCAGCAGCACACACAGGGCCACCACCACGCCCACGTGTTCACGCCGCAGGCCCTGGCGCAGCACAAAGGCGTTCTGCGCGCCGATGGCCATGATCAAGGAGCCACCCAGGCCCAGGCCGGTCAGCAAGGCGGTGGTGGCAGCGGGCACGGCGACGTTCAAGGTGCTGGACATGGCGCCAGTGTGCGGTGGGCACGCCCTGGCCGTGAAGTGAATTCTGCTAAGGTCAAAACAGCAAAGCTCAAGCAAAGGCCCGACCATGCTGGACACCCACCTGCTGGCCACGCTGGCCGCTGTGGTGCGCGAAGGCAGCTTCGACCGCGCGGCACGTGCGCTGCACGTCACGCCGTCGGCGGTGTCGCAACGCGTGCGGCAACTGGAAGAGCGTGTGGGCACGGTGCTGGTGGTGCGCGGCCAACCCTGCACCGCCACCGAGGCCGGCACGCGCCTGTGCCGCCACGCCGAGACCGTGGCGCTGATGGAAGCCGACCTGCGGCACGACCTGCCCACGTTGGCCCCGGCGGGCGCCGCGCCTGCACGCGGCACGCTGCGTGTGGCGGTGAACGCCGACAGCCTGGGCAGCTGGTTCGTCGACGCCCTGGCCGCCTTCGCCGAAGACGGCAGCACCCTGGTGGACGTGCAGGTGGACGACCAGGACCACACCACCCAATGGCTGCAGCGCGGCCAGGTGCTGGCCGCCGTGACCTCCGTGGCGCAACCGGTGCAGGGCTGCAAGAGCCGCAAACTGGGCGCGCTGCGCTACCTGGCCACGGCCAGCCCCGCCTTCATGGCCCGCTGGTTCGCGGCAGGTGTGCACGCCGACACGCTGGCCCAGGCGCCCAGCCTGGTGTTCGACCACAAAGACCGGCTGCAGGAACAGTGGGTGCGGCGCCTGCTGCGCCGCGAACTGCTGCTGCCGGCCCACCGCGTGCCGGCCACCCAAGCGTTTGTGGGTGCGGCCCTGGCCGGGCTGGGCTGGGGCATGAACCCGGAGCCCTTGGTGCGCCACCACCTGGCCGCTGGCCGCCTGGTGGAACTGCAGCCTGGCCGCCCGTTGGACGTGGTGCTGCACTGGCAGGTGGCCCAACTGCCGCTGCCCGCGCTGGAGCGCCTGACGCAGCAAGTGCTGGCCGTGGCGCAGCGCAGCCTGATGCGCTAGTCCACGGCACAGGGCCTCGCCGGGGTTCGCCAACGCACCGACGGGCCGCACGCGGGCGCGCAGGCTGGGCCGCCCCACCACCGTGCCTGGCCGCGCGGGTTCACCGCCAGCCAGCCCCCAACCAACCGGGCAGGTCTGCGCCCTTGGCCAGCCCCACGGCGGGTACCGCCCTGTCCACGCCACCGAAAGTCCCCATGCGCCTTCTCATGCGGCTCATCCCCTGCACCACACCGGGCACGCCCGCGCCAACCCCCACCGGCCCGGCCGCCCGCCCACCCCACCGAGGCGCCGTCTGATGGCCCGGCCCGAACCGCAGCCCTGGTGGTTGGTGGCCTGGCAACAGCCCGCCACCATGGCCGAACATGCCAGCGCCTGGGCGGCCTTGCTGGCCAGCGAGGGCCCTGCCGTGCTGGGCTGGTGGCGCCGCAGACTGCGGTGGCAGCAGGCCGCCTGGGCTTGCCTGGGCTTGGGCCTGCTGTTGGCCGGGGTGGCCCTGCTGCTGGCGGCCATGGCACAGCCGGGCGCTGTCCAGGGCCTGCAGCTGCTGGCCCTGTGCGGGGTGCCGGGCTTGCCCCTGCTGGCCGCTGGGGGCTGCTGGCACACCGCGTCGCGCCAGCATGACGGTGGCGCCAGGCAGCGGCTGCTGACGCAGTGGCAGGCCGACCACCTGCTGTGGCAAACCGGCACCCCGGGCGCAGGGCGATGAGCCCGGCCCAGCGGCTGGCCGATTCGCGGGCCAGGCTGTTGCAAGCACGCTGGGGGGCAGGCCCCACCACCGGCCGCGCCGGCAGCGCAGGGGCGGCCACGGAAGGCGCCGAGACCTGGGAGACGCTGGTGGCGGCCTGGGCCGCCAAGGCGGGCCCGCCATCGGCCGCCCACCTGGCCCACGGCCTGCCCTGGGCCACGGCGCGGGCCGCCGCCCACGCTGCGCTGCAACCCTGGGCACACCGCCATCCGCTGGGCTTGCTGGCGGCCGCGGCCGCCTTGGGCGCGACGGGGATGCTGTTGCGCCCCTGGCGGTGGGTCAGCGCCGCGGGCACCGACCGGGCCACGTGGGCCCACCAGGCCCCCTGCGCGGCAGCCGGCGGCCGCCCCCCGGCCGCCGTGGCTTGGGTGCTGCCGGCGCTGCGCGCTTGGTGTCAGGCCCGGGCGGTCTGGCGGGCCTGGCGCGGCTGAGCTGCCGCGGGCAGCCGGTGCAACCCTGCCCCGCTGCCTGCCCGGTCGGCCTGCCCCATCAGCCCAACGCCAGCGCCGCCGGCACGCTGGCATGGAAAGCGTGGCCGCAGCGCTGGCGCTTGGCCTGGTACATGGCCGTGTCGGCACAGTGCAGCAACTGCTCCACGGTGTGGCTGTCGGGCGTGGCCACCGCGATGCCGATGCTGGGCCGCACGGTCAGCACCAGCGGCCCGATCTGCATGGGCGCCGAGATGGCGTCGAACAGCTTCACGGCCAGGGCCTGCAGCTGCGGCCGGCTCATGGGCTGCGACAGCCAGCAGGCGAACTCGTCACCGCCCAAACGGCACACCAGGTCTTCACCGCGGATGGCACGTGCCAAGCGGCGGGCCACCACGCGCAGCAGTTCGTCGCCAACGCCGTGGCCGTGCTGGTCGTTGACGGTCTTCATGCCGTCCAGGTCCAGGAACAGCACGGCCAGCAGGCCGTTGGGCTGGGCCTGGGCCCAGGCCGCGGGGTCGGCCTGCAGGGCCTCGGCAACGCGGCGCGTGAAGCCCTCGCGGTTGGGCAGCAGGGTCAGCCCGTCGTGTTGGGCACGGTGCAGGGCCAGGCGCTCTCGGGCCTGGGCCCGCTGCAGTTCCTGGCGCACGGCCGTCAAGGCCTGGTCGGCCTGGTCCAGGGCCAGGCGCAACTGGGCCTGGCCCCCCAGGGCTTGCTGCACCTGGGTCTGCATCAGCGTCAGCGCCGCCGCACAGGCCAGCAGCTGTTCGCGCAGCCAGTGTTGCACCGCGGGGGGCACCGGTGGACCGGACCCCAGACGCCAGGCGTTGCGAGGCAAGCGGTCGCTGACGGTGGCCCAGTGCGGGGTCCAAACGGGCTGCACAGGCTGCCCGGGGGTGGGCGGTTGGACGCTGTCGGTCATGGGGTTCCTCCCTGTTCAGAACGGAGCGCGTTGTGGGCACCGGTGGCCCCGGCGGTTCGCCTGGGCCACGTGCACCGGCGCGCGCAGGTCATGGGCCCGGCCACTGCGAGACATAGGCCTGGCGCTGGCGCGCATAACAGCTGCACGCCGCGGCCAGCAGGCCGGGGCGGTCCAGCACCTGCAGGTGGCCGCGCTGGTAGTGGATGAGCCCGCGGCCCTGCAAGGCCTGGGCGGCCAGGGTCACGCCCACGCGGCGCACGCCCAGCATGCTGGCCAGAAAGCTGTGGGTGACGGTGAAGGCGTCGCGGCCGGCGCGGTCCTGCGTCATCAGCAGCCAACGCGCCAGCCGGGGCTCGATCAGGTGGAACCGCAGGCAGGCCGCGGCCTGCCCGGCCTGCAGCATCTGCACAAACAGGTAGCGGTGCAGCACCGCCGCCAGCGTGGGCTGCTGGCGCAACTGCAGCCGCAGCGCAGGCGCCTTCACCCACCAGGCGTGGCCGGCCCCTTGCACCAGGCCACTGGTGGCCGCGGTGTCGGCCCCCAAGGCCAGCGTCGCGCCCAGGCAACCTTCGGGGCCGGCCATGCCCAGTTCCAGGCTGGGGTGCTCGGGCGTGCTGATGAGCAGCGAGACAAAGCCGCCCACCGGGAACCAGGCGCCTGGCAGCACGGCGCCCTCTTCGCACAGGCGCTCGCCCAGGTGCAGGGGCACCAGGTGGGCCTGGGCCAGCAAGCGCTTCAGCACCGTGGCGGGCAGGCGCGCCAAGAGCTGGTTCTGGGGCAGGGTGTCGGTGGTGGTCACGGCGAGGGGGTTGAACGGGTGGCGGCGCGCCATCCCAGCGCGCCGCGGTCAGTGTTCAACGGTGGCGCGCTTTGTTCTGTCTGCCAACGCACACCGGCCGGTGCGACGTTGACGCGCGGCCGTGCCTGCGCTCGGCAGGGGCCGGCCCCGGGCGCCAGGGCCTTATTCGGCCGTGCGCGGGGGCAGCAGGCGGTCGTACTCGCGCTTCACGACCTCGTAACACTCGCAGGTGCGGGCCTCCAGCGCCCCCCGGTCCAGCACCTTGATGTGCCCCCGTGCGTAGCTGATGACGCCAGCCTTTTGCAGCACCAGCGCGGCCTCGGTCACCCCTTCGCGGCGCACGCCCAGCATGTTGGCGATGAGCTCTTGCGTCATCACCAGGTCGTTGCCACGCAGGCGGTCCAGGCTCAGCAGCAACCAGCGGCACAGCTGCTGGGCCAGGGTGTGGTGGCGGTTGCACACCGCCGTCTGCGCCATCTGCGTGATCAACGCCTGGGTGTAGCGCAGCAGCAGGTGCATCACAGGGTGCGAGCGGTTGAACTCGGCCTTCACCACCTCCGCCCGCAGCCGATAGCCCTCGCCAGCGCTTTGCACCACGGCGCGGCTGGGGGTGCTTTCGCCGCCCATGAACAAAGAGATGCCCACCACGCCTTCACTGCCTGCAACGGCGATCTCGGCGGAGGCGCCGTTCTCCATCACGTACAGCAGCGAAACGATGGCGTTGACGGGGAAGTAGATGTGGCTGAGGCTGCGGCCGGACTCGTACATCACCTGGCCCAAGGGCATGTCTACCCACTCCAGCTGTGACTGCCAGCGGGCCCACTCTTCAGCCGGCAGCGCGGCCAGCAATCGGTTCAGCCGCGGATCGGGGTGTGAAGGGTTCATGACGGTCCAAACGAGCTGAGAGACGAGTGACCACTATAGAGAAAGGGCCATGGCTTGAATGTGCGGTAGCGAACCAAAGCACCGCGCCCGTGCGCGCCCCCGCACGTGGCACCAGGGGCTGCGCGGCGCTTGCCGCACCCCAGGGTTCGCAGGCGCACGGACACCAACGCAGGCCAAGGCCTACGGTGGCCACAGCCCAGGCCCACCCCGGTTGGCCGGGCTGCCGACCAGGCCGCAGGTGGCCGGGCACCGGCCCCTCCACGCCACCAGGAACCACCATGGAAACCAAAGACGCTGCCCGCGACACCTTCGGCATGTTCACCACCACCGACCCCGGCCCCGGCCCATCCCTGATGGGCGCCCACACGCTGCTGGGCAACGACGTCTACAACCACGACGGCGAAGACCTGGGCGACATCAAGGAACTGATGATCGACATGGCCAGTGGCAAGGTCGCCTACGCTGTGCTGTCCTTCGGCGGATGGTTGGGCATGGGCGACAAGTTGTTCGCCGTGCCCTGGGCCGCGCTGCGGCTGGACACCGTGAACAAGCGCTTCACGCTCAGCGTGCACAAGGCCGCGCTGAAGGAAGCCCCAGGCTTCAGCAAGTACCACTGGCCCAAGATGTCCGACCGCGCCTGGGCCACCGGCGTGCACAAGTTCTACGGCACGCCCTACGCGGTGGACTGAGCCCGGCCGACAGCAGCAGGGCCCCGCGAGGGGCCCTTTTTCGTGGCGTGCTCGGCGCGGCGGCCGAGACGGCGTCAGCGTTGGATGCGCGTGATCTTGGTGCCTTCGATGCTGAGGCTGGCCATCAGGCCCTGCTGGTCGGACACGAAGGCGTAGGCGTCGCCTTTGAGCGTGGTGGTCGACAGGTTCTTGGCCACGCCTTCGTTGACCACCACCAGCGACGGCCCCACGCCCAGTTCCCAGCCCTTGGACTTGTGCAGGTACTGCACCACCTTGTCGCTCATCAGGAACACGACGTAGGCGTAGGACTCGGCCCCCGCCTGCAAACCCCAGCTGGCGCTGACGGCGTTGTAGTACTCGGTGGCGCGGCTGCCCACCATCAGCACCCCTTCGCCGTAGCTGCCCCCGAAGACCAAGCCGGCCTTCACGACCTTGGGAAAGACCAACACCGCCTTGGCCTTCTTGGACAGGTTCTCGGCGATCGGGTTCTGGCGGTAGAGCAGCTGCAAAGCCTGCAGGGCGTCTTTGTCGAGGTCTTCGGCGGTGGCGGCCTGGGCCGGGCCGGCGATGGCCAGCAGGCTGACGGCGGCCAAGGCCGCCAAGGTGGTGCAGCTGCGCTGGGTGAAGTGGCGTCGGAGGATGTTCACGGGGTGTCCTGGTGGAACCACCTGGCCGCAGGAGGCGGCCAAGCGTCTGCCCCCTTTGTAGGCAAGGCCAGGGCCGGTGTCGGTGCGCCAACGGACACCTCGCCACGGGCCCACGCGCAAGGTTGGGCGCCGCACCGACGCCCCGGCGCGCACCGCCCACAGTGCAGCCATGAGCCGCCTGCCGCCCACCCACCCCAAGGCCGCCGCCAAGCCCACGCACCAGGCCGCACCCCAGGCCGCGCCGGCCGGCAGCCCCGACGCCCACGCCCCGCTGCGGGAACGCGCCCCTGATCGTTCACCAGAACGCCCCAGCCACAGCACCGTGCCTCTGCCCCGGCCGTCGCGTTGGCCCCGGCCATGCCCGGTGTGCGGTTGCGAGCTGACACGGCAACGCCGGTGGTGGACCGACCGCGCCCGCACCCTGCTGGGGCGCCCCGTGCTGCGCTACCGCTGCATGCACGCAGCCTGCGGTTGGTACGGCTTGCTGCAGTCGGGCTGAAGCCGCGCCCTCCCCGCCCACCGCGCCAACCCCGTCCGAACCCGACCCATGCCACGCCCTTTCCCGCCACCCACCCCCGTGCCCAGGAGCTCGCCCAGCTCCCCAACGCCCTCGTCTTTTTCATCATCCCCCAGATCGCCCCCGTGGTCGGCTTCAGCGGCAGAGCCGCCGGGGCGGTGGTCATCGCCAAGCAGCTGTTCAGGGGGGTCGCC
>JBKCUM010000004.1:0-9637 GCA_046318395.1 Rubrivivax sp.
CCAGCGACACCGGAAACAGGCCGCCTTGGTCTCGACTGTGTCCTTGCACGTAGCCCATATGAACAATGCCCTGCAGCTTTCGCTGCAGGGCATTGTGTTCAGGGCTTCAGATCGGCGTCAGAGTATTGACACGGACTGAGCGGGCTGCTTTTTTTCGCCCGCCGCGGACACCCTGGCGACCCCACCGGGCCACCACCCGCCCGCAGCACCGACACCCGCCACGTGGAGCCCAGCACCATCGCCGGTTCTGACCGGTGTTGGCTTGGGTTTTCAGCGTTTCAAAGCGCCGCCAGGCGCGCAGCATGACGATCAGTTCCACCCCGCGGAATGGCTGTTGCTGCAATGCCGCAAAATCCGGCCGTTTACCCGCGATCAAGGTGGCCTGCCCACGGCGGTGACTCGGGTCGGATGGTTATGATTCACTGCTCTGTAACACACCGCCGCGGCCAGCTTCATCCGCTGCAACCGCCCGCGAGGGGAAACGCCCCATGAACCGTCTCGCACACATCCTGCCCGCCAGCAACGTGCTGGTGAACGTGGATGCGACCAGCAAGAAACGCGTGTTCGAGCAGGCCGGCCTGCTGTTCGAAAACCAGCACGCCATCGCCCGAGGGACGGTCACCGACAACCTCTTCGCGCGTGAACGCCTGGGTTCCACCGGTCTGGGCCACGCCGTGGCCATCCCGCATGGCCGCATCAAAGGCTTGAAAAACCCTTTGGCCGCGGTGCTGCGGGTGCAGCAGCCCATTCCCTTCGACGCCCCCGACGACGAACCCGTCTCGCTGCTGATCTTCCTGCTGGTGCCGGAAGCCGCCACGCAGCGGCACCTGGAAATCCTGTCGGAGATCGCCGAGATGCTGTCCGACCGCGAACTGCGCGAACGCCTGAAGACCGAGCCCGACGCGGCCACGGTGCACAAGCTGATCGACGCCTGGCAACCGCTGAAGTCGGTGGCCTGAACGCGGGCCGCGGCAGCACCGGCGCGCGATGAAGTCCGCCTCCATCAGCGCCGAAGCGCTGTTCGAAGCCCAGCGCGAAGCCCTGCGCTGGGAGTGGATTGCCGGCCACGCCCACCCCGAGCGCCGTTTTGACGAAGGCGCCGTGCGCGAAGCGCGCTCGGCCGCCGACCTGGTGGGCTACCTGAACTACATCCACCCCTACCGGGTGCAGATCGTGGGCCGGCGCGAAGTGGCCTACCTGAAGGCGGCTTCGCCCGAGGACCAGGAACGCCGCATCTCGCGCATCGTCACGCTGGAGCCGCCGGTCATCATCGTGGCCGACGACGTGGACGCGCCCGAGCGCTTGATCGCCATGTGCGACCGCGCCGAGATCCCGCTGTTCATCACCAAAGAAAGTGCCGGCCACGTGATCGACGTGGTGCGCGCTTACCTGGCCCACCTGTTCGCCGAACGCACCACACGCCACGGTGTGTTCATGGACATCCTGGGCCTGGGGGTGCTGCTGACCGGCGAATCGGGCCTGGGCAAGAGCGAACTCGGGCTGGAGCTCATCAGCCGCGGTCATGGCTTGGTGGCCGACGACGCGGTGGACCTCTACCGCATCAGCCAGACCGCGCTGGAAGGCCGCTGCCCCGAGCTGCTGCTGAACCTGCTGGAAGTGCGCGGCATTGGCCTGCTGGACATCAAGGCCATCTTTGGCGAGACCGCCGTGCGCCGCAAGATGCGCCTGCGCCTGATCGTGCACTTGGTGCGCAAAGAGACCATGGAGCGCGAGTTCGAGCGCCTGCCCTACGAACCGCTGTACGAGGACATCCTGGGCCTGCCGGTGCGCAAGGTGGTGATCGCCGTGGACGCCGGCCGCAACCTGGCCGTGCTGGTGGAAGCCGCCGTGCGCAACACCGTGCTGCAGCTGCGCGGCATCGACACCTACCAGGAGTTCATCGAGCGCCACCAGCGCGCGATGGAGAAAAACAGCGACTGACGCGGGCCCGCCATGGGCGCTGCCCGGCCACGTTCAGCGTGGCACTACTTGGCGTTGCGGTGCTCGCAATCGGTCTTGGTGCACCGCGCGTACAGCGACAGCGAATGTTCGTGCAGCTCGAAACCACGGACTTCGGCCACCTGGCGCTGGCGGGCTTCGATCTCGGGGTCGAAAAACTCTTCCACACGGCCGCAGGTCAGGCACACCAGGTGGTCGTGGTGCTGGCCTTCGTTCAGCTCGAACACCGACTTGCCGCTCTCGAAGTTGCTGCGCGCCAGCAGGCCGGCCTGCTCGAACTGCATCAGCACGCGGTACACCGTGGCCAGGCCGATGTCGGCCCCGTCCATCAACAGCGCCTTGAACACGTCTTCGGCCGTCAAATGGCGGCGGTTGGTGCGCTGGAAGACCTCGAGGATCTTGATGCGGGGCAGCGTGGCCTTCAGGCCGCTGCTCTTGAGTTCGTCGACGTTTGTCATGGGGGACCCTCGCGCTTCAGGGGGCCAGACCCCGACAGCTAGAATCCGGCGATCATAGCCAGCAGCCCGGTGCCCTCGACGGCCCGGGGTCTCCCTTTTTCGTCATGCACCGCTTCCTGGTTCACCTGATGGCCGCCGCCGCGGCACTGCTGCTCGGCGCCTGCGCCTCGTCGCAACAGTCCACCGACGACTTCCTGGGCATCATCACGCCCTACCGCATCGACATCGTGCAGGGCAACGTCGTCACCAAGGAACAGCTGGCCTTGTTGAAGCCCGGCATGAGCCGCAACCAGGTGCGCGACATCCTGGGTTCGCCGCTGGTGACCGACCCCTTCCACGGCAACCGCTGGGACTACATCTTCGCCATCCGCCGCCCGGGCACCGAGGCCAAGCGCCGCAGCGTGGTGGTGTGGTTCGACGGCGAGCAGATGAAGTCGGTGGACGCGCCCGAGCTGCCGTCGGAACGCGACTTCGTCGCCAGCATCAGCCAGACCGAACCGGCCAAGCCGCGGGTGTTGGAGCTCACCGAAGAACAGCGCAAGGCGCTGCCGGTGCCGCCCAAGCCCGCCGCATCGGCGGCTGAACCTGCAGCACCGCAACGCAGCTACCCGCCGCTGGAGGCCTCGTGATGGGTTCTCCGGTGAAGGTGGCCATCGCCGGCGCGTCCGGCCGCATGGGCCGCATGCTGATCGAAGCCGTGTTGGCCGACCCCGCGCTGCAGCTGCACGCCGCGCTGGACCAGGCCCACAGCCCCGCGCTGGGCCAGGACGCCGGCGCCGCGCTGGGCCGCGCCACCGGTGTGGCCATCCGCGACGACGTGGCCGGTGCGCTGGCCGGTGCGCAGGTGCTGATCGACTTCACCCGCCCCGAAGGCACGCTGGCCCATCTGGCCATCTGCCGCCAGCTCGGCGTGGCCATGGTGGTGGGCACCACCGGCTTCACCCCGGCACAGAAGGCCCAGCTGGGCGAAGCCGCGCAGCACATCGGCGTGGTCTTCGCCCCGAACATGAGCGTGGGCGTGAACGTGGTGCTGCGCTTGCTGGACCTGGCGGCCCGTTCGCTGTCCGAGGGCTACGACATCGAGGTGGTGGAAGCCCACCACAAGCACAAGGTCGACGCGCCCAGCGGCACGGCCCTGGCCATGGGCGAAGCCGTGGCCAAGGCCCTGGGCCAGAACCTGCAGGAACAGGCCGTGTTCGCCCGCGAAGGCCACACCGGCGAGCGCCGCCCGGGCAGCATCGGCTTTGCCACCATCCGCGGTGGCGACATCGTCGGCGACCACACGGTGATGTTCTGCGGCACCGGCGAGCGCATCGAGATCAGCCACCGCAGCAACAGCCGCGCCAACTACGCCGCCGGCAGCCTGCGCGCCGCCAAGTTCCTGGCCGAACGTGGCCCGGGCCTGTACGGCATGGACGACGTGCTCGGTTTCGACAAGGCCTGACCCCCCGCACCGCCGCCCCATGCAAGGCCTCGCCCAGTTCTGGTCCCAGTCCGACACGGTGGGCCGCGCCGTGGCGCTGGCGCTGCTGCTGATGTCGGTGTGCGGTTGGGTGTTGATCTTCTGGAAAACCTGGCTGCTGCAGCGCGCGCACCGCGACATCGCGCGCGCCGTGCCCGCCTTCTGGGACGCGCAGAACACCGACGAAGGCCGCAGCCGCCTGGCCGCCATGGACCGCGAAGGCGTGCTGCTGCCGCTGCTGGACGCCGCCCAGGCCCGCGCCACCGCTGGCACGCTGGGCAGCGCAGGCGCCGCCGAAAGCCAGCTCACACGCCGCCTGCGCGACGCGCTGCACCGCGTGCTGGCGCAGCTGCAGGCCGGCCAGGTGCTGCTGGCCAGCATCGGCAGCACGGCGCCTTTTGTGGGCCTGTTCGGCACGGTCTGGGGCATCTACCACGCGCTGGTGGCCATCGCGGCCTCGGGCAGCATCACCATCGAGAAGATCGCCGGCCCGGTGGGCGAGGCCCTGGTGATGACGGCCGCCGGCATTGCCGTGGCCATCCCGGCCGTGTTGGCCTACAACGTGTTCGGCAAACGCGTGGCCGAGGCCGAAGCCGAACTGGAAGGCTTCGCGCACGACCTGCTGCAGCTGCAGAAAGACGCCTGAGCGGCTGAGACCATGGCCTTCGGTCGCCTGCCCCGCCGCCCTACCGCGCAGCCGATGAGCGACATCAACATGACGCCGCTGATCGACGTGATGCTGGTGCTGCTGGTGATCTTCATCATCACCGCCCCGCTGATGACCAGCAGCCTGAAGCTGGACCTGCCCAAGACCGACGGCGGCCAGCCCAGCAGCGCCGCGCAGTTCCTGGCGCTGGCGGTGGACGCCCAAGGCCAGCTGTTCTACGGCGACGAGAAAGTCACGCGTCAGGTGCTGCTGGAGCGCGCCCGCGCCGCCGCCGTGCGCGACCCCGAACTGGAAGTGCAGCTGCGCGCCGACCAGGCCGTGCCCTACGGCCGCGTGGCCGAGCTGATAGGCACGCTGCAGGAAGCCGGGCTCACGCGCATCGGCTTCGTCACCGACGCGCCGGCACGCTGAACCGCACGCGGCGGGCCCGCCCGGGCGTGGAGGGGCCGCTGCGCCTCCCTACAATCCCGGGATGAACGAAAAATACGTCCCCGCCGAAGTTGAACAGGCCGCCCAGGCCCACTGGACCGCCACCGGCGCGTTCCGCGTGGTCGAACAAGCCGACCGGCCCAAGTTCTACGCCTGCTCCATGCTGCCCTACCCCAGCGGCAAGCTGCACATGGGCCACGTGCGCAACTACACCATCAACGACATGATGGCGCGGTACCTGCGCATGAAGGGCATGAACGTGCTGATGCCCATGGGCTGGGACGCTTTCGGTCTGCCGGCGGAAAACGCCGCCATCGACAACAACGTGCCGCCGGCGGCCTGGACACGCGCCAACATCGCCGACATGAAGAGCCAGATGCAGCCCCTGGGCCTGGCCTTCGACTGGCAGCGCGAAGTCGCCACCTGCGACCCCGGCTACTACAAGTGGAACCAGTGGTTCTTCTTGAAGATGCTGGAAAAAGGCATCGCCTACAAGAAGACGCAGATCGTCAACTGGGACCCCATCGACCAGACCGTGCTGGCCAACGAACAGGTGGTGGACGGCCGCGGCTGGCGCAGTGGCGCCCTGGTGGAAAAGCGCGAGATCCCGGGCTACTACCTGGCCATCACCCAGTACGCCGACGAACTGCTGGCCGGTGTGAACGACCCCGAGGCCGCGCACTTCCTGTCGGGCTGGCCGGAGCGTGTGCGCCTGATGCAGGAGCACTGGATCGGCAAGAGCGAAGGCGTGCGTTTCGCCTTCCCGCACCAGGTGCAAGACGAGACCGGCGCCCTGGTGCAGGACGGCCGCCTGTACGTGTTCACCACGCGGGCGGACACCATCATGGGTGTCACCTTCTGCGCCGTGGCGCCGGAGCACCCGCTGGCCACGCTGGCCGCGCGCAGCAACCCCGACATCGCCGCTTTCATCGAAGAGTGCAAGAAGGGTGGCACGACCGAGGCCGAACTCGCGCTGAAGGAAAAAGAAGGCCGCCCGCTGGGCCTGCACGTCACGCACCCGCTGACCGGCCAGGCCGTGCCGGTGTGGGTGGGCAACTACGTGCTGATGACCTACGGCGACGGCGCCGTGATGGGCGTGCCGGCGCACGACGAACGCGACTTCGCCTTCGCGAAGAAGTACGGCATCGCCATCCAGCAGGTGGTGCAGGTGCCTGGCGAAAGCTTCAGCACCGACGCCTGGCAAGAGTGGTACGGCGACAAACAACGCGGCGTCACCGTGCACAGCGGCGCCTACAGCGACCTGAGCTACAAGGCGGCGGTGGACGCCGTGGCCACGGCGCTGGCTGCCCAGGGCCTGGGCGAGAAGAAGACCACCTGGCGCCTGCGCGACTGGGGCATCAGCCGCCAGCGCTACTGGGGCACGCCCATCCCCATCATCCACTGCGACCACTGTGGTGATGTGCCGGTGCCCGCGAAGGACCTGCCCGTGGTGCTGCCCGAAGACCTGGTTCCGGACGGCAGCTGCAACCCGCTGAACAAACACGCGGCCTTCCTGAACGTGGCCTGCCCGAAGTGCGGCGCCCCGGCGCGCCGCGAGACCGACACCATGGACACCTTCGTGGACTCGTCCTGGTACTACATGCGTTATTGCTGCCCCGACAGCGACAACGCCATGGTCGACGAGCGCAACGAGTACTGGATGCCCATGGACCAGTACATCGGCGGCATCGAACACGCCGTGCTGCACCTGCTGTACGCACGCTTCTGGACCAAGGCCATGCGCGACCTGGGCCTGGTGAAGTACAGCGAGCCCTTCAAGAACCTGTTCACGCAGGGCATGCTGCTGAACGAAAGCTTCTACCGCGAAGAGCCCAACGGCAAGAAGAAGTGGTTCTACCCCAGCGAGGTCGAGGTGCAGTTCGACGACCGTGGCCAGCCCGTGGGCGCCACGGCCAAGGCCGACGGCCAGCCGGTGGTGCTGGGCGGCATCGAGAAGATGTCCAAGAGCAAGAACAACGTCGTCGAGCCCAAGGACATCATCGCCAAGTTCGGTGCCGACACCGCACGCGTGTTCACCATGTTCGCCGGCCCGCCGGACCAGAGCGCGGCCTGGAGCGACAGCGGCGCCGAAGGCGTGTCGCGCTACCTGCGCCGGGTGTGGAACTTCGCGGTCAAACACGCGGCACGTTTGCAGACCAGCGCCGCGGCCAGCGGCACCAACGCACTGCGTTATGAGGTGCACGCGCTGCTCAAACAGATCACGGCCGACTACGACCGCCTGCAATACAACACCGTGGTCAGCGGCACCATGAAGCTGCTGAACGCGCTGGACGACGGCGCGGCCGCGGCCGACGACGCCACGCTGCGCGAGGGCTTCGGCGTGCTGCTGCGCGCGCTGTACCCGGCCGCGCCGCACATCGCCCACGCGCTGTGGCGCGACCTGGGCTATGTGCAGGGCTTCGGTGAACTGATGGACGCGCCCTGGCCGCAGGTGGACGAAGCCGCCCTGGTGCGCAGCGAGATCGAACTGGTGCTGCAGATCGGCGGCAAGCTGCGGGGTGCGCTGCGCATCGCAGCCGACGCCGACCGCGCCACCATCGAAGCCGCGGCGCTGGCCAGCCCCGAGTTCGCCAAGTTCAGCGAAGGCAAACCCGCCAAGAAGGTGGTGGTGGTGCCGGGCCGCCTGGTCAACGTGGTGGTCTGAGTTGCTGAACCGACGCACAGCCCTGCTGGCGGGCGCGGCCCTGGGTGGCCCGGCCCTGCTGGCGGGCTGCGGTTTTGCACTGCGCCAGGCCCCGCCACTGGCCTTCAGCAGCATCGCGCTGACAGGCTTTGCGCCGCGTTCCACACTGGCCGAAGAGCTGCGGCGCACCTTGGCGCAGCGCCTGCAGGTGCTGGACAACCCGGCCAAGGCCGAGGTGGTGCTGCAGGCCGTGGTGGACCAGCGGGAAAAGAGCGTGGTGGCCTCCACCGCCGCGGCCCAGGTGCGTGAATTCCAGCTGCGTGTGCGCTTCGAGTTCCGCGCCTACACGCCCGGTGGCCGTGAACTCATCGCCCCCGCGGCCCTGCTGCTGACGCGCGACATGAGCTACACCGAAAGCGCCGCCCTGGCCAAGGAACAGGAAGAAGCCGAGCTGATGCGCGGCATGCAGACCGACGTGGTGCTGCAGGTGATGCGCCGCCTGGCGTCCATCCGCCTTTGAACAACGCCCATGCAAGTCCGCGCTGAACAAATCGAACAACAGCTGGCCCGCGGCCTGCGGCCGCTGTACACCGTGCACGGCGACGAGCCGCTGCTGGCCCAGGAAGTGGGCGACGCCATCCGCCACGCCGCGCGCGCGGCGGGCTACACCGAGCGCAAGGTCTTCACCGTCAGCGGTGCGCATTTCGACTGGAGTGCCGTGCTGGGCGCGGCCCAGGCCATGAGCCTGTTTGCCGACCGGCAGCTCATCGAGATCCGCATCCCCTCGGGCAAGCCCGGCAAGGACGGCAGCGAAGCCCTGCAGCGTTATTGCGAAGCGCTCAGCGACGACGTGCTGACCCTGGTGCAGTTCCCCAAGCTGGACGGCCAGCAGACCAAGAGCGCCTGGTTCAACGCGCTGGACGGTGCCGGCGTCACCGTGAAGGTGGAACCCGTGGACCGGCGCGCCCTGCCGGCTTGGATCGCCCAGCGCCTGCAGCGCCAGCAGCAGCGTGTGCAGCCCGGTGAAGCCGGCCAGGAAACGCTGGCCTTCTTTGCCGACCGCGTGGAAGGCAACCTGCTGGCCGCACACCAGGAAATGCAGAAGCTGGCCCTGCTGTACCCGGCGGGCGAGCTCAGCTTCGAACAGGTGCAAACGGCGGTGCTGGACGTGGCGCGTTACGACGTCTTCAAGCTCAGCGAAGCCATCTTCGCCGGCCAGGTGCAGCGCGCGCTGCGCATGCTGGACGGCCTGCGCGCCGAAGGCGAAGCCGCCGTGCTGGTGCACTGGACCCTGGCCGACGACGTGCGCGCCCTGGCCCGTGTGCGCGCCGCACTGGACAACGGCAAACCCTTGCCGATGGCGCTGAGCGAAGCGCGTGTGTGGGGCGTCAAACAACGCCTGTTCGAACGTGTGGCGCCGCTGCTGGCCGACCACCAGCTGCTGCACCTGCTGGACGCCGCCCAAGTCTGCGACGGCATCGTCAAAGGCCTGCGCCACCCCGACTGGCCGCCCGAACCCTGGGACGCGCTGCGCCGCCTGGTGCTGATGCTGATGCAGCCGCTGCAGGCCCTGCCCAAGGACCGCAAGCGCGTGCCACCGGTGTTGGCGCTGCAGGCCTGAGGCGCGTGCGTACGGCGGCCCTCGCCTTGAGGGTGCGCTGACGAAGATGCGCCATGTGCCGCGGCCGGAGGACGGTGGCAAGCAGGCCGGGCTTGGTTGGGGCGTGGCTGCTCGCGGCGGCGGCAAAGTGCCCAAAACAGACGTTCCAGATCGACGGTGTCGGACAACACCGCAGCGATCTCAATCGGTCGCTGCATTGCTTTGTGGCGAATGCTGCTCCGCACAAACCGGTCATCGGCGCACGCACCAAGCCAAGACGGCGTTCGCCGGTACGCGACAGGAGCTGAGGCTCAACGCGGTCTGCGAACTTGCATGCGACCTCAACCGATCGGCCCAAGGGGCATCGGATGCAAAAGCTGGGTTGCTCAGACCTTGCCGCGGTCATCGCGCTGCACGT
>JBKCUM010000005.1:0-10519 GCA_046318395.1 Rubrivivax sp.
CCAGCGACACCGGAAACAGGCCGCCTTGGTCTCGACTGTGTCCTTGCACGTAGCCCATATGAACAATGCCCTGCAGCTTTCGCTGCAGGGCATTGTGTTCAGGGCTTCAGATCGGCGTCAGAGTATTGACACGGACTGCGCAGGCCGCCTCGCCCATTCCAGCCGGGCGCCCCGGCCTGCCCCGATTCAGGCGGCCGCGCGGCGGCGACCGGTCACCACGGCCAAGCCCAGCCCCATCGCCGCCAACAAGATGGAGGCCGGCTCCGGCACGTCCTGCGTCGACACCTTGACGTTGGACAGGGCGGTCCAGCTGGGGCCGCCGTTGGCCACGATGGTGACGTAGCGGCCGGTGGCGGTGAAGTCCAGCGAGATCACGTCACCAGCGGCCGTCGAACCCGAGCGCGAGGCCACGGCCGTCAGGCTGCCGAAGTTGGCGCCAATGCTGCTGTCGTCCACGTACACGCTGTGCCAGCTGTTGCCCGCCGGCGCCTGGTTGATCACAAAGCTCAGGTTGCCCAGGTCAAACACCGCGCCCAGGTCCACCTGAATCCAGTGCGTGCCGAAGCCGCCAGCGTTCCAGGCGTTGCCGTTGAAGGCCTGCTGGGCGGTGTTGCCTGCCCAAGCGCTGCTCTGCGAATAGCTGCCACTGGACAAGCCAGAAGACACCACGCCAGCACTGGCGCTGGTGGCGGCCAGGGCCAAAGTGGCGACAGCAGCGGCGGCGGCGAACGACTTCATACGGCTTCCAATCCGGTTCAACGGTGACGCCGAATTCTGTGCACGCCCGCACCAACCCGTAACCCTTTGTTTCCGGTCCGGGTTAACCCTGAATCGGCAAGGGCCTTCAGTCCGAATGGCAGGCCTGCTGCCCGTTGACGAACACCCGGAGCTCACCCGCCGCAAAGGCCCGCCAGGTTTCGCCGACCGTCAGCGGTTCGGTGGCGATGACCACGGCGCGGTGTTCGGGGTTCTTCTGCGTGGCGCCGAAATCCACGCTGAGGTCTTCGTCGGCCAGCGTGGCCGGGCCGAAGGGGTGCTGGCGCTGCAGCCAGTGCAGCTTGGTGCTGCCGTGGGCCCACAAGGCCTGCCCGTTGCTGAGCAGCAGGTTGAAGGTGCCGTGGCGTGCCGGCTGCGGCAACAGTTCGCGCAGCGTGTGGGTGAGTTCGGCCACCGTGGGCACGCTGGCGTGGGCCTTGGCCAGTTCCTGCATCAGCCAGCAGAACACGTGTTCGCTGTCGGTGTCGCCCACCGGGCGGAAGGCGCCGTGCAAGCGCGGGCGGAAGTCTTTCAGGTCGCCGTTGTGGGCAAACACCCAGTAGCGGCCCCACAGCTCACGCACGAAGGGGTGGCTGTTTTCCAGCGCCACCCGGCCTTGCGTGGCCTTGCGGATGTGGGCAATGACGTTGTCGCTCTTGATCGGGTAGCGCTTCACCAGTTCCGCCACCGGGCTCTGGCGCGCGCTGTGGTGGTCCACAAAATGGCGCAGGCCACGGTCTTCGAAGAAGGCGATGCCGAAGCCGTCCTTGTGTTCTTCAGCGCGGTGGGCCAGGCCCGTGAAGCTGAACATCACGTCGGTGGGGGTGCTGGCATTCATGCCCAAAAGCTGACACATGGCGGCAAGCATAGGGCAAGGCCGCCGTGCCGCGCCGCTGGGCCAAGCCAGCGGCGGGCGGCCCAGGCCTCACTCGAACATCAGTTTGGTCAAACCACGCCAGGTGAACAGCCGGCCCGGGCTCTGGGTTTCTTCCAGCACGCCGGTCAGGCGGCGGCGGATGCGTTCGCTCTTGCGCGCACGCCACACCACCAGGTCGGCCAGCCAGGGCCGCCGGTTCACCCGTTCGGCCTGGTCGTAGAGCTTGAACTTGGGCGCCAACGCGGCCAGCTGGGCCTCGTAGCGGGCGCGCACCGCGGCGTCGTCACCACCGGCCAGCACGGCCTCGGCGGCCAGCAGGCCGGTTTCCAGCGCTTTGCCAATGCCTTCGCCGGTGAAAGCGTAGGTGCTGCCCGCGGCTTCGCCGGTGACCAGCAGGCCGGGCCGCGTCCAGCGCGCACCGGTCAGTGAATAACGCAGCGGCGCGCCTTTGAAAGCACCACGCACCTGGCCGTCGCGCAGCAGTTCGGCCGCGGGCGGGTGCACCTCGGCGAAGGTCTGCAGCATCTGGCGCAGGTTGACGTCCTGCATGCGGTGGCGGCCGTCGGCGCCGGCCTGGTGGCTGCCGCTCAGGCCCACGCCCACGTTGAACACGCCGTCAGGCCCGGGGAACACCCAGCCATAGCCACCGCGCAGCCGCGGGTGCCACACGATCTGCAGCTCCTTCAGCGTGGCGGCCAGGCCGGCGTGCTGCACATAACCACGCAAGGCCATGCCGCTGGGCGTGCGGCGTTCGCACACGCCAGCCGCCAGCATGGCCTGCGGCACGGCGCCGGTGGCCAGCACCAGCCAGCGCGCGCGCACTTCGTGCACCTGCTCGCCTTGTTTGAAACGGCCGCCGACCACCTGCTCGCCTTCGGTCAGCACACCGTCGAAACGCAGCGGCGCCAGCAGGCGCGCCCCGGCGCGTTTGGCGGCGCGCACCAGGATGTGGTCCAGCTGCTGGCGCGGCAACACGGCCAGCGTGCCCGGCACGTCCACATGGCCGGCACGCGGGGCCACACAGCGCACGGCGTGCACGGCCTGGGCCTGGGCCATCACCTCGTCGTACACGCCCAGGCGCTTCAGCGCGGCATGGCTGTCGGGGATGAGGCCGTCGCCGCAGACCTTGTCGCGCGGGAACGCGTGCTGGTCCACCAGCAGCACGTCCAGCCCCGCGGCGGCCAGGGTTTGCGCGCAGGCGCTGCCGGCGGGGCCGGCGCCGACCACCAGAACGTCGCAGCGATGAGGCAGGGCCGGGATTGACATGGCGGCGGGATTGTAGGGGCGCGGTCCTGCGGTCCCCGCGCAGCAGCGGGTTCAAAAAGTGGCGCCGATGCCGATGGCCATGTCGTGTTGCGCCCACATTGGCCGTTAGACACCGTACCAGGAGGAACTTCCATGAACGTCTTCATGATCGGAACCCAGCGCTCAGGCTCCAACCTGCTGCGCCTGATGCTGAACCAAGCGCCGGCCATCGCGGCCCCGCACCCACCACACATCCTTGAACGCTTTGCGCCGCTGCTGCCGCGCTACGGCGACCTGCGGGTGGCTGCCAACTTCGCGGGGCTGGTGGACGATGTGTTGCGCTTGGTGGAACTGAACCCTGTGCCCTGGGGTGTCAGCTTCGACCGCACCGACATCGAACGCCGCTGCCGCGAGCCCAGCCTGGTGGCGCTGTTCGGCGCGGTGATGGACCGCATGGCCGAAGCCCAGGGCAAACCCGATTGGCTGTGCAAATCGTTGGCCAACGTGCACTTTCTGCCTGATATCGAACGTTATTTTTCGTCTTCGGCGCGTTACCTCTACCTGTACCGCGACGGCCGCGACGTCTGCCTGTCGTTCCTGAAGGCCGTGGTGGGCGAAAAGACGGCCTACCACGTGGCCCAGCAGTGGCACCAAGAGCAGCAGCTGGCCTTGGCCTGCGGCCGCAGCGTGCCAAACGCACGCTTCTTGGCCGTGTCCTACGAAGAACTCACGCAAAACCCGGAATCCACGCTGCGCCTGCTGTGCCGCTGGCTGGGTCTGGACTACCAACCCGCCATGCTGAACTTCCACGACTCCGAAGAAGCCGACCGCACGGCCGCCGGGGGCGCCATGTGGGCCAACGTGCGCAAGCCGGTGATGGCGGCGAACACGCAGAAATGGCGGGCAGGCCTGAACACCGACGAACTGCTGGACTTCGAAACCGTGGCCGGCGCCTCGCTGACCGAGCTGGGTTATGAACTGGCCGTGGCCACCCACAACACCCCGGTGCGCACCTACGACGCCGCCGCACTGGCGGCGCTGGAGGCGCAGAACCGCGAGCGCAAGGCGGCGGCACGCCGGGCTTTGTCACCCGAGGACGCCGCGGCCCGGCAACCGCAGGAAGCCCTGCTGGCCGAGATCCGGGCCCGCCCGGTGATGGCCTGAGCATGGGTGCGCCCGAAGCCTCCGCCAGTGCCAACCCGCCAGCCGGGCCCAGCGCAGGCCGCCTGTTCCTGGACTGCCTGCTGCTGGGCTTCACCGCCTGGGGTGGTTTCATGGCCTTGCTGGCCCAGGCCCAGACCCGTTTTGTGCAGCACCGGCGCTGGCTGAGCGAAGCGGAATTCGCCGACCTCATCGCCCTGGTCAGCCTGCTGCCCGGCCCGCAGGCCGTCAACGCCCTGGCGCTGATGGGCCACCGCCTGCTGGGCTGGGCGGGTTTCACCGCGGCCCTGGTGGGCATCGTGGCGCCGGGGTTTGCCATCGTCAGCGCCCTGTGGTGGGGCTACGGCTGGCTGCAGGCCTATCCACAGTGGCAGCAGGCCCTGACCTGGGGCGTGCTGGCGCCGCTGGCGATGATCCTCGCCCAGGCCGCCATCACCCAGGCCAAGAAGGCCGCGCCGGGTTGGAAAGAGCGTGCGCTGGCCGCCGCCGCCGCGGTCGGGCTGCTGGCCTGGCCTTTCGGCGCGGCACCGCTGCTGGTGATGGCCGGCGCCGCCCTGGTGGCCCGGCTGGCCTGGCCAGCGCCGGCCTTGAAGGGCGCCGCGCCCGGCGGCACCCTGCGCACACGCACCCTGCTGCTGTGCCTGGCACCGGCCGGCCTGGCCATCTTCCAGCTGTGGCCCGACCTGCTGCCCGCGGCGCGCCACAGCCAGCTGGGTCTGGCCTTTGCCGGGCTCAGCACCACCTTGTTCGGCGGCGGTCTGGTGATGGTGCCGCTGCTGGAAAGCCTGGTCGTGCAGCGCCTGCACTGGCTGGACAGCGCCGGCTTCAGCGCCGCGCTGGCCGCCAGCCAGCTGACACCGGGGCCCATCCTCAGCGTGGCCACCTTCACCGGTCTGCAGGCCGGCGGCCTGCTGGGCGCGTTGGCAGCCACGGCGGGCATCTACCTGCCCACGGCGCTGATCACCGTGGGCGCTGGCGGCCTGACCGCGCACCTGCAGCATGCCCAAGGCTTCCAGCACGCCATGCTGGGGGTGCGCTGCGCCGTCGTGGGGCTGATCGCGGGTGCCGCGCTGTCGTTGCTGTGGCGCCTGCCACTGCAAACCATGCCCACCGCCAGTGCGTTGTGGCTGGTCGTGGCCGCCGCGCTGGTGCTGCGCTGGAAGCTGCCGCCCTGGCTGAGCCTGGGGGTGGGGGTGGTGCTGGCCTGGGTGACGCTGTAAGCGAGGCCATCGCAATGCAAACGACTCTTCTGCACGGATGTGCGCAGCAATGCACAAGCGAAATCGACACTAACGCTTGATCAGAGTCCACCGGAACCCGAAAAGCAGAAGGTGAACGCCACACGGGCGGCCCTTGGCCACCCGTTCAAAAACCGACTCTCAGGGAACCGACATGCAACTCACCCGTCACCTTCTTGCGCTGGCCACCTCCACGATGGCGGCCTTCGTCACGCTGAGCCCCGTCGCCGTCCAGGCCGAGGACCTGCCGTCCGCCGTGCAGGACAAGGTCGACAAGGCGAAGAAGCGCTTGGTGGAAATGGCCGCCGACCCGGCCGTGCTGGCCGCCGTGCGCGAAGCCAACACGCAGGACAGCAAGGGCATGAACAACGGCAAGTGGATCGAGCTGGCCGATGGCGCCCCCTTCATCAAGGCCATCCTGGGCAGCAAAGTCAGCCAGCAAATCGGCAAGTGGGAAACACAGGACGACACCATCAACAAGCTGCTGCTGCGCGACGCCAAGGGCAACCTGGTGGCCGCCAGCGTGCGCCCGCTGATCTACAACAACGCCAACCGCCCGGTGTTTGCCAACGCCATCAAGGGCCAGGCCTGGGCCGCCAACGAGATCAAACCCGACACCACGACGCAGATCCCCAGCGTGCACGTGTCGGCACCGGTGCTGGACGGCGGCAAGCCCATCGGGGTGCTGCACACCGGCGTCACCGCCAAATAACCTGCCCACCACCGTGAAGCCCCGGGGCCCGTGTGGCCTGGCGGCTGCTGGAGACACCATGTTCAAAGACCTCAAAGTGGGCACCCGCCTGGGCGCGGGTTTCGCGGCCGTGCTGGTGCTGATGGCCATCATCAGCGCCATCGGCCTGAGCCGCCTGGCCGCCATCAAGGCCGACCTGACTGCGGTGACGGGCGAAGCGCCTGAGCGCCTGGCGGGCCGCCTGCGCGACCTCTCCCGCCTGCAGGCCGTGGCGCTGCGCGACGCCGTGCTGCAGGACGACGTCGCTTTCAAGAAGAAAGAATTCGACTTGATGAAGCAGGCGTCGGCCAACTACGCCAAGACGCTGGACAGCCTGAAGGCGCTGACGCTGGAGCCGGAAGTGCTGGCCTCGCTGGACGAGGTGGCCAAGGCCCTGGAGCGCACCAAGGCGCCAGTGGAAAAGGCCATCGACCTGTCCATGTCCGACGACCTGCAAGGCTCGGCCAAGGTCATGCGCGACGAGGTGCGGCCGGTGCAGCTGGCCCACGTGGCCGCGCTGGACAAGGTGGTGCTGGCCATCCAGCAAGCGTCGAAGGCGCGCAACGACGAAGCCAACCAAGCCTACAAACGTGCCGTGGCGCTGATCATCGGCCTGTCGGTGGTGGCCCTGGTGCTGGGCGCGGGCATCGCGTTGCGCATCCAGCACAGCATCGTGCAGCCGCTGCGCGAGGCCGTGGACGTGGCCCAGGCGGTGGCCGGCGGTGACCTCTCACGCGCCATCACCGTGAAGCGCCAGGACGAGGTGGGCCACCTGCTGCAGGCGCTGGCCCAGGTCAACCGCGACCTGAGCGTCACCATGCACCGGGTGCGCCTGACGGCCGAGACCATGCAGACGGCGTCGATGGAAATCGCGGCCGGGAACAACGACCTGAGCCGGCGCACCGAACAGCAGGCCGCCAGCCTGCAGCAGACGGCGGCGTCGATGGAGCAGCTGACCTCGACCGTTCAGCACAACGCCGAGCGGGCGCAAAGCGCCACGGCCATGGCCAGTTCGGCCCGCGAGGCCGCCACGCGGGGCGGAGACGTGGTGTCGCGGGTGGTGAGCACCATGCAGGACATCTCGGGCGGCGCCCGCAAGATCGGCGAGATCATCGGCACCATCGACGGCATCGCCTTCCAGACCAACATCCTGGCGCTGAACGCGGCCGTGGAAGCCGCGCGTGCCGGTGAGCAGGGGCGTGGTTTCGCGGTGGTGGCCGCCGAAGTGCGCGCACTGGCACAGCGGTCGGCCGAAGCGGCCAAAGAGATCAAGGCGCTGATCAGCGCCAGCGCGGACAGCGTGGACGCGGGCTCGCGCCTGGTGAACGACGCCGGCACCACCATGGGCGATATCGTCGAACAGGTCAACCGCGTGACGGACCTCATCGCCGAGATCAGCCAGGCCACGCTGGAACAGACCACGGGCATCGGCCAGGTGGGACAGGCCGTGGGCCAACTGGACGAAGTGACCCAGCAGAACGCCGCGCTGGTGGAACAAAGCGCAGCGGCCTCGGACAGCCTGCAGCAACAGGCCCAGCGCCTGGTGACGGCCGTCAACAGCTTCAAGCTGGACGCCGAGGCCGCGTTGAAGCAGGCCTGAGGCCCGACCAGGGCGGCCCGGGCCTGCGCAGCCCCGGGCCCCCGTCTTGACCTGCCGCAAGGCCAGGCCCGGGTGGCCGCCGCATGATGGACCCAGACCACGCCCCACCGCGTGGCGCTGGGAGACACCACATGGCCACCACCACCACCCACCTGACCCCTGGTCAACGTGCCCTGCTGGAAGCTGCATTGGTGCAGCGGCAGCACGCCATCGACCGCCAGCTGGCGCTGCACCACCAGGGTCTGAGCCGCACCGAACACGCCGCCAGCCTGCTGGACCAGGACGCGCACGACGCCGCACAGCACGAAGGTGCACGCGAAGTCGAGCAGCAATGGTCGGACCGGCAGATGCAGGCGCTGGGCGAGGTGAGCGATGCGCTGCGCCGGGTGCACGACGAGGCCTATGGCCAGTGCCTGGACTGCGGTGGCGACATCCCCTTCGACCGCCTGAAGGTCGAGCCCTGGGCACGCCGCTGCGTGGCCTGCGCCAGCCTGCTGGAACACCCGAACCACCGCCGTTGAAACAACAGGCCTGGCGCACGCAACACGCCGGGCCAGCCCCCCTTTTTTGCTGAGGAGACCCCATGACCTTGTTCCATGCCGTGGCCTTTGTGGACCACACCGCCACCCAAGTGCTGCAATTCGACGCCGAACACGTGCAGGCCCAGAAGGTGAAGAGCCACACGCACCACACCAAGCAGCACGGCAGCGCCGTGCGCCACGAACACGAGTACTTCGGCGAAGTGTGTGACGCGCTGACCGGCATCCCCGAGGTGCTGGTGGTGGGCCACAACAGCGGCCTGGCCGACTTCCAGCACTACGTGAAGAAGCACCGCCCAGCGCTGCTGCCGCACATCGTGGACTGGCACCCGGTGAACCACCCCACCGAGGCCCAACTGGTGGCGCTGGCCCGCCAGTTCTTCCTGAAGCACGACCGCATGGCCGGCGTGCCCACGCCGACCTGAACAGCGCCGCCACGGGCGGCCACGCCGCCGCCCCCCTGAGCCGGCGCGCCACACCCCTGGGCAGCGCGCGCCAGCCTCGTTAGCATGCCGCTGCCGGGCCGCCTGACGCCGGGCAGGGGGTGCGATGGATCTGGGCGTCTTTTCCAGCAGCTACGCCGAAGCGCGCGACAAGTTCCTGGCCGCGGCCAACGCCGCCGGCGCCGAGGTGCAGCACTGGCCACACCCGCTGATCGGCCCCAGCGGCGAAGCCCTGGCCTGCGACAGCGCCTGGCTGGGCCCGCGCAGCGCCACACGCGTGTTGGTGGTCATCAGCGCCACGCACGGCGTGGAAGGTTTTGCCGGCAGCGGGCCGCAGGCCGCGCTGTTGCAGCGCTTCAGCGCACAAGCCCTGCCACCCGACACGGCCTTGCTGCTGATGCACGCCGTCAACCCGCACGGCTTTGCCTGGCAGCGGCGCGTGACCGAAGAGAACGTCGACCTGAACCGCAACTGGATCGACTTCTCAGCCCCGTTGCCGCCCAACCTGGGCTACGCCGAACTGCACAGCGCCTACTGCCCGCCCACGCTGGAAGACGGCGCGCTGGCCGCGGCCGAAGCCCGCATCAGCGCCTACCGCCAGGCCCATGGTGAACACGCCGAACGCGTGGCACGCAGCACCGGGCAGTACACGCATGCGCACGGCATCTTCTTTGGCGGCACCGGCCCCACCTGGGCGCGGCGCACCAGCGAGGCCATCCTGGCGCAGTACCTGCCGCAGGCGCGCACGGTGGCCATCGTGGACCTGCACACCGGCCTGGGGCCCTATGGTTATGGCGAGCCCATCTGCAACCACGCACCAGGCAGCGACCGCGTGCAACGCGCACGCCGCTGGTGGGGCGACAGCGTGACCGAACCGCTGCTGGGCACCAGCAGTTCGCAAGAAAAGTTCGGCCTCACGGAGTTCGGCTATGAACGCGCGCTGGCCCACGCCGACATCGCCTTCGTGGCGCTGGAGTTCGGCACCTACGCACCGCCACGCGGCGCGCGTGTGCTGCGCGACGACCACTGGCTGTGGCAACACGGCCAACCCACCGGGCCCGAGGCCGAGCCCATCCGCCGCGCGCTGCGCGACCACTTCTTCCCACCCTTCGACGACTGGAAAGAAATGGTGCTGTTCCGCAGCGACCAGGTGTTCCGTCAGGCGCTGAAAGGTCTGGCGGAAAGCTGAAGCCGGATCAGGCGGCGGCCTTTACGTAGGGGCGGGAGGCGTGCGACAGCCAACTGGCCGCGAGCTGGTCCACCCAGCGCAACTGATGACCCAGAAAGCCCAGGGCGTAGTCGTCCTGCTTCTGCTGGCTCTCGACCTCACACTACTTGGACTCGCTACCGATGTAGGTGGGCAGCATGCATCCGGGTTTAGAGGTGTTCCGCGCCTTGGCTGCCAACATAATGGCGAGCCTCAAATTGGACTTGCCGTTCGTGCCGCCAGCCCTGACCCAGTACCAAAGCCAGCATGTCGCGTGGCAATTGTCTCGCCGCATGGCTGGGAGCGAGTCCGACCTCCTGGCGTCGACCCTTGTTGACGCCCAGGTTGATCTGAACCCGCACCAAGTGGAGGCAGCACTGTTCGCATTCCAGAGCCCGCTTTCCAAGGGTGTGATCCTGGCTGACGAGGTGGGCCTGGGCAAAACCATTGAGGCGGGCCTCGTCATCGCCCAGCGTTGGGCGGAGCGCCGGCGCCGAATTCTGATCATCACGCCGGCCAACCTTCGCAAGCAGTGGCACCAGGAACTGCAGGAGAAGTTCAGCCTTTTGGCGCTCATCTTGGAGTCGGGCAGCTACAAGCAACTCCAGAAGGATGGGCACTTGCGACCCTTTGAGCAAGACAACCACGTCCTGGTCTGTTCGTACCAGTTTGCCAAGACCAAGTCCGATGATTTGCGGCAGGTGCCCTGGGACTTGGTGGTGA
>JBKCUM010000006.1:0-73907 GCA_046318395.1 Rubrivivax sp.
GAACATCTTCGGCGGCATCATGAAGTGCGACACCATCGCCGAAGGCGTCATCACCGCCTGCAAGGCCGTGAACCTGAGCGTGCCGCTGGTGGTGCGCATGAAGGGCACCAACGAAGACCTGGGCAAGAAGATGCTGGCCGAAAGCGGCCTGCCCATCATCGCGGCCGACACCATGGCCGAAGCCGCCACCGCCATCGTGGCTGCCGTGAAATGACCCACCCTCGCAGCGCCTTCGGCGCCCCCCCTCCAGGGGGCGCAGTCGGCGGCCCGGCCAAGCCGGTTCCGCGACTGCCGCTGGGTCAATGCAACACCTCAGGCCATCTGGCCAACTGAATCGAGGACAACATGTCGATCTTCATCAACAAAGACACCAAGGTCATCACCCAGGGCATCACGGGCAAGACCGGTCAGTTCCACACCCTGGGCTGCCAGGCCTACGCCAACGGCAAGAACGCGTTCGTCGCCGGTGTGAACCCCAAGAAGGCCGGTGAGTCCTTCTCCGACATTCCCATCTTCGCCACCGTCAAGGAAGCCGCCGGCCAGACCGGCGCGACGGTCAGCGTGATCTATGTGCCGCCCGCCGGCGCCGCGGCCGCCATCTGGGAAGCTGTGGAAGCCGACCTGGACCTGGCCATCTGCATCACCGAAGGCATCCCCGTGCGGGACATGCTCGAAGTGCGCAACAAGATGAAGGCCAAGGAAGCCGCCGGCGGCAAGAAGACCCTGCTGCTGGGCCCCAACTGCCCGGGCCTGATCACGCCGGAAGAAATCAAGATCGGCATCATGCCGGGCCACATCCACCGCAAGGGCCGCATCGGCGTGGTCAGCCGCTCCGGCACGCTGACCTATGAAGCCGTGGCGCAGCTGACGGAAATCGGCCTGGGCCAGTCCAGCGCCGTGGGCATCGGCGGCGACCCCATCAACGGCCTGAAGCACATCGACGTCATGAAGGCCTTCAACGACGACCCCGACACCGACGCCGTCATCATGATCGGCGAGATCGGCGGCCCCGACGAAGCCGAAGCGGCCCGTTGGTGCAAGGCCAACATGAAGAAGCCCATCGTCGGCTTCATCGCCGGTGTGACGGCCCCGGCCGGCAAGCGCATGGGCCACGCCGGTGCGCTGATCAGCGGCGGCGCCGACACGGCCGACGCCAAGCTGGCCATCATGGAAGAGTGCGGTTTCACCATCACGCGCAACCCCAGCGAAATGGGCCGCCTGCTCAAGGGCCTGCTCTAAGCCCTGCCCCGCGCGCGGGCCTGGCCTTGGGCCGGTGTCCGCGTGCCGGCCCGGCCAGTGGTCTGGCCGGATGCTCCACCCCTGCTACAGCCGGCCCGCGTGCCGGCTGTATGTATTTCCCGCAGCAAAAACCCCAGGGTCCACACGTACACTGCGCCGCCTCATTCCCTTTCAGCGCACAAGGATTCCCCGTGGATCAGTTCATGCATGCCGATTTCTGGATCGCCGTCGGGCAGATCATCATGATCGACATCCTCCTGGGTGGCGACAACGCCGTCGTCATCGCCCTGGCCTGCCGCAAGCTGCCGCCCGACCTGCGGACCAAGGGCATCATGTGGGGCACGGCCGGCGCCATCGGCTTGCGCGTGGTGCTGATCTTCTTCGCGCTGACCCTGCTGGCCATTCCCTACCTGAAGCTGGTGGGCGCCCTGTTGCTGGTGTGGATCGGCGTCAAACTGCTGGCACCGGATGACGAGGACGACCACGGCAACATCCAGGCCAACGACAAGCTGATGGCCGCCATCAAGACCATCATCGTCGCCGACCTGGTGATGAGCGTGGACAACGTGATCGCCATCGCCGGCGCCGCCGAAAGCGCGGGCGGCGACCACAGGATGCCGCTGGTCATCTTCGGCCTGCTGGTCTCCATCCCCATCATCGTCTGGGGCAGCCAGCTGGTCATCAAGCTGATGGACCGCTTCCCCAGCATCATCGTGCTGGGCGGCATGCTGCTGGGCTGGATTGCCGGCACCATGGCGGTCACCGACCCGGGCGTCCTGAAGTTCGACCTGCTGCCGGTGGTACCCGCGGCCAAGGTCGGTGCCTTGCCGGAAGTGTTGGACGCCGTGCGCTACGGTGCCGGTGTGGCGGGGGCCCTGCTGGTGCTGGCCATCGGCATGTTCATCAAGCGCCGCAACGCCGCCGGTGGCTCTGGCGGAGAAGGCGGCGCGGCTTGACCTTCGGCCTGGCGTCAGCACCCGGTGACCGCACTCGCTGGTGCGGCCCCGCAAAGTGGTGTTGAAGCCCGCGGTGGCTGGCCGGCCGGTGCTGCGCGCTGGCGAGCCCTTCGCCGGATACACCGTCGTCCGGCTGCTGGGCGAGGGCGCCACCTCGGTGGTCTACCTGGCCCACGCACCTGGCGGCGCCCCAGTCGCGCTGAAACTGATGGCGCTCTCGGACGAAGCCTTGGCCACCCCGGCCAAGGCCCAGCCCCTGAAAGACCTGTTCGCCGCGGAAGCGGCCCTGGCGCGCCGCCTGGACCACCCGAATATCGCCCAGGTGGTGGACGCCGGCATGCTGGGCCCGTGGGCTTGGCTGGCCTGCGAAGCCGCCCCCGGCGTCCCGCTGCTGCGCTACACGCAACCGCGCCGCCTGCTGCCAGCGCCGCTGGTGTTCCGCCTGATGGCCTTGGTGGCGCAGGCCTTGCAGCACGCCCACAGCCGCGGCGTGGTGCACCGCGACATCAAGCCCGCCAACCTCATCGTCGACCTGCCTCACCTGGGACTGAAGGTCACCGACTTCGGCCTGGCGAGGGTCCACGGCGGGTTTCACACCGGCACCGGTGTGGTGTTGGGTTCCCCCGCCTTTTTGGCGCCCGAGCTGTTGGCCGGTGCCGAAGCCACGCCGGCGGGCGACCTCTACGCTTTGGGCGTCACGCTGTACCAGTTGCTGACCGGGCAATTGCCCTTCGAGGGCCATTCGCTGGGTGAGTTGCTGCGCAGCGTGGCCCAACAGGCGGCACCGCCGCTGGAGCGCTTGCGGCCGGAACTGGACGGTGCAGCGTCGGCGTTGGTGGCGGCCTTGTTGTCCAAGCCCGCCACCAGCCGGCCGCCCAGTGCGGGCTGGGTGGCCGACCGCTTGGCCGGACTGGCCACAGCGCCCGCTTCGGCCAGCTCAGCCGGGTGATTCGGCAGGACCGAAGTCACAACCCCGGGCTGCCCCTGTGGCGTCAATGGCGCGCAACCGATGCACAATGCGACCAACTTTTTGCCAGCAAAACACCAGCTGCCGTGCCCATGACGATCGAGCTCTTCGCTGCCGTTGACCCTGGCCGCGCGCGCAGCAACAACGAAGATTCCGTCGCCATCGACGACGTGGCCACGTTGGCGGTGCTGGCCGATGGCATGGGCGGCTACAACGCCGGTGAAGTGGCCAGCAACATGGCCACCAACTTCATCCACACCGAGTTGGGCCGTTGGCTGCGTGAAGCCAGTGCACAGGCCAGCGACGCCGAAGTGCGGCGCGCCATGGACATCTGCGTGGACAACGCGAACCGCGCCATCTTCAACGCCGCCAACGCCAACCCGCAGTACGCCGGCATGGGCACCACCTTGGTGGTGGCGGTGTTCCGCGAGAACCGCCTGCTGGTGGGGCACGTGGGGGACTCGCGCGCCTACCGCCTGCGCAACGGCCGCCTGCAGCAGATCACGCGCGACCATTCCTTGCTGCAAGAGCAGATCGACGCCGGGCTCATCACCCCGGAACAGGCCGCGTTTTCGGCCAACAAGAACCTGGTGACGCGTGCGGTGGGCGTGGAAGACACGGTGCTGCTGGAGACCCACCAGCACGAGGTGCAGCCCGGCGACCTGTACCTGCTGTGTTCAGACGGCTTGTCGGACATGCTCGATGACGCCGGCATCGCCCAACTGTTGCAGGGTGACGACTCCCTAGAGCAGACGAGCCGCACGCTGATCGATGCCGCCAATGATGCTGGCGGAAAGGATAATATCTCGGTCATCCTGGTGCGCGCCTCCGGTGGCGCGAGCACGTCGTTGCGGTCTTGGTGGCCTTTCCGCCGCTGAACCACCCGACGCACCCTAACAAAACGGCGCCGCAGAGCGTCATGCCCAGCGCGGCCGGCGCCGGGCGCATCAGAGGTCATGCATGGGCAAGCTGGTCGTTTCGCTCGATGGTGTGGTGATCAAGGAAGTCCAGATCACCAAGGACAAGACCACCCTCGGCCGTCGCCCGTACAACGACATCGTCATCGACAACCTGGCGGTCAGCGGTGAACATGCCGTGCTGCAGATGGTGGGCGCCGACGTCTTCATCGAAGACCTCAACAGCACCAACGGCACGTACATCAACGGCAAGGCCATCAAGAAGCAGCTGCTGTCGCACAACGACACCGTTGAAATCGGCAAGTACAAGATCAAGTACCTGGTCGAAGAGGGCAGCGACTACGAGAAGACCATGATCATGCGCCCGGGTGGTGCTGTGCCGCCGGCCTACACGGCCGCCAGCCCGGTGCATTCGGGCCATGGTGGTGGCACCACCGCCGCAGCCCCCTACAGCAGCGTGCCCGGCAGCCTGCCAGTGCCGCAGACGCCCGCGTCGATCAAGGTGCTGAACGGCGCCGCCGCGGGCCGCGAGGTCACGCTGACCAAGGTGGTCACCACCGTCGGCAAGCCCGGGGTGCAGGTGGCGTCCATCACCAAGCGGCCTAACGGCTACGCGTTCGCCCACGTCGAGGGCGCCACCCGGCCCAGCATCAACGGGGTGCCCTTGGTCGGCGACTCGGTGCCACTGCGCAATGGCGACGTCATCGAGCTCGCGGGCACGCAGATGCAGTTCATCCACCACTGACAAGCGGTGAACGCAGCGCACCCCGGGTGCGCGTCTGACACCACCACAGGCCCTTCGGGGCCTGTGTCGTTTTGGTGTCGAGGTGGCTGGCCGTGTGTGAAGCGTTTCACGCTGTGCAGCGTTGGGGCGGCGGCTTCATCTCCAGTCGCGAGGAAGCGAGACTTCCGTGGCTTGCGCCGCGGTGCTTGCCCGGCGACGATGCGGGCCATCGCCCTGGGCGGCCCCTGGCGGCCGTTCTGTGTTCGCCCACCGCCCACCCTCACCTGTTCCATGCAGATCCGCGTTCTCGGGTGCTCCGGCTCCATCGCCGCCGGCAGCCGCACCACATCGTTCCTGCTCGACGACGATGTGCTCATCGACGCGGGCACGGGCGTGGGCGACTTGTCCCTGGACGAGTTGGCCCGTGTCGACCACATCTTCATCACGCATTCGCACCTGGACCACGTGCTGGCCATCGGCTTGCTGGCCGACAGCGTGACGCGCAGGCGCCGTGCCGCCCAGCGCCCGGCGGTGCAGGTGCATGGCCTGGCGCCGACCTTGCAGGCCCTGCAGCAGCACATCTTCAACGGGGTGATCTGGCCAGACTTCACCCGCCTGCCCACCCCCGACGCGCCCGTGCTGGCCCTGGTGCCATTGGCCATTGGCGACCGCGTGGCGCTGGGGCAGCGCACGGTGGAAGTGCTGCCCGCTTCGCACACCGTGCCGGCCTGCGGTTACGCCGTGCTGGGTGCGCCCGGCGGCGCCTGGGTGTTCACGGGCGACACCGGGCCCAACGCGGCGCTGTGGGCCCGCTTGCGTGAACTGCCGGTACAAGCCCTGGTGGTGGAAACCGCCTTCGGCAACGACGAAGTGGCTTTGGCCGAGGTGAGCCAGCACCTGTGCCCGTCGCGCCTGCAGCAGGAACTGGCGCAGTTCAGCCAGCCCGCCCAGGTCTACATCACCCACATCAAACCGGGCGAGGTGGATGCGGTGATGACCGAGATTGCCGTGCAGGGCTCGTCCCACACCCTGCAAGCGCTGCAAACGGGCCAGGTGATGCGCTTGCGCTGAACCCGCCCGGCAGGGCGGGGCCGCCGTGCCAACCGCCAGCCCGGCCTGCAACAGCTGTTTACAGTCCTGCCCAGGCCGCGCCGCCCCAGGTGACAAATCACGGCAGGAAGCGCGCAAGCCTCACCCGATCTGGCCCGCAATGTGACCAAACCCGTCACCAGGCGTGCAAGAAATCACGCCAGGGCGCTGGCACGCCCCCTGCATACATGGGGGTGTCTTCGGCCCCACCCCCATCTTTCTCAGGAGCAACGCCATGAAGCGCGTCCAACAAGGTTTCACCCTCATCGAACTGATGATCGTCGTGGCGATCATCGGCATCCTGGCCGCTGTGGCCCTGCCGGCTTACCAGGACTACACCGTGAAGGCCAAGGTCTCAGAAGTGGTGCTTGCCGCCTCGACCTGCCGTACAGCCATCACGGAAACTGTTCAGACTTCACCGGGCAGCCTGCCCTCCACCGATGATTCGTGGGGCTGCGAGAGCAGTTCTTCCACTTCGAAGTACGTCGCCAGCATTTCCACCAAGGGCACGTCTGGCAAGGTCAAGGTGACGACAAAGGACCTGCCTGTTACTGGCGACGTCATTTTGGAACCCGCTATTGACGCGACGAACAAAGTCGTTACTTCCTGGAAGTGTGGTACTTCGGTTGATGCGTTCAAGAAGTACTTGCCGGGGTCGTGTAAGGAAACTATGACATTCTGATCTGTAAATTAAACGCAGAGGATGGGCAGCTTAGGCTGCCCTTTTTGTTCTTTCGCTGACAAAGCTGTTCCCTCCCGCCGAAGGCTGCGCGCTTTCGCAGTACTTTTAGACGAAATAGCGGGTGTGGAAAGAAGAATTGAATGCAGAATCGATTGATCTTTTGGTTCTTTCTCTTCGTGTGGGCAACTCTAGTCACTGTGAGTTTCTTGCTCGGCAAAGATCTAAATTGGGACTTCCTCAATTACCATTTTTACGGGCCGCATCTTTTGCTCGATGGGCGACTGAATAAAGACTACTTCGCCGCCAGCTTTCAGTCCTATTTAAACCCAGCCGCGCATGTGCCTCACTACTTGATGATCCGTGCGGGTTGGGGGGCAGTCAGTATTTCGGTGGTGCTGGTTAGCTTTCATGTATTGAATCTGGTGTTGATATGGGTAATAACACGAGAACTCTTGCCAAAAGAGGGTGTGTTTTCCGTCGGCTTTTTGGGTGCGGCTGTAATACTGGCGGCTTTGGCGCCTTTGTACGTCACGACGGTAGGGTCATCTTTTGCTGATCCCACGACCTCTGTCTTTGTATTGGCAGGGATCTTCTGTTCCCTAAAAACAGCAAATTCAACTCAACCGTATCGTGTTTGGTGGGGCGTGAGTACTGGAGTATTTTTGGGCCTAGCCAGTGGATTGAAATTGACTAACGGGGTACTTTCCGTTGGTGTGATCGTGCCACTACTCGCTTGCTGGATGCTGCAAAAGCGATCCAAGCTGCCAGCTATGGTTGCCGGCGTGCTTGCTGGCTTCTTTTTTGCGGTAGTTGTTATGCATGGCTACTGGTCCTGGTTGTTGTGGGAGACCTTTGGGAATCCAGTCTTTCCGCTGCTGAATCAGATTTTCCAATCTCCGGACTTCCCCTCGGTTTCATACCGAGATACTAGATTTTTGGGGGATGGTTGGTGGGGCCTCGTTCAACTGCCATTTCTAATGACACTGCCGCTCACGTGGCTGTACGCCGAAAATGCAGCGGTTGATCTACGACCATTGACTCTTCTGCTAATACTTTTTCTTGTAATATCGCGCAGTCTTGTCAATGTATTTCGTGTTGAACGTGCGAGCTTAGTTGTTGCGACTCCGGGTCGGGCGGGGCTTACATTGGTGCTTCTGTCTGTCATGGCCCTAACAATGTATGCGCTATGGGGAGCGACCACCAAGATCGGGCGCTACGCCTTGCCTCTTTGGTTGCTAATTGGACCACTCTGCGTCGCTTGGTGTGTGCAACTATTCAGAAGGCCCGCTCATGCGCTGGTGCTCATTGCAATGTTGATGCTGGCCCAAACGTATGCATTATTCAACGCCGGCAATCCTCGATGGAGCCCGGCCTTGTGGGGCGAAAAATGGCTGGATGTTCGCGTTCCTCAGGAACTTCAATTGCAGCCAACAACGCTGCTCACCGTGGGTAAGCAGAGCTATTCTCTGATTGTTCCGTACTTGCATCCTGATGCCCGCGTTGTCAACTTGATTGGTCAATATGTACAGCCTGCGGCTTCGGCTATGCCAGGAAAACTGAAAACCCTGCTGAGCGAACCGTCTGATAGTTTGCGGGTGGTTTTCCGGGATAAAGATCTAGTCAGTCCTTACAATCCAATGCTTAGTGCGGCTACGAGGGCCGATGTCAACTCATTGCTTTCGGTTTACGGCTTTCGCTTGAGTGACAATAAATGCGAACCCATTTTGATGCGCGCCCAATACATGTCAGGTGGGAATGTTGTATCTGAGGTTGAGACTGTTGCGTTGCGACCAAAGTTGGAAAATGAGCGACTGCAGGTGTGCAAGCTAAATCGCCTAGGGGCCGCCGAACACGGCCAAACCATTGCTAATCGTGCCGTTGTCAAGAAGGTATTCGATGCAGTTGAGTCAGCCTGTGGGGCGCAATTGAGCCCGCATGGCAGCGAGGCTCTCCATGGGCGCGATGGATGGATGCGGGTGTACTTCAATTCTCTCCAGTCTCTGAGTACTGATGGCGAAATCGTATACATAAGGCCATTTTATAGTATGTCTGATGTGACGCTTGGTAGCTTCACAGACTGGAGTGGGAGCAATGTTCCTCCTTGCCCAACGCTGCCGGCATCCATTGTTCGACCATGATTGGGGCAAGGTGCCTGCTTCTAGGACAAACGACTATTTCTTTGCGCGAACAGAAGTTTGCTGCATGAAAAAGTAATGACTAGTGAAGCCGCTGAAGCGGCGATGAGGCCAATAAATGGAGAGAACTTTGGATCGATCTTTGAATTGATCACTAGCATAAATATCGGAAAGTTCGTGGCGACTCCAATCAGTTGTATCGCAACATAAGGCCCAAAGAGACGGTAGCTTCCGTCTTTTCGATGCGTCATGAATGTGTATCTCGAGTTTAGCTTGTAGGTAGCGGCGACGGCGACGAGAAAGCTGATACACCTTGCCAAGAGCGGTGCAAGCCCGAAGTGTATGAGCGTGAGCAGCGCCGTTGCATCAACTGCGAAACCGATTAGGCCAACGGCAAAGAATCGCCAAAATGATGTGCTTCGCCAAAATCTAGTCGACATTTTGCAGCAGAGCCCGCTCAGTTTGTGACTGCTGCCCGCGCACTATTGTTGATAGTACGAGCCCAGTTGTGAATGCAAACAGCGATGAGAGCACTAGACCAACTGCCAAAATGGCCATTGGTACGCGGTAAACGTATTTGTACGACAGATAATCGTCAACCGGTCCAAATCCAGCCAGGATGCCGGTGACTAGCAGAGCAGTCCCGATGCCGCCGAAAAACGACATAGGTCGATAGTGGCGGAAGATCTGGACTATTGAAGTCAGGACGCGCAGACCATCTCGCACAGTGTTTAGTTTCGAAGAGCTACCGATTGGTCGATCCCTGTATTCAACGGGAATTTCAATGATGCGATGCCTGAGTTCCAGCGCGTGCAGTGTCATGTCGGTTTCGAGTTCAAAGCCTCTTACCAAAATCGGATAATTCTTGATAAACCGCCGATTAAAAACTCTGAAGCCTGAGAGAGCGTCGCGCATGTTGGTTTTGTATAAGCGGTTAACAATTCCGGTAACGAGGGCGTTGCCCCATTCATGGCCAGGGCGCTTGTTTTCTTTGGCATAGTTGCCACCGGAAATTCGATCTCCTACGGCCATATCACACTCCCCTGCCAAGACAGGTCGTAGTAGTTCTCGTACCTGCTCCGCGGGATATGTTAGGTCCGCATCGGCCATGATGTAGGCCTTAGCATCAACTTCCAGGAATGCTCGCCTTACTGCACTAGCCTTTCCCTTTGCCGGCTCTTTCAGCACGGTTCCTTTGCATTGCAGCTCAATGATTGCTGCGCGCGCGGCTTCGTAGGTGCCATCGCTTGACGCGTTGTCTACGATGCAAATAAACGCGTCAGGCAGATGTTGGTGGAACTGCTTCACTACCTCTGCGACGGTCTGTACTTCGTTGTACGCAGGCAAAACAATCGCGATCTGATGTTGCATGGGATGATGACTTCCGCTTCGAGATGACTATGTCAGGGAGACGGGAGCGAGAACTTGCGCGCCTTTGTCGCCTTTGTCTATATCGATGTTAGCCCGCTGAGTGCCGAGCACGCTTGGTCAGAATTGGCTGTAGTTGGGCGGGCTTGGTCAGCAGGCGCACAAAATAGTTGCCGTATGTTCGTTTCATTGCCGGTTCTGCACAGGAGCTTGTCATGTGCCTTGCCCGTGCCATGGGCGGCACAATCGACCGCTACGCCATCACCGGGGCGGCAAAACAAGCGCCCATTTCCGTGACCCCCCGCACCGCCCTGGCCATCGCCGCGGCCGCAGCGCCTTCGCTGTTGGCCTTCAACGTCTCGCCCTCGTCCACCTTCTTGAACCAGGCGCTGGCCCTGGTGTTGTGGGGCTGGTTCGTGGCCATGGCGGCGCCGCCGGCGGTGGCTTTGCCTGCGCGTCTGGGGCGGTGGGGGGCGGGGTCCTTGGCCGGGGTGGCGCCGGTGGGTGCGGCCTTGGCCTTGGTGGCGCTGTCGGTGGGCTGGTCCTGGGGCCCGGGTGCCTTGCCGCACAGCCTGGCCTTGTCGGCCCTGGGCCTGCTGGCCGGGGCGGGCCTGTTGTTGGCCAGTGGTGCCGTGGCGCACGCGCCCGGCCCGCGGGACGCGGCGTCGGTGTGGGCCGATTTCTGCATCGGCTGGGCCGTGGCCGGCGCGCTGAACGTGGTGGTGGCCGCCGTGCAGGTGTTCGCCCCCACCTGGCCTGACGGCGACTGGCTGGCCATCTCCGGCATTCCCGGCCGCGCGGTGGGCAACCTGCGCCAGCCCAACCACCTCAGCAGCCTGCGGGTGTGGTCGGCCATCGCCGTGGTGGCCTTGTTGCAGGCCGCGCCGGTGCTGGGCGCCAGCCTGCGCCAGCGTTGGGGGGTGCGCGCCGGCATGGTCTTGTTCGCGGCCTTGATAGGGGCGGTGGTGCTGACGGCGTCGCGCACCGGCACGCTCAGCGTGCTGCTGCTGGCCTTGTGGGGCCTGCTGGACCGCCGCTTGGCCGGCCGCGTGCGGCTGCTGTTGCTGGCCGCGCCGCTGCTGTACGGGCTGGCCTGGTGGGGCATGGCCGAGTGGGCCGCGCTGTCGCATGCACGTTTCGGTGGCACGGCGCGGCTGGCCGAGGCCGATGTGTCGGGGTCGCGCTTTGCCATCTGGCGCGACACGCTGGGGTTGATCGCCCTGCACCCCTGGACGGGCGTGGGCTTTGGCGAGTTCAACTTCGCGTGGTCGCTCACCGCGTTCCCGCAGCGGCCCATCGCGTTCTTCGACCACACGCACAACCTGCCGTTGCAGTTGGCGGTGGAACTGGGCCTGCCGCTGGCCACGGCGGTGATGGTGCTGCTGGGCTGGGGCTTGTGGCGCGCCGCGGCCGCGGCCTGGGCCGACACCAGCGCGGCCGGCACCGGCCGTCGCGCGGCGGGGGTGATGGTGCTGATGATCGGCCTGCACAGCCTGCTGGAGTACCCGCTGTGGTACGCCTACTTCCTGCTGCCCGCGGCCTGGGCCTGGGGTTTCACCGCGGGCCGGCCGGCGACGGCGCCCGCTGCAGCCGCCGACGGCCCCGACCCCGGGGCCGCGCCTTCGCCGCGCTGGGTGGTGGCCGGCGTGGCGCTGGCGCTGGGCGGTTTGTTGTCGGTGATGGACTACCAGCGTGTCACCGCCATCTTCATGGCCACCGAAGGTGGTCCCACGCTGGCCGAGCGCATCACGGCGGGCCAGCGCAGCCTTTTCTTCGCCCACCACGCCGACTACGCCGCGGCCACCACCGGCCAGGCCCCGGCCGACGATGCGCTGGCACCCTTCGACGGGGCCACGCACTTCTTGCTGGACACCCGCTTGATGGTGGCCTGGGCGCGGGCCCTGGCCGAACAGGGCCAGCTGGACCGCGCCCGCGCCATCGCGCAGCGTCTGCGCGAGTTCCGCAACGCGGGGTCGGCCGAGTTTTTCGCCGAATGCGGGCCCGGCCCTGCGCCTAACCCCGCCACCGCCGCGCCCGCTGCACCCGCTGCCTCGGCGGCCGCCCTGCCGTTCCAATGCACGGCGCCGCAGGCCCCGGTGCACTGGCGCGACTACATCCGCCACTGACCTGCGCGGGGGCGGTTGGGCGTGCCCCGCGGGCCGGGGCGAAAGACGCCCAGCCTCTGCGCCCCTTTATCCCGCCCCACCCCCGGGCCGGCCCCAGGGTGGGCGCTGCCTGCACGCGGGCATCATCACCACCCCCGGTCGCTGGTGCGCCCCGGGCTGTGCAGAAGGAATCCACCGGTGCTGAAGAAGACCCTGGGTGCCGCGTTGGCGGTGCTGTTGTTGCTGGCGTTGTACCTGGCCTGGTGGCCGGTGCCGGTGAAGGCCGTGGCCTGGGTGGCGCCTCAGGCGCCGGGTTATGCCGGCCCCCATGCCGTCAACCAGCGCCTGGCCGGGCTGCAGCACATCGCGCTGAACGGCGAAGAAGGCCCGGAACACGTGGTGCTGGCGCGCGACGGCTGGTTGTACGCGGCCATGGCCAGCGGCCGCATCCTGCGCATGCGCCCCGACGGCAGTGGCCAGCAGGTGTTCGTGGACACCGGCGGCCGCCCGCTGGGTTTCGACTTCGATGCCCAGGGCCGCATGCTCATCGCCGATGGCATGAAAGGCCTGCTGATGGCCACGCCCGACGGCCAGCTGAAGGTGCTGGCCACCCAGGTGAGTGCCGGCGACCCCATTGTCTACGCCGATGCCGTGGTCGTGGCGCCCGATGGCCGGGTCTACCTCAGCGATGCCAGCACGCGGTTTTCACCGGCGCGTTGGGGCGGGACCTTCGAGGCCAGCGTGCTGGACATCCTGGAACAGTCGGCCACCGGCCGTGTGCTGGTGTTCAACCCGGCCGATGGCCAGGTGCAGGTGGTGGCGCACGGCCTGTCGTTCGCCAACGGCGTGGCGCTCAGCCAGGACGGGCAGTGGCTCTTCGTCAACGAGACCGGCCAGTACCGGGTGTGGAAAGTGGCCACCGCCGCGCGGGGCCTGGACGTGCGGCCGTTCGTGGCCCAGGGCGGGCCGCAGGCGCGGGTGCTGCTGGACAACCTGCCCGGCTACCCCGACAACCTGATGCGCGGTCTGGACGGCCGTCTGTGGCTGGGCCTGGCCAAGCCGCGCAACGCGGTGATCGACGGCTTCGCCGCCAAGCCCGGCTTGCGTGAGTTGACGCTGCGCCTGCCGCGCGCGCTGTGGCCCATTCCGCCGGCGTATGGCCACGTGATCGCCTTCAACGAGGCCGGCCAGGTGCTGGCCGATCTGCAAGACCCCAGCGGCGCTTACCCCGAGACCACGGCCATCACCGAAACGCCGGAGCGTTTGTACGTGCAGAGCCTGCACGCCAAGACGCTGGGCTGGCTGCCACGTTCAGCCCTGCCGCGTTGACCGGGGGGGCTGCGGGGGCTCAGAAGGCCGCGTGCCACTCCCCACTTTTGCCGCCGCGTTTTTCCAGCACCTGGATGTCCGTCATCACCATGCCGCGGTCAGCGGCCTTGAGCATGTCGTACACCGTGAGCAAGCCCACCTGCACGGCCGTCAGCGCCTCCATCTCCACGCCGGTGCGGCCGAAGGTTTCCACCTGTGCGGTGCAGCGCACGGTGCATTGGGCTTCGTCGAGTTCAAAGTCCACGGCCACACGGGTGATGGGCAGCGGGTGGCACAGCGGCACCAGGTCGGCCGTGCGCTTGGCGCCCTGGATGGCGGCGATGCGCGCCACCGCGATGACGTCGCCCTTCTTCGCGCGGCCTTCGGCCACCAACGCGAAGGTGGCGGGCTGCATGCGGATGCGGCCGCTGGCGCGGGCCACGCGGTGGGTCTCGGCTTTGGCCGACACGTCCACCATGTGGGCGTCGCCGGCGGCGTCGAAGTGGGTCAGGGGCGAGGGCGTGTTCATCGTGGGGGCAAGCGCTGCGGGCGGGCCGCTCGGCCCTGCAGCAACATGCGCGCAAAGCAGCGGTGTCATGATTGTGACGCGCCGGAACTTATCGCCGTGCCCGCACCCGAACCGCTTTTCCTTGACCGCGAAAGTTTCACCTTGGCCCTGCACTCCCCCTTGAAGTGGCGCCTGTGCGCGCAGGCCGTGGCCGCCAGCGTGTTGTTCACCGCGCTGGCGCCGGCCACGGCCCAGGTGCGTTTGCCGTCCCTGGGGGAATCGTCGAACGCCGACTTCAGCGTCAGCACCGAGAAGCGGCTGGGCGAGGCCATCATGCGCGAGATCCGCCGCGACCCCGACTACCTGGACGACCCGGTGCTGCTGGCCTACGTGCAGTCGCTGTGGACTCCGCTGGTGGCCGCGGCGCGCAAACGCGGCGACATCGAGCCCGAGGTGGAGCGCCACTTCGCGCTGGAGAGCTTCCTGGTGCGCGACCGCAGCGTCAACGCCTTCGCGTTGCCCGGCGGCTACGTGGGCGTGCACCTGGGCCTGATCGCGCTGACGGTCAGCGGCGATGAACTGGCCTCGGTGCTGGCGCACGAGCTCTCGCACGTCACGCAGCGGCACATCGCGCGCAGCGTGGTGTCCAGCCAGCGCAGCGCCATGGCCGGCCTGGCCACGCTGCTGGTGGGCATCTTGGCGGCGGCACGCAGCAACAGCGTGGACGTGGCCAACGCCGCCATCCTGGGCAGCCAGGGCGTGGCCGCGCAAGGCCAGCTGAACTTCTCGCGCGACATGGAACGCGAGGCCGACCGCACCGGCTATGGCGTGCTGCAGGAAGCCGGCTTCACGCCGCTGGGCATGGCCACCATGTTCGAGAAGCTGGACAGCGCCAACCGCATCAACGACAGCGGCAACTTCCCCTACCTGCGCAGCCACCCGTTGACGGTGGAACGCATGAGCGAGGCCCGCTCGCGCGCGCTGTTCAACGGCGGCGCCACCTCGGTAGCCTCACCGTTGCTGCACGCGCTGATGCAGGCCCGCGCCCGCGTGCTGATGGACACCGACCCGCAGACCCTGCGCCGCCTGCAAGAGCAGGCCGCGGGTGTGCCGGGTGCGCCGCTGCGCGACCGCGTGATGGCCAGCTATGCCGGCGCCCTGGCCGCCGCGGCCCTGGGCCAGCACGCCGTGGCCGAACGCCAGGCCCAGGCCACCCTGGACGCGCTGCAAAGCGTGGCCCACCAAGAAACCCGCGCCTGGCGCGCCGCCGAGCTGCTGCTGGTGCAGGTGCGCTTGATGGCCGGCAACCCGGTCGGCGCGCTGCGCGTGCTGGACAGCCTGCCCGACCTGCACAACGCGCGGCCTGCGTTGCTGCTGCGCGCCCAGGCGGCCATGGACTTCCAGCGCCAGGTGGGTGTGGGCGCGGCCCCGCTGCTGCGCGAGGTGACCGAAGCCCTGCAGACCTGGGTGGCCGAACGGCCCGCCGATGCACAGGCCTGGTCGCTGCTGGCCGGTACGGCGCAGGCCGCCGGGCTGCCGCTGCGTTCGCTGCGGGCGCAGGCCGAATCGCGCGCGGCGCTGGGCGACCTGAACGGTGCCATCGACCGCCTGCGTGCCGGCCAGGACCTGGCGCGCACGGCCGCCGGGCAGGACTTCATCGAAGCCTCGGTCATCGACGCGCGCTTGCGCGAACTGCAGGCGCAGCGGCGCCAGCTGGTGCAAGAGGCGCGCGGCGAGCCTTGAGACAGACCGCCGGGCGGAAGTGCCCTGGCCGCGCGCGTGGCTTCAGCTGCGGCGGCTGAACAGCTGTTCCACGGCCAGGTCGATGACCATGCCGCACAGGCTGTAGATCACCGAACCCACCAGCGCCGCACCAAAGCCGGTGACGGCGAACCCGTCCAGCACGCTGGCCGCGCCCCAGAACATCAGCGCGTTGATGACGAAGAGGAACAGGCCCAGGGTCAGCACCGTCACCGGCAGCGTCAGCAGCACCAGCAGCGGCCGCACCAAGGTGTTGAACAGGCCCAGCACGAACGCGGCCAACAAGGCCGAGCCGAAGCTGTGCACCACCACCCCGCTGTACAGGTGGGCCACCAGCAGCAAGGCCATCGCCAACAGGCACCAGCGCAAGAGCATCTTCATGCGCCAAGCATACCCCCGCGGGCCAGCGCTCCGCCCGTTTCAGAGGGCAGCCCGACCGGCGCTTTCCCGGGGTTGTCGGGCCGCGCATCCACCGGGTCAACCCCACTGCGGCCGCCCCAGGAACGCCCCGGGCGTGGCGGTGCTGACACAGGCCCCTGTTTCAGGCGTGTCATTCACGCCATTTACCTATGAAAACTGCTTCTCTCTGCCCTGCAGTGGCATTACCATCGGCGCTGCACGGCACCCCTTGAGCAGACGCGGCCACACAGGACACGCGCAAGGCCGGCAACCGAACCACATCTGACGGAGAAATTCCAAATGGCAACTGCGAAGAAGGCTCCCGCGAAGAAGGCCCCTGCGAAGAAGGCTGCACCGGCCAAGAAGGCCGCCGCGCCCGCGAAGAAGGCCGCCCCGGTGAAGGCGGCCGCTGCGCCTGCCAAGAAGGCCGCGCCGGCCAAGAAGGCTGCGCCCGCGAAGAAGCGCACCCCCAGCGCCGCCTTCATGAAGGCCATGACGCCCAGCGCCGCGCTGGCCGCCGTGATCGGCGACAAGGCCCTGCCGCGCACCGAGGTGACCAAGAAGGTCTGGGAGTACATCAAGAAGAACGGCCTGCAAGACCAGGCCAAGAAGACCATGATCAACGCCGACGCGAAACTGAAGGCCATCTTCCAGAAGGCCCAGGTCTCGATGTTCGAAATGACCAAGCTGATCAGCAGCCACCTGAAGTGATGCTGCCCGGGCCCCGGTGGCCCGGTGTTGTGTTGCAAGGCCAGCCCAGTGCTGGCCTTTTTCATGGCCGTGTGGTGCAGAGCACCTGGCGGCTTCAGGCCAGGCGCCGCGCCAGGAAGTCCAGGCGGTCCTGGCCCCAGAAGATTTCGCCGTCCACCACGTAGCTGGGCGCGCCGAACACGCCCGCGGCCAGCGCGGCGTCGGTGTGGGCTTGGTAGAGCGTTTGCACGGCCGGTGCCTGCGACGCGGCCAGGTGCCCGGCCGGCAGGCCGCTCTCGGCCAGCAATTCGGCCAGCGTCTGCGCGCTGGCGATGTCGCGCTCTTCGGCCCAGCAGGCTTTGAAGACACGGCCCGACAAGGCCAGCGTCGCATCGGCGCCTTCGGCCTGTGCCACCTGCGTGATCAGCAGCGCCGCAGGGTCGGCGGCCACTGGGAAGTAGCGCGGCTGCAGGTTCAGCGGCAGACCCAGGTGGTCCGCAAAACGCCGCAGCTCCACCAACCGGTAGGCCTGGCGCTGCGGGGCCCGTTTGGCCAATGGCAGGCCACCGCTGGCCGGGAAGATCTGGCCGAAGTCCACCGGCTGCACCTGCACCTGCGCGCCGGCTTGCCGGGCCAGTGCCACGAAACGTTCGTGGCCCAGGTAGGTCCAGGGGCTTTGCGGTGCGAAGCAGTAGGTGATGCGGGCTGCGGTCATGGGGCCACCGGGTGTTGACGGGGCCTCAAGCGTCGCCGAACTGCGCGGCCACGTCCAGCAGCGGTTTCAGGAAGCGGCCGGTGTGGCTTTGCGCGCAGGCGGCCACGTCTTCGGGCGTGCCTTCCACCAGCACACGGCCACCGCCGCTGCCGCCTTCGGGGCCCATGTCCACCACCCAGTCGGCGGTCTTGATGACGTCCAGGTTGTGCTCGATGACGACGATGGTGTTGCCCGCGTCGCGCAGCTGGTGCAGCACCTTCAGCAGCAGCTGGATGTCGGCGAAGTGCAGGCCCGTGGTGGGCTCGTCGAGGATGTACAGCGTGCGGCCGGTGTCGCGTTTGCTGAGTTCCAGCGCCAGCTTCACCCGCTGCGCTTCACCGCCGCTGAGCGTGGTGGCGGCCTGGCCCAGGCGGATGTAGCCCAGGCCCACGTCCAGCAGCGTTTGCAGCTTGCGCGCCAGCGCGGGCACGGCGCTGAAGAACTTGTGGGCGTCTTCCACCGTCAGGTCCAACACCTGGGTGATGTTCTTGCCCTTGTACTGCACCTCCAGCGTCTCGCGGTTGTAGCGCGCGCCGTGGCAGGTGTCGCAGGGCACGTAGACGTCGGGCAGGAAGTGCATCTCCACCTTGATGACGCCATCGCCCTCGCAGGCCTCGCAGCGGCCACCGCCTGACGACGCGGCCACGTTGAAGCTGAAGCGGCCAGCGCCGTAGCCGCGTTCGCGCGCCATCGGCACTTCGGCAAACAGTTCGCGGATGGGCGGGAACAGGCCGGTGTAGGTGGCCGTGTTGCTGCGCGGTGTGCGGCCGATGGGGCTTTGGTCGCCGTTGATGACCTTGTCGAACTGGTCCAGGCCTTCGATGTGGTCGTGCGGCGCCGGCTCGGCGTGCGCCTGGTACAGCTTCTTGGCCACGGCCGTGTACAGCGTGTCGTTCACCAGCGTGCTCTTGCCCGAGCCGCTGACACCGCTGACGCAGGTGAACAGGCCCACGGGGAAGGCGACGGTCACGTTCTTCAGGTTGTTGCCACGCGCGCCGTTCACCGTCAGCCGCAGCGGCGAAGCGCCGAAGCCGGTGCCGGGCCGGCGCTTGGGCACGGCGATGCGCAGTGTGTGGGCCAGGTAGCGGCCGGTCAGCGATTCCGGGTTGTCGGCCACTTCCTGTGGCGTGCCTTGCGCGATGACACGCCCGCCGTGCACACCGGCGCCGGGGCCCATGTCCACCACGTGGTCGGCGGCGCGGATCATGTCTTCGTCGTGTTCCACCACCAGCACGCTGTTGCCCAGGTCGCGCAGGTGCTGCAGCGTGCCGATCAGGCGTTCGTTGTCGCGCTGGTGCAGGCCGATGCTGGGCTCGTCCAGCACGTACATCACGCCGCTGAGGCCGCTGCCGATCTGGCTGGCCAGGCGGATGCGCTGGGCCTCGCCGCCGCTCAGCGTGTCGGCACCGCGGTCCAGGCTCAGGTAGGTCAGGCCCACGTCGTTCAGGAAGCGCAGGCGGCTGCGGATCTCGCGCACGATCTTGTCGGCGATCTCGGCCTTGTTGCCTTCCAGCTGCAAGCCGTCGAAATAGGCCAGCCCTTGCGCCAGCGTGGCGTGTTCCACGTCGTAGATGGGCCGGCCTTTTTCGCCACCGGCATGGCGCAGGAACACGTGGCGCGCTTCGCGGCGCAGGCGGCTGCCTTCGCAAGCCTTGCAGGCCTTCACGGCCTGGTAGCGCGCCAGGTCTTCGCGCACGGCGGCGCTGTCGGTCTCGCGGAAGCGGCGCTCGAAGCTGGGCAGGATGCCTTCAAACGGGTGGCGGCGCTTGACGTTGCGCGACTTGCCACTCTTGCCGGCCGACTCGGCCGTGTAGATGAACTCGATCTCTTCTTCGCCGGAACCGTTCAGCAGCACCGAGCGGATGGCTTCGGGCAGCTCTTCGTAAGGCGTGTCGAGGTCGAAGCCGTAGTGTTTGGCCACGGCCTCCAGCTGGCTGAAGGTGTAGGCGTTGCGGCGGTCCCAGCCCTTGATGGCACCGGCGGCCACGCTCAGCGTGGGGAAGGCCACCACGCGGTCGGGGTCGAACACCGTCACCTGGCCCAGGCCGTCGCAGGCCGGGCAGGCGCCCACCGGGCTGTTGAAGCTGAACAGGCGCGGCTCCAGTTCGGCCAGCGAGTAGCTGCACACCGGGCAGCCGAACTTGCTGCTGAACAGGTGTTCTTTGCCGCTGTCCATTTCCAGCGCCAGGGCGCGGCCGTCGGCGATGCGCAGCGCGGCTTCGAAGCTCTCGGCCAGGCGCTGCTTCAACCCGGCCACGGGGTTCACGGCCACGCTGGGCAGTGCCGTGGCGGCGGCGGGTTCGGGGCGCACCTTCAGGCGGTCCACCACCACGTCGATGTCGTGTTTGTCGCTCTTCTTCAGCGCCGGCAGCTGGTCGGCCTCGACCACCTGGCCGTTGATGCGGAAGCGCACATAACCCCGCGCCTGCATGTCGGCGAACAGCTCGACGAACTCGCCTTTGCGGTCGCGCACCACGGGCGCCAGGATCATCAGCTTGGTGTCTTCGGGCAGGGCCAGCACGGCGTCCACCATCTGCGCCACGCTCTGGGCCTGCAGCGGCAGGCCGTGGTCGGGGCAGTAGGGCGTGCCGGCACGGGCGTACAGCAGGCGCAGGTAGTCGTGGATTTCGGTGATGGTGCCCACGGTGGAACGTGGGTTGTGGCTGGTGGCTTTCTGTTCGATGGAAATCGCCGGGCTCAGGCCCTCGATCACATCGACATCGGGCTTGTCCATCAGCTGCAGGAACTGCCGCGCGTAGGCGCTCAGGCTTTCCACATAACGCCGCTGGCCTTCGGCGTACAGCGTGTCGAAAGCCAGGCTGCTTTTGCCGCTGCCTGAAAGACCGGTGATGACGACCAGCGCGTGTTTGGGCAGGTCGAGGTCGACGTTCTTCAGGTTGTGCGTGCGCGCGCCGCGCACGCGGATGCTCTGGTTGTCGAACAGCGCGCGCGCGGCCAGGGCCGGCGCGGTGGCCACCGTGGCCGGGCCAGGGGCAGGTTCAGCGCCGGGTGCAGGGGCGTGGTCGGCGGGGGAACGGGCGGGGCTGGTCATGGACAGGGGGCTGGGGCGGGCGTGGCGAGGGCAACCGGCCATCATAGCGACCCGGGGCCTTTCCGGCACAGCGGCGGCGAACACCGCGCCGGGGTCGGCGGCGGTTCAGTGGCCGGTCAGCGGCCGTTCAGTGGCTGGTCACCGGCCAGAGGTGTCGGCCGGTGCCAGGTCGGCGCGCAGCACCACGGTGAAGCAACTGCCCACGTCGGGTTGGCTCTCGGCCAGCAGTTGCCCGCCCATCAGGTCGACAAAACGTTTGCTGACGAACAGGCCCATGCCCGAGCCCTTGACCTCGCTGGTCTCGGCACCCAGGCGGTTGAAGGGCTGGAACAGCGCCGCCAGTTGCTCTGGCGTGAGGCCGCGGCCGGTGTCGCGCACCGCCAGCGCCACATCTTCGCCTCGGTGTTGCCAGCTGACCTGCACGTGGCCCGCGGGCCGGTTGTACTTGATGGCGTTGGACAGCAGGTTGATCAGCACTTCCTTGCAGCGCAGCCGGTCGCCCTGCACCCACACCGGGGCGTTTCCGGACACGTCGAGGTCCAGCCCAATGCCGGCCGCTTCGGCCGCGCCCCACACCATGGCCAGGCTGTCGTGCAAGGCCTCGCGCAGGTCGAAGGGCTGCAGCCGCAGCGTCATGTGGCCGGTTTCCACCTGGGTGACGTCCAGCACCTCGTCGATCAGTTCCAGCAGGTGGCGGGCCGAGGTTTCCATCATGGCCACGCGGTGGGGCTTGACGACCAGGTCGCCACGCTCGGCCTCCAGGCGCATCAGCTGGGCGAAACCCATGATGGCGTTCAAGGGCGTGCGCAGCTCATGGCTCATGCGCGACAAGAAGGCGCTCTTGCTGCGGCTGGCCAACTCGGCCGATTCTTTGGCGGCCAGCAGCCTGGCGGCTGCGCGTTCGGTGCTGGTGTCCCAGGCGCAGCCCACCATGCGCAGCGTGCGGTCGGTTTCGTCGAACAGGGCCCGTCCGGCCAAGTGCAGCCAGCGTTCTGGCGGGGGCTCGCTCTGCAGCATCCCGGCGGGGTTCAGGCCCCAGGGCGTCAGCTGGAACTCCAGGCTCAGGGACCCCTGGGTGGCCATGGCGTGGTTCAAGGCCAGCTGGAAGCGCTGTTCATCTTCGGGCTGCAAGCGGCCCCGCAGCGCGCGGTCCAGGGGGTGCGACGGCGGCGCGTCCATGCCCAGCAGGCTGCACATGCGGTCGTCGAAGTACAGCTGGCCGCGGGTGATGTCCCAGTCCCAGACGCCCACGCCGCCGGCTTCGTTGGCCAGACTCAGGCGGTGGCTGAGCTCGTCGATGCGGCGTTCGGCGCGGAACAGGTTGGACACGTCCTGCAGCACGCCCACGACCCGCTGCTCGTCGGCGTGGCCGGCGGCCTGCACGCGCAGCAACTGCCCGTCGCTGCGGCGCATTTCCAGTTCGAGGTTGAAGGCTTGGCCGTGTTCGGCGGCGTTGTGCAGGGCCAGCGCCAGGCGTCCGCGGCTGCTGGGGCCCGAGCAGCAGTCCAGCAGGGTTTGCACGTCGGCGGTTTCAGCGGCGGGCCAGCCCAGCAGGGTGGGCAGACCGGTTGACAGCTGCAGGGGTGGGGCCGATGCGCCGGGGCGGGTGCGTGCCTGTGTCCAGCTGCCGGTGCGGGCCAGCCGGGCCGCTTCGGCCAACTGGCGTTCGCTCAGCCGCAGGGCCTCGGTGGCCCGTTGGGCGGCCTGCTGCAGGGCCTGGGCCTCGCTGCGGTCAATCAGCACGCAGACCACATCGGTGGGTGTGCCGCCGCCCTCCAGGATTTGTGTGGCCATGGGCAGCGCAGCCAAGTGCAGCTCGGCGGGAAAGCCGCTGCCGTCTTCGCGGCGCATGCGCACCTTGTCCAGGCTGGAACGGCCGGTGGCCAGGGCTTCGTGGAAAGCCGGGCGCACGCGGTGTTGGTAGTCCTCGGGGTGGACGTGGCGGTGCAGCAAACGCGCCCGTGTGGTCGTGGTCCCCAGGTGCAGCAGTTTGCAGGCGCGGTCGTTGGCTTCGCGCACCTCGCCTTGGTGGCTGATCAACAGCGCGGCCACCGGGAGGTTGCCGAACAGGGCTGCAAAGCGCGCCAGCTGGGCTTCGGTGTGGCTCTGGCTGGTGGCCAGTTCGTCGGCTTGTGCGTGCAGTTCCGCCTGGTAGATGCGCAGGTTCTCCAGCAGCGCGCGCACGTGTTCGTCGTGCTGCTTGACGGCCGCCTGCAGGGCCGACCAGTCGCCGTCGCGCGCGGCTGCGGTGGCGCGCTCATGCAGGTCAGCGCCACCGTGGGCCACCTGGCTGAGCAGGCGGTCCCGCTGTCCGACCCGCTGCTTGAGCTCGCGCGCGGTGCTGCTCATGGCAGCGGTTCCTCGGTCCGGCGCTGGAGCATGGCTTCAACCCCGGCGGTGACGTCGGTGTGGCTGACCACCGCGCCGCCGCGCGGCAGCAGCGTTGCGGCCTGCATCAGGAACCAACGCCGCTGGGTTGGTGAATGGCAGGGGTACTGCAGCGAGAAACTCTCGCGCTCGCCCTGCAGCACCGCGTTCAGCCCTTCGTAGGCCTGGCGTGCGTCTTCGTCCACCAGTGCTGCGCTGGCACAGGTGGTGAGGTAATTGCTGCCAGGGCCTGTGCTCTTCAGTGCCGGGTCGCCGTTGGCCAGGGCGAAGTCGCGCCATGCGGCGTTGACCAGCGTGATGGTGCCGTGCGGGTCCAGCACGGCCACGTTGGCGGCCATGGAATCCAGCACCGCCTGCAGGCGCTGCGAGTCCTTGAGCGAGCTGATGTTCACGAACGTCATCACCGCCCTCGACCCCTGCGTGTGGCCGCGGCTGAGGTAGGGCTGCACGCGCGCCAGCCACCAGTCCCCATTGCGGCTTTGCACTTCGCGTTCGGTCGCGCGGTTGCTGGCCAGGGTTTCGCGCAGGTCGTGGAACAGCTGCGGGTAGTCGAGCTGGTTGGCGAAGTCCTCCAGCGAGCGCCCGACGTCGCCTTCGCGCACCTTGAACAGCTGCGCGGCTTCGGGCGTGAAGCGCGTGAGCACCAGCTTGTCGTCAACAAACAGCGTGGGTATGGCCGCGGCCAGCGACACGTTCTCCAGGTCGGCGTTGACCGCGTTGAGGATGTCCACCTTTTCCTGGTACTCGGCGTTCACCGTGTACAGCTCTTCGTTGACGGACTGCAGCTCCTCGTTGGTGCTCTGCAGCTCCTCGTTGCTGGCCATCAGCTCTTCGTTCGTGGCCTGCAGTTCCTCGTTGGCGGTTTCCAGCTCTTCGATGGTGGATTGCAGGCTGTGGTGCGTGAGGCTGAGTTCGCGTTCCAGGGCCTCGATGCGTTGCAACTGGCTCAACATGCCCGCGCGCAGCGCTTCGCTGGGCGTGGCGTCTTCGGCCGTGGTCTTCACGCCAGCGGCGTCGGGCGCCGGTGCCGCAGGTGCCGACTCGAACATCAGCAGCACGGCGGGTGCGGCCTCGGGGGTTTCCAGCAGGCATGCCACCAACTGCACGGATTCGTGGCCGCCTTCGGTGGCCAGGCTCAAGCGGGGTGAGCGCTGTTCGGTGCGCTGTTCCAGCACCGTTTGCAAGAGCAGGCTGGTGGCCCAGCCCAGCTCGCGCGGCAACAGCTTCAGCACGTCCAGGGTGGGTTGGCCGGGGTGGATGCGCAGGTAGTGGTGTGCGTCACCGTACACGTGCAGCAGCTCGCGGGTTTCGCTGACCAGCAGGGCCAGTGGCAGGTAGCGCTGGCGCAACAGGCTCAGGCCGGCTTCGACGCGTTCGTTGCTGCTGGGTTCGGGCGCGACCGGGGCGCGCACCGTGCTTCGCAGGCCGCCCAGCGCGGGTTGGCGGCTGGACCCGTCCATCGAGAAAGGGATGCGCTCGCGCCGGGTCAGCAAGAACAGCTTGTGGCGGCCGGGCAGGCTCAGGAAGTCGCGGTGGCTGTTGCCCAGGGACTCGCTGGGCCCCAGCATCAGGTGGCCACCCTGCACCAGGGCGTACTGCAGGCGGCGCAGGGCTTGGTCCTGCGTGGCGGGCTGCATGTAGATCAGCGCGTTGCGGCAGGTCACCAGGTTCATGCGCGTGAATGGCGGGTCGGCCACCACGTTGTGCCGCGCAAAGATGACCATCTGCCGCACTTCGGGCGTCACGACCCACATCGAACCGCGTTCCAGGAAGTAGCGGTGCAGCCGTTCTTGGCCCACTTCAGAGGCGATGGTGGCGGGGTACTCACCCCGGGCGGCCTGCTCCAGGTAGGCGGGTTCTGCATCGGTGGCAAAGATCTTCACCGGCAGCACACGGCCTTGGCGGCGCATGGCTTCGGCGAATAACATGGCCAGCGAATAGGCCTCTTCCCCGGTGGCACAGCAGGCCACCCAGCAGCGTATGCCTTCGTTGCCGGCGTGCTGAAGCAAGCTCGGCACCACCATCCTGGCCAGGTCGTCGAAGGCCTCGGGGTCGCGGAAGAAGCGCGTCACCGGGATCAGCATCTCGCGCCGCAGCAAGGCCAGTTCGGGTGGGTGTTGCTGCAGGTGTGCCAGGTAGGCCTCCAGCGACGGCGCGTTGTGGACCTGCATGCGGCGCTCGATGCGCCGCAGCACCGTGCTGGGTTTGTAGTCGCGGAAGTCGATGCCGCTGGCCGTGCGCAGCAGCGCCAAGATGCCGTCCAGCGGGGTCAGCAGCAGCAGGCTGGGCGCCGGGTCTGGCACGGTGGGCAACACCGAGCCCAAGGGCGCCTGCAGACGTTGCAGCAGGCGTTCGGCCAGTTCGGGGATGGCGGCCACCACGTCGGCCACGTTGGCCGCGATGGCCGCACGCGGCATGCCGTCGAAACGGGCGTCGTCTGGCGCCTGCACGTAGACGAAGCCGCTGGCCGCGTTCACCGCGACGGCGCCGCGCGAGCCGTCTGAACCGGTGCCGGAAAGCACCACGGCGATGCAGCGGTCACCCAGGCTTTCGGCGGCGCTGCTGAAGAAGTCGTCGATGGGCAGGGACAGCCCGTGGGCGGCCTTGGGCGTCAGCTGCAGGTGGTGACCCGCCAGGCGCAGCGTGGTGCCGGGCGGAATCAGCAGCACCTGGTTGGCCTGCAGCGCGTCACCGTCCTGCACCACACGCACGGGCATGCTGGTGTAGCGCGACAACAGGTTGTCCATCATGGACTTGTGGTCGGGCGACAGGTGTTGCACCACCACGAAGGCCGCACCGGTGTCGGCCGGCAAGTGGCCGAACAGGCGCTCCAGCGCGTCCAGACCGCCGGCCGAAGCGCCGATGGCGATCAACCGTCCTTCGAAGTTGGATGGAGGACCTGCCGGTGTGGCGTGGACCTCGCCGCCGGGAGCTGGACTGGCTTCAGACAAGGTCGACTCCCCTCGAGCGGTGCCGTGGTGGCTTGGCAAAAGTGCCAAAACCGCTCCCGATCGATTGTGGCGGGCGGCCTTTGCTTTGTCACGCCGGGTCATCGACCACCCTTGCGGGCGCCAGGGTGGCCTGCCAACAGCGTTCGTGCCTGCCGGGCGCAGGCCCCAAACGTTGAGGTGCGCCGCCTGGGCCCGTGGCGTGTTCAGTCCGCCATGTCCAGCACACGCAGGATCTCGCGCCCGTAGGCCTCCAGCTTCTTCGCGCCCACGCCGCTGATGCCCGCCAGCGCGTCCAGCGTGCCCGGGCGCTCGCGTGCCATCTCGGCCAGCGTGGCATCGTGGAAGACCACATAGGCAGGCAGGTTGTGCTCGCGTGCCACTTCGGCACGCCAGGCCTTCAGGGCGGCGAAGCGGCCGGTGGCGGCGTCGTCCAGTGGCAGTGGCGGTGGTTTGTCCGCACCACCGCGCCCGCTGCGCACGGTCTTGCCACCGCCACGGGCGCGTTTGGGCGTTTCGCTGGGCATGCGCAGCAGCAGTTGCACCTCGCCGCGCAGCACCTCGCGCGCGCTGGCGGTCAGCGACAAGGTGTTGTAGTCGCCCTCGGCCTGCACATGCCCCAGTGCGATCAGCTGCCGCAGCACACCGCGCCACAGCGCTTCGCTCACGTCGGCGCCCACGCCGTAGGTGCTCAGGCTTTCATGGCCGTACTGCGCCACCTTGTCGGTGCGCTTGCCGCGCAGCACGTCGATCAGGTGCCCGGTGCCGAAACGCTGGCCACCGTTCTGGTGGAAGCGGTAGATGCAGCTCAGCGCCTTGCGCGCGGCCTCGGTGGCGTCCCAGGTGGCCGGTGGTGTCAGGCAGTTGTCACAGTTGCCGCAGACCTGGCTGTCTTCGCCAAAGTAGGCCAGCAGCCGCACGCGCCGGCAGTCGTGCGCTTCGGCCAGGCCCAGCAGGGCGTCGAGCTTGCTGCGCTGCAGGCGCTTGAAGTCCTCGCCGGCTTCGCCTTCGTCGATCATGCGGCGCTGGTTCACCACGTCGGCCAGGCCGTAGGCCATCCAGGCGTCGGCGGGCAGGCCGTCGCGGCCGGCGCGGCCGGTCTCCTGGTAGTAGGCCTCGATGTTCTTGGGCAGGTCCAGGTGCGCCACAAAACGCACGTCGGGTTTGTCGATGCCCATGCCGAAGGCCACGGTGGCCACCATCACCAGGCCTTCTTCGCGCAGGAAACGGTCTTGGTGGCGGCGCCGCACGTCGGCGTCCAGGCCGGCGTGGTACGGCAGCGCGTTCAGCCCTTCAGCGTTCAGCCACTGCGCGGTTTCTTCCACCTTCTTGCGGCTTTGGCAGTAGACGATGCCGGCGTCGCCTTCGTGTTCGTCGGCCAGCCAGCGCAGCAGCTGTTTGCGCGGCTCGTCTTTTTCGACGATGGTGTAGCGGATGTTGGGCCGGTCGAAGCTGCTGATGAACAGCCGCGCGTCCTGCAGCTGCAGCCGTTCGACGATGTCGGCCCGCGTGTGGCTGTCGGCCGTGGCCGTCAGCGCCAGGCGCGGCACGTCGGGGAAACGTTCGTGCAGTGCGCTCAGGCCCAGGTATTCCTCGCGGAAGTCGTGGCCCCATTGGCTGACGCAGTGCGCTTCGTCGATGGCGAACAGGCTGAGCTTGCCGCGCTCGTGCAGGTTCTCCAACATGGCCTGGAAGCGCGGGTTCAGCACGCGCTCTGGTGCGGCGTACAGCATCACCAGGCGGCCGTTCATCAGGTCGCGTTCCACCTGGCGCGCGGCCTCGCCTTCCAGCGACGAATTCAGGTAGGCCGCGGGCACGCCCAGTTCGTCCAGCGCGCCCACCTGGTCGTGCATCAGCGCGATCAGCGGGCTCACCACGATGGCCACGCCCTGCCCCGCGCGGTGGCGCAGGATGGCCGGCACCTGGTAGCACAGGCTCTTGCCACCGCCCGTGGGCATCAGCACCAGGGCGTCGCCCCCGGCGGCGGCGTGGGCCACGATCTCCGCCTGTTCACCGCGGAAGGCGGTGTAGCCGAAGACTTCGTGCAGCACCTGCAGCGCGGGCGGGGCGTCGGGGGTCAGGTGGTTCAGGGCGGGGCTCATGGAGGCAGGCGGCAGGCGGGCGCGATGGTACGCGAGGCCCTGCCCTGTGCGCCGTGCCGCCCCGGCCCCCCAGGGCGGGCCCCAGCCTGGGGGCACCGCGAAGCGGGTGTGGGTGGCGGCACCGGTTGTGGGCCCCGGGCGCGATAATCCGGGCCACGGTCGCGTTCAGCGCGCACCTCCCACGAACACCACCGGGAGCGCCCCATGGCCTCAGTCAACAAAGTCATCATCGTCGGCAACCTCGGCAAAGACCCCGAAGTGCGCTACATGCCCAGCGGGTCGGCCATCACCAGCGTCACCATCGCCACCAGCCGGCAGTGGAAAGACAAGACCAGCGGCGAGCGCCAGGAAGAAACCGAGTGGCACCGCGTCACCTTCTTCGACCGCATGGCCGAGATCGCCGCCGAATACCTGAAGAAGGGCCGCCCGGTGTACGTGGAAGGCCGCCTGAAGACCCGCAAGTACACCGACAAGGACGGCATCGAGAAGTACGCCACCGACATCATCGCCACCGACATGCAGCTGCTGGGCGGCCGTGAAAGCGGCGGTGGTGGCGGCGGTTACGGTGGTGGCGACGACATGGGCGATGCCCCGGCCCCGCGTTCCGCGCCCCAGCGCAGCGCCCCGGCCCCACGCAGCGCGCCTGCGCCGCGGGCCCCGGCGCCGAAGTCCAGCACGGGCTTCGACGAAATGGACGACGACATCCCGTTCTAACGCGGGCTGAACCCCACCAGGCTGAAGGCGCCACGGCGCCGCGGCCTGGCCCACAGCGCGGCCCCTGGAGGCCGCGCGCTCGTTTCTGGCCGGCCGCAGCCGCGGGCCAGGCGGCGCGCCGGGCCTACTGCGCCACGCCCGTGGCCCAGGCCTTGCGCAGCAGGCGGCCGCACGCCGCGGAATCGAAACCCGTGCCCGGTGTGCTGCTGCGGCGCGCCAGCACGCCGTAGCTGGTTTTGCCGGCGTCTATCCACGGGTGGAAGCCGAAAGCGCCGGTGCTGCTGAAGGCGCCGTCGCCGGCGTTGCGGTCGGTGTCCACCCAATGGCCCAGGGTGTACGACCAGTTTTCCGTCAACGGCGTGGGCGTGGCCACCGCCTGCGGGCAGGTGAGCGGGTTGGTGCACACGGCCCCGCTGCCCAGCAAGCCACCCATGCGCAGCGAACCGCCCAGCACCTTGCGCAGAAAGCGCGCGTAGTCGGCGGCGGTGCTGACCACGCCGCCCGCGGGTTGTGGCTGGCTGAACGTGAAGCCGATGTCGGTGCCCAACAGCCGGCGCATTTCATCGGCCAGCGCCGCGCTGGTCAGGGCGCCCAGGCCTTCCAGGCTGGCGTGCTTTTGCATGTGGCCGCCGTCGTAGTGGAACTTGCCGTCTGACGCGGCCGTGTAGCGGCCGTTGTCGCCGTTGGCCAGGCAGCTGTCCACGGTGTCACCGAAGCCGCAACTGCCCACCGCGTCGAAGCTGACATAACCGCTTTGGAAGGCCAGGTATCGGCGGTCGGTGGCGGTGGGCGCACCGCCGCGCTTTTCCACCACGTAGGCCGCGTACAGCCACTTCGAGGCCGAGGCGATGGACATCAGCGTGTTGGCCGTGTAGACGGGGTTGCCGCCGGCGGCGTCGGTGGCGCCCGAGGCCTGGGCGCCCGCCGCGTTGCCGATCTCCCAATAGAACGGCTGCACGCTGCGGCAGGCGTTGCTGGCGCTGTTGGCCGTGGTTTGCGCGGCTTGGATGCGGGCGGCCAGGGCCGGGTCGGTGGGGGCCGGGTTGTCGCCGCCACCGCCACCGCCTCCACCGCAGCCCGCCAGGGCCAAGACCAGCACCCCAGCGGCCACGGCGCGGCCTCGGCCCGCTGCGGCTGGTTGTGTTGGCGTGGGCGGCGGAAGGCGGGTGGGCATGGCGTCGTGCAGAGGCAAACCAACGCCATTGTGGGCAGCCCCGCCCGCCGACAGCCACCCTTGTTGCGCAAGTTACCGACGGCCGGCGCCCGCGCCGCTGCGAGGGGCCACTTGCATACCCAATGGGGTATACGCTAAGATACCCCCATTGGTATCAGGAGCCCGCATGTCCGCCCACCCACGCCCCGCCCGCCCAGCCGCTTCGCAGCCTGCTGCCACACCGCGTTGGGTGCGCCGCCACGGCGCCCGTTGGGTGTTGCTGGCCGCCAGTGGTCTGTGGTGGTCCCTGGCCACCGCGGAGGCCGCACCGCCCGTGGTGGCCACGGTGCGGGCCGGCGGTGCCACCGTGGGTCAGGGCTTCGAGCTGGAAGCCAGCCTGCAGGCGCAGCGCCAGGCCACGGTGGCGGCCCAGTTGGGCGGCAACGTGGTGGCCCTGGCCGTGAAAGCCGGTGACGTGGTGAAAGCCGGCCAGCTGCTGGCCCGCATCGACGAACGCGACACCGCCGCCGGCCTGGCCCGTGGCGAAGCCGGTCTGGCCCAGGCCGAAGCCGAACTGCGCCAGGCCCGCACCCAAGCCGAACGCCAGCGTGCCCTGCGCGCCCAGGGCTTCGTCAGCCAGGCCGCCGTGGACCAGGCCGAGACCGCGCTGCAGGCTGCCCAGGCCGGCGTGCAGGCCACCCAGGCCGGGCGCAGCCAGGCGGCGCTGGCGCGCGGTTTTGCCAACGTCACCGCGCCGTTTGCGGGCACCGTGCTGGCCACCCACGTCGAAGCCGGCGACCTGGCCACACCGGGCCGCGCCGTCGCCACGTTGTTCGTGCCCGGTGCACTGCGCGCCGTGGTGCAACTGCCGGCTTCACGCGCTGCCGCTGCCCACGCCGCCACCGAGGTGCAGGTGCAGTTGCCCACGGCCGACGGCCTGGGCCGCTGGGTGAAGCCGCTGCGGCAGTCCGCCTTGCCGGGCACCGACGCCGTGTCGCAAACCACCGAGTGGCGCCTGGACCTGGCCGCCGCCGACACCCCCGGCCTGCAGCCCGGCCAGGCCTTGCGCGTGCGGTTCGCCGGCGTGCCCGCCGGCGCGGCCAGCGTGTCGAACGCCACCCGCCTGCGCCTGCCCAGCAGCGCCGTGTTGCAGCGCGGTGAGCTCAGCGCGGTGTACGTGCAGCAGGGCAGCAGCTTCAAGTTGCGCGCCGTGCGCCTGGGCGCGCGCAGCGCCGACCAGGTGGAGGTGCTGGCCGGCCTGAAAGCTGGCGAAACCGTGGCCGTGGACGCGTTGCAGGCCGGCCTGGCCGGTGCACGCCCGGCCGCCCGTTGAATGGAGCGCCCCATGCAGCCCGCTGAACACCCGCCCATGGGCATCGCCGGTCGTCTGGCCGCGGCCTTCCAGTCCAACGCCCTGACCCCGCTGCTGGCCCTGGTGGCCCTGCTGCTGGGCGCCTTCGCCGTGCTGGTGACGCCGCGCGAGGAAGAGCCGCAGATCAACGTCACCATGGCCAACGTGCTGATCCCGTTCCCCGGGGCCAGCAGCGCAGATGTGCAGAACTTCGTGGCGCGTCCCGCAGAACAGGTGCTGGGCCAGATCGCCGGCCTGGAGCACAGCGCCAGCGTGTCCCGCCCCGGCATGGCCGTGGTCACGCTGCAGTTCAAGGTGGGCGTGCCGCGCACCGAAGCCCTGGTGCGGGTGTACGACGTGCTGAACGCCCACCAAGCCTGGCTGCCGCCCGGCCTGGGGGTGCAGACGCCCATCGTGCAGCCCAAGGGCATCGACGACGTGCCGGTGCTGGCCGTCACGCTGTGGCAACGCGACGGCACGCCGGCCGCCGACCTGCAGGCCGTGGCCCACACGCTGGAAGCCGAGTTGAAGCGTGTGCCCGGCGCGCGCGAGGTGCAAAGCATCGGTGCACCCGGCCGCGTGGTGCAGGTCAGCCTGCAGCCCGAGCGCCTGCGCGAACGTGGTGTGGACCTGCAGCGTCTGCAGCAAACGCTGGCCGCGGCCAACGCCGCCATGCCCGGTGGTGCCGTGGTGGACACGGCCGGCCCCGCCGGTGCCGCACCCCGTTTGCTGGCCGTGCAAACCGGCGAGTTCCTGCGCAACGCCGCCGAGGTGGGCGAGCTGGTGGTCGGTGTGGCTGCGGGCAAGCCGGTGTACCTGCGCGAAGTGGCCCAGGTGGAAGAAACCGCGGCCCAACCCAGCCGGCTGGTGAGCTTCATGCCAGGTGCGGCCCTGGTGGCGCAGGCCGCCGCTGCGGGTGCTTCAGCGGCCCAGCCCGCCGGCCCCTACCCGGCCATCACGCTGACCATCACCAAACAACCCGGCCAGAACGCGGTGGACGTGGCGAGGGGCGTGCGCGCCCGGCTGGACGCCTTGCACAACACCGTCATCCCCGCGGGCGTGGAAGTGACCGTGGTGCGCGACTACGGCGCCACCGCGGCTGAGAAGGCCAACAAGCTGATCCAGAAACTGGCCTTTGCCACCGGCAGCGTCATCTTGTTGGTGGTCCTGGCCCTGGGCCGGCGCGAAGCCATCATCGTCGGCGCGGCCGTGGTGCTGACGCTGGCCGCCACGCTGTTTGCCAGCTGGGCCTGGGGCTTCACGCTGAACCGCGTGAGCCTGTTCGCGCTGATCTTCAGCATCGGCATCCTGGTGGACGACGCCATCGTGGTGGTGGAAAACATCCACCGCCACCAGCAGCTGTTCCCGGGCCGCGCCTTGCGCGACATCATCCCCGCGGCGGTCGACGAGGTGGGCGGCCCCACCATCTTGGCCACGCTGACGGTCATCGCCGCGCTGCTGCCCATGGCCTTCGTCAGCGGCCTGATGGGCCCGTACATGAGCCCCATCCCCATCAACAGCAGCCTGGGCATGGCGATCTCGCTGGTGATCGCCTTCACCGTCACGCCCTGGCTGGCGCTGAAGCTGATGAAGCCGCATGGGCAGCACGGTGCTGGCGGCGAAAACGAGGGTGCATCGGGCGCGCCACCCCAAGGCTTGGCGGGCCGCTTGCAACGCCTGTTCGATGTGGTGCTGAAGCCGCTGCTGCACAGCGCTCGCAAACGTTGGCTGCTGCTGGCCGGCGTGCTCGCCGCGCTGGTGCTCAGCGTGGGCCTGACCGCGGTGCAGTGGGTGGTGTTGAAGATGCTGCCCTTCGACAACAAGAGCGAATTCGAGCTGGTGGTGGACATGCCGCCGGGCACGCCGCTGGAAGACACCGCCGCCGCCTTGCAGGCCCTGGGCCAGCACCTGGCGCAACAGCCCGAGGTGTTGCACCTGCAGGCTTATGCCGGCACGGCCAGCCCCATCACCTTCAACGGCCTGGTGCGCCAGTACTTCCTGCGGGCTGATGCCGAACAAGGCCAGCTGCAGGTGAACCTGGTGGACAAACAACACCGCCACGAACAGAGCCACGTGCTGGCGCAGCGCCTGCGCCCGGCCTTGGAGCAGATCGCCCACGCCCACGGCGCCCGCTTGAAGCTGGTGGAAGTGCCACCGGGCCCGCCGGTGATGAGCCCGTTGGTGGCCGAGGTCTATGGCCCCGACGAAGCCGGCCGCCAGCAACTGGCGTTGCGCCTGGCCCGGCAGTGGCAGGCCACGCCCGACATCACGGGCGTGGACACCACGGTGCAGGCCGCCGCGCCGCGTGCCTTCTTGCAGATCAACCGCCAGCGTGCAGACGCGTTGGGCATCCCCTCGGCCACCGTGGCCGCCACGGTGCAAGCGGCCTTGTCGGGCGTGGACGCCACCTACCTGCACGACGGCCACAGCAAGGTCCCGGTGCCGGTGCGCTTGCAACTGCCACGCGACCAGCAGGTGGGCCTGGACGCGTTGCTGGCCCTGCCGCTGCGTGCCGCCAACGGCCCATTGGTGCCGCTGGCTGAACTGGTGCGCGTGCAGCGGGGTGTCACCGACCAGCCGCTGTACACCAAGGACCTGCAGGGCGTGAGCTACGTGTTCGCCGATGTGGGCGCTGGCGGCCGCACGCCGGATTCACCGCTGTACGGTCTGTTCGGCCTGCGGGCGGGTCTGCAGCAGGCGGCCTTGCCGGCCACCGGCGAGCTGGGCGAGTACTGGATCCGCCAACCCGACGACCCCTACCGCGGCTACGCGCTGAAGTGGGACGGCGAGTGGCAGATCACCTACGAGACCTTCCGCGACATGGGCGCCGCCTACGCCGTGGGCCTGGTGCTGATCTACCTGTTGGTGGTCGCACAGTTCAAGAGTTATGTCACACCGCTGGTCATCATGGCGCCCATCCCGCTGACCATCATCGGTGTGATGCCTGGGCACGCCCTGCTGGGGGCCCCGTTCACGGCCACCAGCATGATCGGCATGATCGCGTTGGCCGGCATCATCGTGCGCAACTCCATCTTGCTGGTGGACTTCATCGAGCTGCAGGTGGCCCAAGGCGTGCCGTTTGCCGACGCCGTGGTGCAGAGCGCCGCGGTGCGCGCCCAGCCCATCGCACTGACCGGCCTGGCGGCCATGGTGGGCGCGGTCTTCATCCTCGACGACCCCATCTTCAACGGCCTGGCGATCTCGCTGCTGTTCGGCATCGCCGTGTCCACGCTGCTGACCCTGGTGGTCATCCCGGTGCTGTACCACGCGCTGTTCGCGCGTCGGCACGCCGCCGCCGCCCCCGCCTGAACCTGTCGCGCCTTCCCGCCGTGTTTTCGATTCAACCCTTGGAGTTCACCATGACCGTCGACCGTTTGATCCGCATCTTTGCCGGCAGCTTCATCCTCGTTTCGCTGGCGCTGGGTGCGCCCGGCAGCCCGCTGTTTGTCAGCACTTGGTGGCTGGCTTTCACGGCCTTTGTCGGCGCCAACCTGCTGCAGTTCGGCTTCACCAACGTGTGTCCGCTGGGCACCATCTTGAAGAAGCTGGGCGTGCCCGAGGTGGCACCCTGCGCGCCGGTGCAACAACCCGCCGGCCCACGCTGACACGCCGGGCGCACGACAATGCCCACACCGCCCGGCGCCGATGGCGCTGCCACCCAGGCCCCACCACCGCACTGCACCATGTCCGAGCTTGCCGACGCCGCCGCCCGCACCGACCTGCTGAACCGCCTGAAGCGCGCCGAAGGGCAGCTGCGCGGGGTGCAGCGCATGATCGAAGAAGGCCAGCCCTGCCTGGACATCGCCGGCCAGATGGCCGCGGTGCGCAAGGCGCTGGACAGCACCTACGTGCGCATGACCGTGTGCTTCATGCAGCAAGAACTGCAGCAGCGCCTGCAGCTGCCGCCCGGCGAAGGCGACAAGCTCGCCCCCTTGTTGGAAGACGTGCAGACCTTGCTGGGCAAGGTGCGCTGAGCACCGCCCCTGCAGGTCTGCACACACGCCTCTGCGCCCCCGCGGCGCCCGCCAGGAGAACCCCATGAGCGACGCCCTTCAACAGGTGCGGTTGACGCAGACCCGCGACTACCGCTTCGATGTGGACTTTGGTGCCGGCCTGCCCGTGCTGCAGGCCGACGAACCCGCGCCCTTGGGCGCCGGTGAAGGGCCTACACCGGTGCAGCTGCTGGCCGCCGCGGTGGGCAACTGCCTGTCGGCCTCGCTGTTGTTTGCGCTGCGCAAGTTCAAACAACGACCCGAACCCATCGCCTGCACGGTGCAGGCCGAGGTGGGGCGCAACGCCGAAGGCCGTGTGCGCGTGCTGGGCCTGCAGGCCACGCTGCAGCTGGGCGTGCGGGCGGCGCAGCTGGAACACTTGCAGCGTGTGCTGGACACCTTCGAGGCCTACTGCACGGTGACACAAAGTGTGCAGGCCGCCGTGCCGGTGCGCCTGCAGGTGCTGGACAGCACGGGCGTGGTGCTGAAGTGAAGGCCAGCGCGCCGCTGAAGTACCTGTTCCCGGGGTGGTTCGCCAGCGTCATGGGCCTGGGGGGTTTGGCCCTGGCCTGGCACCGCGCGGCACCGGTGATGGGCGAGGCCGCGGCCTGGGTGGCTGCGGCCCTGGCCGCCCTGGCGGCGGGGGTGTTTGGGCTGCTGGCGGCGGCCGCTGCGTTGCGCTGGCAGCGCCACCCCGAGGCCTGGGCCGAAGACCTGCGCCATCCGGTGCGCCACACCTTCGTGGCGGCGCTGCCCATCTCGTTGCTGCTGTTGGCCACGGCCGCCACGGCCCTGGGCCTGCACCAGGGCGCGGCGGGCCTGGTGGTGCTGTGGTGCTGGCGCATCGGTGCGCTGTGGCAGCTGGCCACCACGGTCTGGGTGCTGGGGCGCTGGTGGCGTGGCGCATCGGCCGGCGGCCTGACCTGGGCGGGCGTGACGCCGGCCTTGTTCATCCCCATCGTGGGCAACGTGCTGGTGCCGCTGGCCGGCTTGCCGCTGGGCCAGGCCGACTGGTCGGCCGCGCAGTTCGGCGTGGGCCTGCTGTTCTGGCCGGTGGTGCTGGTGCTGTTGGCCACGCGCCTGGTGGTGCAGGGCCCCTGGCCAGAACGCCTGCGGCCCACGGCCTTCATCGTGGTGGCGCCACCGGCCGTGGTGGGCTTGGCCCTGCTGCAGTGGCAGGCGCCCATGCCCTGGGTGTGGATGTGCTGGGGCATGGCCGGCTTCAGCGCCTTGTGGGCCGGCACCCTGTTCATGGGCATCGCCGCCATGCCTTTTGGCATGCCGCACTGGGGCCTGTCTTTCCCCCTGGCCGCCTTGACGGCGTTGACGCTGCGCCTGGCCACCCCCGGTCCGATGCAGGCCTTGGCCGTGGCCTTGCTGGCGCTGGTGTCGTGGCTGGTGGCTTGGTTGGCCCTGGCCACGCTGCGTGGCCTGCGCGACGGCTCTTTGCTGGCCCCGGAGCCGGTGGCCACGCTGACGCCAACGGTGCCTTGACGGTTCGGTTCCAGCGCTGCGGCCGGCCCTTCGCCGCGCGCCAGCGGTCGGCTGAAAGCCCTTCAGCCTCTGGTGTTGCACGTCTACGCTGCACTGCAGCATCTGCCCTACCATCGCGCCCGGCGGCGCCACCCCGGGCGGCCGTCTGCTGTAGGAGCCTTGCATGAAGTTCACCCGCCGCCTGGCCACGCTGGCCACGGCCGCCGCCGTCACCGCCCTGGCCACCACCGCACTGCCGGTGGCGGCCCAGGCCAAGAAAGACAGCCTGACCTTTGGCATGACGCTGGAGCCGCCGGGCCTGGACCCCACGGCCGGCGCGGCTTCGGCCATCGCCGAGGTGGTGCAGTACAACGTGTTCGAGACGCTGACCAAGATCAACCAGGACGGCCGCACCACGCCGCTGCTGGCCAGCAGTTGGACCGCCAGCGCCGACCTGAAGACCTGGACCTTCAAGCTGCTGCCCGGCGTGAAGTTCCACAACGGCGAAGCGTTCAACAGCGCCGCGGTGAAGTTCAGCTTTGAGCGTGGGGCCACGAAAGAGAGCACCAACAAGGACAAGGCCTTCTTCGCCAACATGGCCAGCATCGACACGCCCGATGCGCAGACCGTGGTGCTGAACCTGAAGAACGGCGACCCCGACCTGCTGTTCAAGCTGGGCCAGGCCACGGCCATCGTGGTCGAGCCCAAGAGCGTGGCCACCAACGCCACGCAGCCCGTGGGCACCGGCCCCTACCGGCTGGAGGCCTGGGCCAAAGGTGCGTCCATCACGCTGCAGCGCTGGGACGGTTACCGCGCCGCCAAGGACGTGAAGCTGCGCCGTGTGCAGTTCCGCTTCATCAACGACACCGCGGCCCAGGTGGCGGCCTTGTTGTCGGGCGACGTGGACGCCTTTCCGCGTGTGGCCGCGGCGCGCAGCCTGAAGCAGTTCCAGGGCAACAAGAAGTACCAGGTGCTGATCGGTGGCTCGCGTGCGAAGACCATCGTCGCCATCAACAACAAGCGCAAGCCACTGGACGACGTGCGCGTGCGCCGCGCCATCCTGGCCGCCATCGACCGCCAGGCCGTCATCGACGGTTCGGCCGAAGGCTTTGGTGTGCCCATCGGCAGCTTCTACGTGCCGGGCGCGCCGGGTTATGTGGACACCACCGGCATCAACCCGTTCGACCAGGCCAAGGCCCGCGCGCTGCTGCACCAGGCCGGCATCACGCCACCGCTGGAGCTGACGATGAAGCTGCCGCCCACGCCCTACGCGCGCCTGGGTGGCGAGGTGGTGGCCGCGCAGTTGGCCAAGGTGGGCATCACCGTGAAGTTGGAGAACGTGGAGTGGGCGCAGTGGCTGTCCGGCGTGTACGGCCAGAAGGCCTATGACCTGACCATCATCAGCCACGTCGAACCGCTGGACTTCGGCAACTTCGCGCGGCCGGGCTACTACTGGAACTACGAGTCGGCCGAGTTCAACGCGCTGTGGGCCAAGGTCAACGCGACCATCAAGCCCGATGAACGCAACGCGCTGATGGGCGAGGCCCAGCGCCTGGTGGCGCGCGACGCCGTGGCCGCCTACCTGTACCAGCCCACCTGGATCACCGTGGCCAACGCCCGTGTGAAGGGGTTGTGGAAGGACGTGCCGGTGTTCGTCAACGACTTGGCGGCCATCGGCTGGCAGTGACGTCGAAAGCGAGGCGCTGCACCCAGCGCCCGTGCCAACGAAAAAGGGGCGCTGTGGCGCCCCTTTTGCATGGCCCCTCACCGGCGCCGCGGGGCGCCGGTGGGGTGTGCCGGTCAGTTCACCAGCACGGCCGTCCAGGCGTCGGCCACGGCGGTGGCTTCGGCCGAGCCGGCGCCGTACAGGTCGTTGGCGGCCTTCACGGTGGCCACACGCGCGGCGGCGTAGTTGGTGCTGCTGGTCATGTAGACCGTCAGCGCGCGGTACCAGATCTTCTCGGACTTGCTGCGGCCGATGCCCGTCAGCGTGCCGTTGCCGCTGGCCACCTTGGTGTTGCCGGCCACGCAGGTCTTGCTGGGCGAGCCGGCGGTCGTGCCTTCGGCCAGCAGGAAGAAGAAGTGGTTGGCGATGCCCGAGCTGTAGTGCACGTCGATGCTGCCCACGCCGCTGTACCAGCAGTCGGCCGACACGCCGTCGCTGCTGGGCTTCATCATGTTGCGGATGACGCTGGTGCCGTTGGTGAACAGCTTCTCGCCCATCAGGTAGTCGGGCAGGTCTTGCGCGTTGTTGGCGTAGTACTCGACCATGGTGCCGAAGATGTCGCTGGTGGCCTCGTTCAGGCCGCCGCTTTCGCCGGAATACACCAGGCCGGCGGTGCGGCTGGTCACGCCGTGCGTCATCTCGTGGCCGGCCACGTCGATGCTGACCAGGGGCTTGATGCTGCTGCCGTTGCCGTCGCCGAAGGTCATGCAGAAGCAGCTGTCGCTCCAGTAGGCGTTGGCGTAGTTGCGGCCGTAGTGCACGCGGGCGGCGGCGCCCTTGCCGTCGTTGGCGATGCCGCTGCGGCCGTGCACGTTCTTGAAGTAGTCCCAGGTCAGCGCGATGCCGTAGTGGGCGTCGGCGGCCACGGTGGCCACGTCGCTCGTCGCGTTGTTGCCCCACACGTTGTCGGCGTCGGTCATGGCCACGCCGCTGCCGGCGGTGCGGTTGCGCATGTTCAGCGTCTTGCCGCCACCGCGCGTGTTGTCGGTCAGCGTGAAGTTGGTGGTCTTCTCGGTGGTGATGGGCACGTTGCCGGCGAACAGCGTCTTGCCGGTGCCGACCGCCGGGGCGGTGTGCACCTCGTCCCAGCTTTCCAGGATGGCGCCGCTGGTGGCGTCCACCATCACCTGCAGTTCGCTGGGCGTGCCGTCGGTCTGTTCACCGTGCAGGCGCACGTGGTAGGCCAGCTGCGGTGCGTCGCCACGGGCGTAGACCACCAGGCGCGGCATGCCTTCGGGGGCACCGGGGCGGGCCAGCACGGCGGCGCGCACGGCTTCGGCAGCGCCGATGCGGGCGCGGATGTCCAGCGCGATGGCGCGGTTCAGCGTGCGGCTGGTGTCCAGCAGCGCGCCGTTGCGGTCGCTGTGCACCACCAGGTCGCCGCCGATGACGGGCAGGCCACGGAAGCTGCGCGCCAGGCGCACGTGCTCGCGGCCGTCGGCGTCGACCAGCACGTCGCGTGCTTCGTAGTCGTGGCCTTCGCCGTGCAGGCTGCGGCCCGGGAAGGCCTTCACATGGGCCAGGGCGCGGTTGACGGCGGCGCTGCGGTCGGTGCTTTGGGCCAGGGCTTGGCCGCCGGCGAAAGCCAGACCCAGGGCCAGGGTTTGGGCCAGGGCCAGGGCGGCGGCGCTGGTGGCGCTGCGGCGCGGCAGGTGCGTGGACTTCATGGGTGCAATCTCCTCAGGGTGACGTGTGCGCCCGGCGCTGACCAGGCTGTGAAGATGCTAGGCGCAGCACGGCGCGTGCCAGGCCTTCGACAGCTATCGATTTCCCTATAAATACTGGGGAAATGTCAACAGAGGTGTCAGAAGCCGTGCCCCGAAAGGGCGCGCGGGCGTACACTTGGGCAGTTAGCGCTGGGGCAGTCCTGGACGTCGCGCACCAATGGTGAGCCGGCGGGGGGGCGCCCGCCCACAAGCAACGGCGCAGATGGGTTGCGCCCGCGGTCAGAGCAGGTCACGGTACCGCTCGAGTTGGCGCGCAGCCAGGACGAGTTGATGTTTCGTCAGCGACGCAAAAAACTGGTCGATGGACATGGGCGGCTTCTTGAACCGCTCCCGCATTCGCCTGAAAACGCCGACGACTTCAAGCGGATGCTCGATGACAAGGTCTGCCAAAAACTTGTCGGGAGATTCCGCCACGATGCCGAAAGCGCACAGTATCTGTGCGGGGAAGTCACGCAAATTCCAGGTGAGGATTTTGCGCGCACCAATGGCCAAGGCAGCCGCTACCACATGACGATCATCTTTATCTGGCAGGTCGATTTGCCCGACAAATTGTTGATAGTTTTCTACCAAAGGGCTCGGCTGAATCTGGTGCATCAAAAACACGGTCCGCCGATGCTTCTCCAAGGTGACGTTCGGCTGGTTCTCAAGCAAATGCCGCGACCACTCGTCAGTGATTTCTGCGGTCCACTTCGCTTCGTAAAGACCCTCTGCAAAGAGGGACAGCAAGAGGTCCCTGGAGAGGTTTCCGTAGAGGACATTGGCGTCCAGAACGACTTTGGGACCGTTCATTCACCGCCCCCGCCTTCCTGGCGCTTTCTCTTGATTTCCCGAAGGGCCTCTTCGGAAACTGGGGCTGCATAGTCGTCTGGATGAAGTCCTTCGCGGAGTTCCGCTAGCGCGTCCATCAAGGTCTCTGTTTGAGGCGCCAGCGAGAACGGGTCCTTGGCGAAGATGCACACCGTACCCCGATCCGAGTCGATGATCACACGGAACGTCGAATCCGCTGAAAGCAGCGCCACGGCATCGGCCGGCAGAACCAAGCGTCCGTCAACAACCTCAGCAAGTGAACTTTTCATTCCCATGGCAACAACCCTGACAGGTTCGAGGGGTGAATGGTGGCGGTGCGTGGTCCACCACGAATGACCTTCGTTCGGTCTTCCAAAGGACAGTACCACGTGCGCAGTTGACGTTCGTGGGATGCGCTGAGGTGTCCCGTGGCGGGCTGGTACCCCTGAGCGGAGCTGGCGTGAACCCAGGTGGGTTCTGAGACCTGTTGGCCTCTGCGTGGGCGCCGCCCATCTTGAGCGCATTCAAGGCGACAGCGGCTTGTCTTCCAGGTGGCTGGCGTCGCCCCAGGCGTCGATGTGCAAGCGGCCGCCGGCCCAACGCAGGCGGTTGATGCCGGTGTTCGGGATGGCGCATTCGCGCCGCCCGTTCAGCGGCAGGCCGTGCACGTGGCGCCACAGCATGTCCAGCACGCCGCCGTGGGTGAACACCATGACATGGCGCTGGCCGCCTTCGGCCGGGCGGTGGGCCGTGGCCAGGCGGTCCACGGCCTGCAGCACGCGCTGCGAAAACTGCACCGTGCTTTCGCCGCCGGGCGGGGCGAAGTCGGCCTGGTGCTGCGTCCAGCGTTGCCACAGCGCCGGGTGCTCGCGGTGGATGGCGTCGGCGTGCAGGCCTTCGATGACCCCGAAGGCCTGTTCGCGCAGGCCGGCGTCCAGCTCGGCCGCCAGCCGCCAGCGTTGCAGCGCGGGTTCGGCCGTCTGGCGTGCGCGTTGCAGGTCGCTGCACACCACGGCGTCGGGCGCGGGCTCGGCCGCCAAGCGCTGGCCCAGCGCGGCGGCCTGGGCCAGGCCGGCGTCGTTCAGCGGCACGTCGCTGTGGCCCTGGAAGCGCATGGCGCGGTTCCAGTCGGTTTCGCCGTGGCGGATGAAGGTCAGCAGCAGCATGGCAGTGCGCCCCTCACTTGGCGAACAACTGCGCGCGGTCGCGGAAGGCCTTGAACTCCAGCGCGTTGCCCGCCGGGTCCAGGAAGAACATGGTCGCCTGTTCGCCCACCTGGCCCGCAAAGCGGATGCCGGGCTCGATCACAAAGCGCAGGCCCGCGGCCCGCAGCCTGTCGGCGAAACGGTGGAAGTCGTCCCAGTCCAGCACCACGCCGAAGTGCGGCACCGGCACGTGCTGGCCGTCCACGGCGTTGTGGTGGTCGGGCTGGGGCTTGGGCGGCGCCAGGTGGGCCACGATCTGGTGGCCGAAGAAGTCGAAGTCGATCCACTCGGCGCTGCTGCGGCCTTCGGCGCAGCCCAGCAGGCCGCCGTAGAAGGCGCGGGCGGCGGCCAGGTCGTCCACGGGAAAGGCCAGGTGGAAAGGGGCGAGGCTGTGCATGCGGCCAAGCATAGCCGGGCCGGTGAAAGGCCAACCGAAGCCCGGCCAGTCGCTGGCTGGTGGCCGGCTCAGAAGCGGCTGTCCAGCGCCAGGCGCCACAGGGTGCCGCGCTGCCAGGCTTCGCGGGCGCGGTAGACCACCGTGCGGCCGCCTTCGGTCACCTGCACGGTTTTCAGGTCCACGTCCTCGCTGCGGCCCAGCGGCGCGGCCGACAAGCGCCAGCTCTGCTGCGGGCTGCGCTGCCAAGCGAGGCTGCCGTTCCAGCTGTGACGCGCCCCGCTTTCCAGCCGGCGTGCGCTGGGTTGGTCGGCGCGCGCCGTGCCGCGGGCCTGCAGGCCCAGTTGCGCCGTCCAGCCCGGGGCCAGCGGCTGGGTCAGGTCCAGCTTCAAGGCCCAAGGCGCTTGGCCGGCCAGGGCCGGCCTGTCGCCGGCCACGTCCAGCAGCTTGGAACGTGCCAGCGAGAGGCTGGTCTGCCAGCGCAAGGGGCCGGCCGCCAGCAGGCCCGTGGCCTGGCCGCGCCATTCAAAGTCCAGCCCGGCGCTCCAGGCGCGGCCGGCGTTGAAGCGCTGCAGCAGCCAGGGCGCCTCGGGCACGCTGGGCTGGTGCAGCAGGCGGTCCAGGATGACGTCGTCGATGCGCCGCAGCGCGGCCGACACCACCCACTCGCCCTTCAACGCCGGCACGGCGCGCTGCCAGCTGCCGTCCAGGCTCCAGGCGCGTTCTGGCCGCAGGTCGGGGTTGCCGGCCATGGCCGGGGCGGTGGCCGACACCTCGGTGGGCACATAACGCCGTGGCATCACGTCGCGCGGCACCGGCAGCTTGAAGCCGCGCGACAGCCCCAGCTTGAAGCTGCCCATCGCACGCGACGGTTCGGTGGCCAGGCGCAGCACCGGCCCCAGCAGGCGGTGTTGCTGGCGCACGCGCTCGAACACATTGCCTTCGCTCACGGTGTCCAGCCTTTCCAGCCGCAGGCCGGCCTGCAGCGTGGTCTGTGCCGACCAGGTCCAGTCGTCCTGGGCGTACAGTGCCCAGCGCTGCGCGCGCGCTTGGTAGCGCTCGTCCAGGTTCAGCGGGGGCAGGCCACCGGGCAGGGCTTGTTCGGACTGCACGCGGTCTTCGCTGCGGCGGGCCACTTCCCATTCGCTGCCCAGGTCCAGCCGGTGGGCTGGGCCGGCCGCGCGCTGGTGGTTCAGGTTCAGCGTTGCCGCCTGGTCGGTGGCCACGCCGTCCACCGCCGTGTCCTGCACGGGCTGTCCGCTGAAGTTGCTGCCCAGGCTGCGGGCGCGCTGGTCGCGCCGCGCGTGCGTGAAGTTCAGGCGCAGCTCGCTGCTGTGGCCTTCGGCGCTGCGGTGCTGGGCCTGCACACGGCCGCGCCAGAACAGGCGGTCGTAGTGCAGCGCCATGTCGGTGGTTTGTTGGGCGGGCGCCGCGCCTTCCAGGGCTTCGCGCTGGTCGGACACGCCGCCGCTGGAACGCGCCAGGCGCAGGCTGTGGTCGGTGCTGAACTGCCAGCGGCTGCTGTCGGCCGCGGTCTGTTGCCAGCTGGCCCGTGGGTTCAGGCTCCAAGAGCGCGTGCGGTCGGTTTCGCGCTTGTGGGTCAGGCTGCGTTGTGTGAGCGTGCCATCGTCCCAGCGGGTTTGCTCGATGTGGGCCGGCCACTGCTGCTGTTCATCGGCCAGCACCAGGCCCAGCCCCCAGCGTGCGGCGCCGGTTTGGCCCCCGAAGTTCAGCGTCGCCGAGGCCTGTGGCCGGCCCCACTGGCTGCCCAGCTGCAGCTTCAGTTCACGCGGCGTGCTGGCCGTGGCGCGGCGTGTCACCAGGTTGATGCTGCCGGCGATGGCCTGCGCGCTCTGCACGCTGGCGCCACGCAGCACTTCCACACGCTCCAGGCTGTCCAGCGCAATGCTGTCCAGCGAGGTGCCGCGCGGCAGCGGTTCGCCGTTCAGCAGCACCTGCGTGTAGCCCTCGCCCAGGCCGCCGAGCTTCAGCTCGGTGCCGCTGCCGCGCTGTTCCACGCTGAGGCCGGGCAGGCGCTGCAGCGCGTCGACCAGGCGCGTGTCGCCGTGCCGCAGCAGTTCTTCGCGGCCCACGATCTGCCGGCCGGCCACGTCGGCACGGCGCTGCGCGCTGCCATCGCCGCGCACCTCGATGCGCGGGGCCGCGGGCGCCGGTGCGCCCGGTGGGGGCTCGGCGGTTTGCGCCGTCCCGTGCAGCGGCCAGGCGGCCAGGGCCCAGGCCCAAGGGATGGCCGTGCTGGGGGTGTACCAGCGTCGGTGGCGGGGTCGGCGGGGTGGGGCGGCGCGGTGGTGCATGCCGCCATTTCAAGCACACTGGCTCTCAGCGTCAATCTTGATCAACCCAATCAACTCAGGCAAACATGTCGCTGAAGACCCCCCGATCCACCGGCGTCTGGTTGAGCGCGGAAGAGGCCGCCCAGGCCCTGGGCGTGCGCAAGGCGACCCTGTACGCCTACGCCAGCCGCGGCCTGCTCACCGCTTTGCCCGACCCCCAAGACCCGCAGCGCAGCCGCTATGCGCAAGACGAGATCGACCGCCTGCGCGACGGCCCGCGCCGCGGCCGCGCGCGCGAGGCGCAGGCCGTGCACAACGCCCTGTACGAAGGTTGGCCGCTGGTCGACACCGCGCTGACCGGTGTGGTGGACGGCCAACTGGTGCACCGGGGCCAGCCCGTGGTGGCCTGGTCGCAACAACACAGCCTGGAAGCCACGGCCGCGCTGCTGTGGCAGGTGCCTGAAGCGGCGGCCTTTGGCCCGGCCGCGCCGCGCTTGCCCGCGCTGTGGCACCGCACCGCGCGCGCCCTGGCCGACACCGAGCCCGTGGCCCGTGCGGTGACGCTGTGGGGCTTGGCCATGCCCGGCCTGGAAGGTGGCGCCGACCTGGGCGGCGACGCCTTGGCTGCGGCCCTGGGCCGCCACCTGCGGGTGGCCGCGGCATGCTGGTGGGCGCAGGCGCCCAGCGCCGAGCCCTTGCACGCGCAGTTGGCCCAGGCTTGGCAATTGGGCCCGGCCCAGCACGACAGCCTGCGCCAAGCCCTGGTGCTGTGCGCCGACATGGTGCCTAACCTGATGGGCTTGTCCGCGCGCATGATGGCCTCGCTGCAGGGCAGCTTGGCGGCCTGCCTGCTGTCGTCCATGGCCTATGGCTTTGTGCGCCTGAGTGGTGGTGAATTCGAAGCGGTGCAGGCGCTGTTCGACGAGGTGCAGGCCAACGGCAGCCTGGCCCGCGTGGCCGCCGCCTACCGTGCGCGCGGCGAAGCGCTGCCCGGTGTGAACCACCACCTGTTCGTGCAGGGCGACCCACGGGCCGCGGCACTGTTGTTGCTTGCCACCCGTGCGGGCTCGCCCGTCGGCGCCTGGCTGGCCGAAGCCGCGGGCGACACACCGCTGCACGCCACCATCGACTTCGCGCTGGTGGCCCTGTGCCGCGCGTTGGGGGCCCCCCGCCATGGGGCCCTGGTGCTGATGCACCTGGCCCGCAGCACCGGCATGCTGGCCCAGGCCCTGGAGCAGCGGGCCCAGGGGCGGCGCATGTGGGTGCAGTCGCGCTACGTGGGGCCGGGGTTGGCGGCGGTGGCGGGTCTGCCCGCCGCAGTCCCGGCAGGACGCGGCCGGCGGCGCTGACCTGTGCGGCCTTGTTTATCTGTTTTTGTAATGCCTATCGCATTTTAAATTCGTTGTTGATCTATAGGTGGCTGGGAAGAATGGCGGCCATGGATGCCAAAGTGCATCAGATGGCACCCAAAGACCGTGAACTTTCAGCAACTGCGCAGTGCGCGCGAAACCGTCCGCCAAGGCTTCAACCTCACCACCGTGGCCGAGGTGCTGCACACCTCGCAACCCGGCGTCAGCCGCCAGATCCGTGAGCTGGAAGACGAGCTGGGCCTGGACCTCTTCCTGCGCAGCGGCAAACGCCTGGTGGGACTGACCGAGCCCGGGCAGGCGGTGATGCCCATCATCGAACGCCTGCTGCAAGAAGCCGACAGCCTGCGCCACGCCGGGGCCGACTTCGCCAAGGCGCGCCAGGGGCAGCTGCGTGTGGCGGCCACCCACTCCCAGGCCCGGTACGCGTTGCCGCACGCTGTGCGCGACTTCCGCGCCGCCTACCCCGCCGTCAGCCTGCACCTCAGCCAGGGCACCGGGCGCCAGGTGGCCGACCTGCTGCTGCAGGGCGAGGCCGACATCGGCATCGCCACCGAAGCCTTGGCCGATGTGGACGACCTGGTGGCCTTGCCCTGCTACCGCTGGACCCACAGTGTGGTGGTGCCGCATGGCCACCCTCTGGCCGAGGCCGACCGCGCTGGGCAGCCGCTGGCCTTGGAGCAGCTGGCCGCCTGGCCGCTGGTCACCTACGAGCCCGGCACCACCGGCCGCAGCCACATCGACCAAGCCTTCGGCCGTGCCGGCCTGGCCGCCAACGTGGTGCTGTCGGCGATGGACGCCGACGTCATCAAGACCTACGTGGAACTGGGGCTGGGCGTGGGCCTGATCGCCGCGATCGCCTACGACCCGGTACGCGACCCCGCGCTGCACGGCATCGCCACGCACCACCTGTTCGAAGCCAACACCACGCGCTTGGCGCTGCGCCGCGGCAGCTACCTGCGCGACTTCGGCTACGCCTTCATCAGCACCTTCGCCCCCACGCTGACGCGCGCCGTGGTGGAACAAGCCCTGGCACCCGGCGACAGGCGCTGAGCCGCCGCCGCCACACCTCAGGCCCGTGTCGCCGGGTCGCGCCGCCGCATGCCACGGCCGACTTCTTTCACCTGTCCGTCCAGAAAGCCAACCTCCAAAATGAGCGCCACACCCGACACCCACCGCCGCCCATGGCTGAAAGCCGCCCTGCTCGCCACCACCGTGGTGGCCGGTCTGGGCATGCCCAGCGCCTGGGCCCGTGAGCTGCAGTTGTTGAACGTCAGCTACGACCCCACGCGCGAGTTCTATGTGGACTTCAACAAGGCTTTCGCCGCGCATTACAAGGCCAAGACCGGCGACAACGTCTCCATCAAACAAAGCCATGGCGGCTCGGGCAAACAGGCGCGGTCGGTCATCGATGGCCTGGACGCCGACGTGGTGACGCTGGCCCTGGCCTACGACATCGACGAACTGCACGCCCGCGCCAAGCTGCTGCCCGCCGACTGGCAAAAGCGCCTGCCGCACAACGCCAGCCCCTACACCAGCACCATCGTGTTCCTGGTGCGCAAGGGCAACCCCAAGGGCATCAAGGACTGGGACGACCTCGTCAAGCCTGGCGTCGCCGTCGTCACGCCCAACCCCAAGACCAGCGGCGGCGCCCGCTGGAACTACCTGGCGGCCTGGGGCTACGCGCTGAAGAAGTTTGGCAAGGACGAGGTCAAGGCGAAGAAGTTCGTCAGCGACCTCTTCAACAACGTGCCGGTGCTGGACAGCGGCGCGCGCGGCGCGCTCACCACCTTCACGGAGCGCGGCGTCGGCGACGTGTTCCTGAGCTGGGAGAACGAGGCCTTCCTGGCCGTGAAAGAGCTGGGGCCCACCAAGTTCGACATCGTCGTGCCATCGCTGAGCATCCTGGCCGAACCGCCGGTGGCCGTGGTGGACAAGAACGTGGACCGCAAGGGCACGCGCGCCGCAGCCCAGGCTTACCTGGAGTTTCTGTACACCCCCCAGGGCCAGGACATCGCCGCACAGAACTACTACCGCCCGCGCGACGCCAAGGTGGCGGCCAAGTACGCCAGCACCTTCAACCTGGGGGTCAAGCTGTTCACCATCGACGAGGTGTTCGGTGGCTGGACCCAGGCGCAGAAGACCCACTTCGCCGACGGTGGTGTGTTCGACCAGATCTACAGCAAGAAGTGAGCGCCGCCTTGCTGCTGCGCCGCCACAGCGTGCTGCCGGGCTTCAACCTGGCGCTCGGCTTCTCGGTGTTCTACGTTTGCCTGCTGGTGCTGGTGCCCTTGTCGGCGGCCTTCCTGAAGACCTTCACGCTGACCTGGGACGAGTTCGTGGCCGCCACCACCAGCCCGCGGGTGATGGCCTCGTACCGCCTGACCTTTGGCGCTTCTTTCCTGGCCGCGTTGTTGAACGCAGTGGCCGGCCTGGGCGTGGCCTGGGTGCTGGTGCGCTACCGCTTCTTTGGCCACCGCATCATCGACGCGCTGGTCGACCTGCCCTTTGCACTGCCCACGGCCGTGGCGGGCATTGCGTTGACGGCCCTTTACGCGCAGAACGGCTGGATCGGGCAATGGCTGCCCTTCAAGGTGAGCTTCACGCCGCTGGGCGTGTGGGTCGCGCTGGTCTTCATCGGCCTGCCCTTCGTGGTGCGCACCGTGCAGCCGGTGCTGGAGGACGTGAACCGCGAACTGGAAGAAGCCGCCGCCACGTTGGGCGCCAACCGCTGGCAAACCTTCCGCATGGTCGTGTTCCCGGTGCTGATGCCGGCGTTGTTGACCGGCTTTGCGCTGGCCTTCGCGCGTGCCCTGGGCGAATACGGCAGCGTGGTCTTCATCGCCGGCAACATGCCCATGGTCAGTGAGATCACGCCGCTGCTGATCATCACCAAGCTCGAGCAGTACGACTACGCCGGGGCCACGGCCATCGCGGTGGTGATGTTGTGCATCAGCTTCGTGATGCTGCTGGTCATCAACGCGCTGCAGGCCTGGGCCCGCAAGCGCCAAGGGGGGGTTTAGACATGCCCCCAAGCTCGAGGATGGAGCCCCCAAGCTCGCTACCGCTCGCTACCCCCCAGGGGGGCCGTCCCGCGACGGACGGGCAGAGCCCGATCCGTGCGGGGAAGCTGGGTCAAACGGCCGCTGCGCGGCGGCGGCCTACGGAGGAGCCTGCCTGGGTGCGCCGGCTGCTGATCTTTGGTGCGCTGGCCTTTCTGGGCTTCTTCTTGTTCATTCCGCTGGTGGCGGTGTTTGTCGAGGCGCTGAAGAAGGGCTGGGACGTTTACCTGGCGGCCATCGTTGAACCCGATGCCGTGTCGGCCATCCAGCTGACGCTGATCGCCGCGGCCATCAGCGTGCCGCTGAACCTGGTGTTCGGCGTCGCGGCGGCCTGGTGCATCGCCAAGTTCGACTTCCGTGGCAAGAACCTGCTGCTGACACTGATCGACTTGCCGTTCTCGGTCAGCCCCGTCATCGCGGGCCTGATCTACGTGCTGGTGTTCGGCCTGCAAGGCTGGTTCGGCGAATGGCTGCGCGAGCACGACCTGAAGATCATCTTCGCGGTGCCCGGCATCGTGCTGGCCACGGTGTTCATCACCTTCCCGTTTGTGGCGCGTGAGCTGATCCCGCTGATGCAGGCCCAGGGCGTGGAACAGGAAGAAGCCGCACGGGTGTTGGGCGCCAACGGCTGGCAGATCTTCTGGCGGGTGACGCTGCCCAACGTGAAGTGGGCGCTGCTGTACGGCGTCATCCTGTGCAATGCCCGGGCCATGGGCGAGTTCGGTGCGGTCAGCGTGGTGTCGGGCCACATCCGTGGCCAGACCAACACCATGCCGCTGCACATCGAAATTCTCTACAACGAATACCAGTTCGCGGCCGCGTTCGCCGTCGCCAGCCTGCTGGCTGGCCTGGCCCTGGTGACCCTGGTGCTGAAGTACCTGGTGGAGCAGCGTGTGAAGGCCTCGGCCAAGGAAACCTCCCATGAGCATTGAAGTCCGCAACCTCAACAAGCGTTTCGGCCAGACGGTCGTTTGCGACCACCTGAACCTGGACATCCCCTCGGGTGAACTGGTGGCGCTGCTGGGCCCCTCGGGCTCGGGCAAAACCACGCTGCTGCGCATCATCGCCGGGCTGGAAGTGGCCGACAGCGGCCAGGTGCTGTTCCACGGCGACGACGCCACGCACGCCGACGTGCGCGAACGCAACGTGGGCTTCGTGTTCCAGCACTACGCCTTGTTCGGCCACATGAGCATCTTCGAGAACGTGGCTTTTGGCCTGCGTGTGCGGCCGAAGGCGCAACGGCCGCTTGAGGCCGTGATCAAGAAGAAGGTCAGCGACCTGCTGGAACTGGTGCAGCTGGGCCCCTTGGCCAGCCGCTACCCGCACCAGTTGTCGGGCGGCCAGCGCCAGCGTGTGGCCTTGGCCCGCGCCTTGGCGGTGGAGCCCAAGGTGCTGCTGCTGGACGAGCCCTTCGGCGCCCTGGACGCCAAGGTGCGCAAGGAACTGCGGCGCTGGCTGCGCCGCTTGCACGACGAGGTGCATGTGACCAGCGTGTTCGTCACGCACGACCAGGAAGAAGCCATGGAAGTGGCCGACCGCGTGGTGGTGATGAACGCCGGTGGCATTGAACAGGTGGGCTCGCCCGACCAGGTCTACGACCACCCGGCCACACCTTTTGTGCTGCAGTTCCTGGGCGATGTGAACCTGCTGCAAGGCCAAGCCGGCCAGGCCGACGCACAGTTTGTGCGACCGCACGAACTGGAAGTGCTGGGCGCGCCCAGTGCCGACAGCCTGCCCGCCACCCTGGCCCACACGCTGACCGTGGGCCCGCACACGCGCCTGGAGTTCAAGCGCCCCGACGGCGCCGGCTACCTGGACGTGCAGCTGCTGCGTGCCGACTACCTGCAGTTGCGGGGTGCGCTGAACCTGCGAACCGGCGGCGAGTACCATTTGCGCCCGCGTCGTGTGACGCGCTTCGTGGCCGGTGTCTGAGCCCTGTGGGCGTGCCGCCGGTCACGGCCAGACAGAACCGTCCCGCCAGGAGCCCCGCCCCATGTTCGCCCGATCCCTGCTTGCCGCCGCCCTGCTGTTGTCGCTGGCCGCTTGCGGTGCCACGCCTTACGTCATCACCACCAAGACGGGCCTGAAGATCCCCGCCCAGGGCAAGCCGAAGTTCGATGCCGAAGAAGGCATCTACAACTACCGCAACAGCGAAGGCAAAGACGCCACCATCATGCGCGAGGACGTGGCCACCATCCACGAGAAGTGAAGCCGGCCCCGCGGCCGGCGCACCTGCCCCGCGGCTGGGTCTTCAGAACGCGTAGGTCAGCGTGCTGGCCGCGCTGAAGCCGCTGCGCTGGCGTGTCAACGGGCTGTTGGCCGCGTCGCTGGCCAGTTGTGTGGCGGTCAGGCCGCCCGTCATCGCCAGCTTCGGGCTGATGGCCCACAGCACGCCCACCGACAGCCGCGTGTCCCGCACACCCGCGCGGGCCTCGGTGACGGCGTAACCACTGGTGGCCGACTGTTCGGCCGTGACGCCGAAGAACTTCTGCATGTAGGCGCTGTTGGCCAGCGTGGCCGCCGCACCCAGGCGCAGGCGCACCGTGGGCGCCAGCGGCATGCCCCAGCCCACGCCCACGTCGGCCAGCAGGCCGTTGCCGCCCGCGCCGTAGCGCAGGTTGGTGCTGATGCCCACGCCGAAAGGCGCAAAGGCGTGGTTCAGGTACACGCCGACCTCGGGCTTGGCACCGATGTCGCCCATGCCCTTCAGCGCGTCGGCGCGGCTTTCTTTGCGGCCCATGTCGGGCGTCAAGCGTACGCCGGCCACGGTGCCTTCACCACGCAGGAATTCATAACCGACGCCCGAGCCCACACCGGCGAAGAAGCCGTTGGCCCAGCGGTACTCCACCACCGGCAGCAGCGCGGCCTTGCGCTCGTCGCTGCCCTTGTAGGCCGGGCTGCTGAACACCACACCGCCCACGCGGCCGCCCTCGCGCGGTGCGCCGCCCAGGCGCACGCTGTCGAAGTCTTGCGCCAGTGCGGTCTGGGCGGTGCAGGCCAGCAGGCCGGCGCTCAGGCCCAGGGCCAGGCGGGCGAAGGTGGGGGTGCGGCGGACTGTGGGCATGCGGTTCTCGCGGGGGTTGGCGGTGGACAAGGGCCCTGGTTATACGCGGCGGGCGCGTCGGCCATGTTTCGCCATGCAAAGCCTGGGCCTGCGCACTTGGGGGGTGGGCAGCGGTGCATGGCAAACTGTTTTCATGCTGTCCTTGATCTTGCTGCCCGGCCTGGCCTGCGACGCCGAACTGTGGCGCGACCAACTGCCGGCCTGGGCCGACCCAGCGCGGGGCCACCGCGTCACCATCAGCGATGTGCACCAACGTTGCGCCACCTTGCCGGAGATGGCGCGGACGCTGCTGGCCGAATCCCCGGGTCGGCATGTGCTGGTGGGCGCGTCCATGGGCGGCATGCTGGCGCTGGAGATGCAGCGCCAGGCCCCCCAGCAGGTGCAGGCCCTGGCCCTGCTGGGCAGCAGCCCGCGGCCCGACACGCCCGAGCAGCTGCGCCTGCGCAGCGACGCCATCGGCTATTTCGAAGCCGGCCGCGTGGAAGAGGTGCTGCAGGCCAACGTGATGTTCGCCTTCCACCCCGACAGCCAGGGCCTGCAGGGCCGGGCGCAGATGGTGCAGCGCTACATGGCCATGGTGCAGCGCGCAGGCGCCGCCCAGCTCATCGCCCAGAACCGGGCCGTGATGGCGCGCGTGGACAGCCGCCCCAGCCTGCCGACCGTGGCCTGCCCCACCCTGGTGCTGTGCGGCGAGGCCGACAAGCTGACGCCGCCGGAACACAGCCAGGAATTCGTGGCGCCCGGTGCCGGCATCCCCGGGGCGCGCCTGGCGATGGTGCAGGGCGCCGGCCACATGCTGACGATGGAGCAGCCCGAGGCCGTCAACCAACTGCTGCTGGACTGGCTGGCCACGCTCTGATGTCAGGCCGGGGTGTGGCGATCTTGCTGCACCAGGTGCAAAAAAGGCGAGTCCGGCGCGGCCACCAGCTGTTGCAGCGCCTGGGGGCGTATGTCTAAACCCGGCAGGTCTTCGGCCGCGAACCAGCGGAAGACCAGCGGGCTGCCGGCTTCGTCGCCCGCGAAGTCGCCTTCCATCGTCAGCAGCGGGTGACCGTCCGGCAGGTGGGCTTCCACGACCAGGTTCAGCTCGTGGAAAGGGCGGTGGCCCAGCGCGAAGAAGTTTTCCACCAGCACGCGCAAAGGCCCGGCGGTGGCGGCCACACCCAGTTCTTCCTGCAGTTCACGCACCACGGTCTGCGCCGCGGTTTCACCCGGGTCCACGCGCCCGCCGGGCAGCGACCAATAGGCGTCGGCCGGGGCGCGGTGCAGCAGCCAGCGGCCTTGGTGGCGCAGCAGCGCCCCGGCCCGCACCTGGAAGCGGCGGCCATCGATGTCGAACGCCAGCATGGCCGCGCCCCTCAGCCTGCGGCCGTGCCGCCGGTCTTCACTTCCGGCTGCCACAGGCTGGTGTCGGCCTGCACGGCGTCCAGCGGCAGGCGGCGGCCGGCGGCGTGGTCTTGCAGGCAGGTCAGCACCAGGGTGCTACGCAGCCGGTGCTGCGCGTACAGGGCCTGCACCTCGGCCAGCGTGCACCAGTGCGTGGCCACGATGCCTTCGTCCCGCGCGCGGCCCAGGCCGGCCGGGTCGGCCTCACCGACCGTGCCGGCGTAGGCGAAACGCAGGTAGGTCACGTCTTCGCCGGTGGCCGGGCGTTGGAAGCGCGACAGGTACACGCCCAGCAGGGCCTGCGGCTGGAAGTGCCGGCCGGTTTCTTCCAGCGCCTCGCGCACCACGCCTTGTTCCGGCGTTTCGCCAGGTTCCAGGTGGCCGGCCGGGTTGTTGAACTTCAGGCCCTCGGGCGTGTGCTCTTCCACCAGCAGGTAGCGGGGCGGCGTGCCTTCGTCGCAGACGATGGCCGCCACCGTGACGCTGGGCCGCCAGCGCTCGGGGTGGGGGGTTGGAACGGCAGGGTCTTGCATGGCCGCAAGCATGGCACGGCCGCGCTGGCAACGGGGTGGACCCTGGTTCGGCCTGGGGTGGCCTGCCCAGGCGCCTGTGTTAGCTTTCCCCTCCAACACGGCGCAGGGCATGGGCCTTGCAAGCGGCGCCCCGGCCCGGCTTCAGCGGCCCGGCCAGGTGCAACAAGATCCAGACGTTGGCGAGGAGGCCTCCATGTTGATCGGCGTACCGCTCGAGACGGCCGCGGGTGAAACCCGCGTGTCCGTCACCCCCGAGACGGCCAAGAAGCTCAAAGCCCAGGGCCATGTGCTGCGTGTGCAGGCCGGTGCCGGCCTGGCGGCCAGTGCCACCGATGAGGCCTACGTGGCCGCCGGTGCCGAACTGACCGACCGCGCCGGGGCCTTCGCGGCCGAACTGGTGCTGAAGGTGCGCAGCCCCGACGCCGACGAGCTGAGCCTGATGCGCCCCGGCACCACCCTGGTGGGCATGCTCAACCCCTTCGATGCCGAAGGCCTGCAGCGCCTGGCCGCCGCCGGCCTGACCAGCTTTGCGCTGGAAGCCGCGCCGCGCACCACGCGCGCGCAGAGCATGGACGTGCTGAGCAGCCAGGCCAACATCGGCGGCTACAAGGCCGTGATGCTGGCCGCCGACAAGTACCAGCGCCTGTTCCCCATGCTGATGACCGCGGCCGGCACCATCAAGGCCGCCCGCGTGGTGGTGCTGGGCGTGGGCGTGGCCGGCCTGCAGGCCATCGCCACGGCCAAGCGCCTGGGCGCCGTCATCGAGGCCAGCGACGTGCGGCCTTCGGTGAAGGAACAGGTGGAAAGCCTGGGCGCCAAGTTCATCGACGTGCCCTACGAAACCGCTGAAGAGAAAGAGGCCGCCGAAGGTGTGGGCGGTTATGCCCGCCCCATGCCGCCCAGCTGGCTGGAGCGCCAGAAGGTCGAGGTGGCCAAGCGTGTGGCGCAGGCCGATGTGGTCATCAGCACGGCGCTGATCCCCGGCCGCGCCGCACCGGTACTCATCACACCGGAGATGGTGGCCAGCATGAAGCCGGGCTCGGTCATCGTGGACATGGCCGCCGGCAAAGGCCCGCTGGGTCCGCATGGCGGCCCCGGTGGCAACTGCCCGTTGACCGAAGCCGGGCTGACCGTGGTGCGCCACGGTGTCACCCTGGTGGGCGAAACCAACCTGCCGGCCCTGGTGGCCGCCGACAGCTCCAGCCTGTACGCGCGCAACGTGCTCGATTTCCTGAAGCTGGTCGTCACCAAGGAAGCCACGCTGCAGGTGCCGCTGGACGACGACATCGTGGTGGCCTGCCTGATGACGCAGGCCGGTGAAGTCAAGCGCAAGTGAAGTGACTTTGAACAGGACATGAACATGGACATCGTCAGCCCCACCCTCACCAACCTCATCATCTTCGTGTTGGCCATCTACGTGGGCTACCACGTGGTGTGGACCGTCACGCCAGCGCTGCACACGCCGCTGATGGCCGTGACCAACGCGGTCAGCGCCATCGTCATCGTCGGCGCCATGCTGGCCGCCGCCCTCACCGAAACCGGCCTGGGCAAGACCATGGGCGTGCTGGCCGTGGCGCTGGCCGCGGTGAACGTCTTCGGCGGCTTCTTGGTCACACGCCGCATGCTGGAGATGTTCAAGAAGAAGGACAAGAAAGCACCGGCCACCGGCAAGGAGGGCGCCAAGTGATGAACCACCAGCAGTACTGGATGCCGCCGGCCTTGTTCCTGGCCATCGCCATCCCCGTGGGCCTGGCGCTGATGCACTTCAACATCGGCGGCGAGTACCAACTCATCCTGGCCATCGTGGCCGGTGGTGTGCCGGTGCAGTTTTTGTACCGGCACCTGGCACGGCAGGCCGCTGAGCAACGGGCGGCGCAGGCCGCGCCACCACCGACCGCAGCGGCCGCACCGGCCGTGGCCGGTGGCCGCCGCAAGAAGGGCGGTGCGCAATGAGCATGAACCTCGTTACCCTGCTGTACCTGGTGGCCAGCGTCTGCTTCATCCAGGCGCTCAAGGGCTTGAGCCACCCGACCACCAGCATCCGCGGCAACCTGTTCGGCATGGTGGGCATGGCCATCGCGGTGGCCACCACGGCGGCGCTGATCGTCAAGCTGGCCGGCTCCGGCCTGGGCCTGGGTTATGTGCTGCTGGGCCTGGTGGTCGGTGGTGGTGCGGGCGCCGTGATGGCGCAGCGCGTCGAGATGACCAAGATGCCCGAGCTGGTGGCCTTCTTCCACAGCATGATCGGCCTGGCCGCGGTGTTCATCGCCGTGGCCGCGGTGGTGGAGCCCTGGGCTTTCGCCATCACGGCCAAGGGCGGCCTCATCCCGGTGGGCAACCGCATCGAACTGGCGTTGGGCGCCTTCATCGGCGCCGTCACCTTCACGGGTTCGGTCATCGCATTCGGCAAGCTCAGCGGCAAGTACAAGTTCCGCCTGTTCCAGGGTGCGCCGGTGCAGTTTGCCGGCCAGCACCTGCTGAACCTGGGCCTGGGCGTGGCGGCCGTGGTGCTGTGCGGTGTGTTCGCCAACGGCCAAAGTGAGGCAGCGTTCTACGCCATCATCGTGCTGGGCCTGGTGCTGGGCGTGACGCTGATCATCCCCATCGGCGGTGCCGACATGCCGGTGGTGGTCAGCATGCTGAACAGCTACAGCGGCTGGGCGGCGGCGGGCATTGGCTTCAGCCTGAACAACAGCATGTTGATCATCGCGGGCAGCCTGGTGGGCAGCTCGGGGGCCATCCTGAGCTACATCATGTGCAAGGCCATGAACCGCAGCTTCTTCAACGTCATCCTGGGCGGGTTTGGCGGTGAAGCCGGTGCCGCGGCGGCCGGTGGCGCCCAGGCCCAGCGCAACGTGAAGAGCGGCAGCGCCGACGACGCGGCCTTCGTGCTGGGCAACGCCGAAACCGTGGTGATCGTGCCGGGTTACGGTCTGGCCGTGGCGCGTGCGCAGCACGCGGTGAAGGAACTGGCGGCCAAGCTGACGGAGAAGGGCATCACGGTGAAGTACGCCATTCACCCGGTGGCCGGCCGCATGCCGGGCCACATGAACGTGCTGCTGGCCGAGGCCGAAGTGCCGTACGACCAGGTGTTCGAGATGGAGGACATCAACGGCGAATTCGGCCAGGTGGACGTGGCCATCATCCTGGGCGCCAACGACGTGGTGAACCCCGCCGCGCACGTGAAGGGCAGCCCCATCTACGGCATGCCCATCCTGGAAGCCTACAAGGCCAAGACCGTCATCGTGAACAAGCGCTCCATGGCCAGCGGTTACGCCGGCCTGGACAACGAGCTGTTCTACATGGACAAGACCATGATGGTCTTCGGCGACGCCAAGAAGGTGGTGGAAGAGATGGTCAAGGCCGTGGAGTGAACGCGGCTGGGCCGGCCCGTGGTGCACGGGCCGCAGGACACCCCGGGGGCGTTGCGGCGCCCCTTTCTTTTGGGTTCAGCGGTGTGTGGTCCTGCACCCTGCGCTTGTCGCGTTAGGGGGTGCGCTGCTGCAGCCAGCAGCAACGGGCTTTCACGGGTGGGGCGGGCACGGGGCTTGCACCACAATGCGCCAGCCTGACCCACGAGGCCCGGCGTCCACCACACCCCCAGAGGAGACCCCATGGCCCCGAAGCTGCACCGTGCCGCCCCCCGCCGTTCTTTCAAGACCTTGGCCTTGGCCGCTGTGTTGGCCTGCGGCGCCACGCTGGCCCAGGCCGGCCCCACCTGGATCACCGTGGGTGAACGTGCGCAGGCCGTGCTGATGCGCGTGGCCCCGCAAGCCCAGCTGCTGGCCAGCCGTGAAGTGGCCGTGCAGGTGCCTGAGCTGCGCGGCAGCCGCACCTTGGTGAACGGCCGCGAGCGTGTGTACGCGCTGCAGATCGACGAAGACCAGCTGCCGGCCTTGTCCAACGCCGTGCACGAGGCGCTGCACCGCTGCGGTGGTTTCATGCGCCACGACTCCCTGGCCGAGGCCCTGGCCACGCTGCACCAGCTGAAGGGCGAGGTGCAGCCGCTGCTGGCGCCCAGCTACACCATCGACAGCGCAGCCAAGGTGAACCCGCTGTTGCCCCAGGCCCAGGCGAGCAACATCCTGTCCACCATCCAGAGCCTGTCGAACTTCCAGAACCGCATGTACAACAGCTCGCACGGCGTGGCCGCGTCGGACTGGCTGTTCACGCAGTGGAAGGCGCTGGCCGCGGGCCGCACCGACGTGGTGGTCTCGCAGGTCAAGCACAGCGGCTGGCCGCAGAAGTCGGTGTCGCTGCTGATCAAGGGCACGGGCACCAACAAGGCCGAGACCGTGGTCTTGGGCGGCCACCTGGACAGCATCAGCAACGGCCAACCCGAAACGCTGCGGGCGCCGGGCGCCGACGACGACGCCTCGGGTGTGGCCAGCTTGACGGAGATCATCCGCGTGCTGATGGCCACCAACTACAAGCCCTCGCGCAGCATCGAGTTCATCGCCTACGCCGCCGAAGAAGTGGGCCTGCGGGGTTCACAGCAGATCGCCACCAAATACAAGCGCGCCGCCAAGCCCGTGGTGGGCGTGCTGCAACTGGACATGACGGCCTACCAGGGCGACGCCACCGACCTGTGGCTGTTCACCGACTTCACCAACGCCGCGCAGAACAACTTCGTGGCCAGCCTGGCCGCCACCTACTTGCCGCAGTTGACCGTGGGCTACGACCGCTGCGGCTACGCCTGCAGCGACCACGCCTCGTGGACGGCCAAGGGTTATGCCGCCTCGTTCCCGTTCGAGGCCAGCGACGCGCACTACAACAAGGCCATCCACACCGTGAACGACACCACGGCCACCTTCGGCAACCAGGCCAACCACGCGCTGAAGTTCGCGCAGCTGGGCCTGGCCTTCGCGGTGGAACTGGGCAGCGACGGCACGGCGGCGCGCTGAGAGGTCGAGCGTCTTTCACCCATGCCCGCCTGGCACACCAAAACACCCAGGCTCGTCGTTGCAAAGCCTCGCCCTGTCTCTGCATAGTCTGGATAGGGCTGCGTTTTGCGCCCAGACCCTGGGCGCTTGACGCGCCTTTCGGGCCCGGCCGAAAACGCTCAACCACTGCGCCTGCGCAGGGGCCGCGGCGGTGCACGCGGCCCCCGCCCTGGTGCACGCAGGCCCTGGGTCTGTGCACGCGGTGGTGAATGGCGCGAATGGCCCCCGCGTTCCAGGGTGTGGCGGCGGCCTCCGCCGCGGCATGCGCTATCGAATCCCCTGATGGTGGTGCTGCAAGGCAGGCGTCAGAATGTCCGGTCCTACAGAACTGAGGTGCATGGTGGTTGAGAAGATCTGGTTGAAGCAGTACCCCGCAGGCGTGCCCGCCGAGGTCAAGACCGATCTCTACCCGTCGTTGGTGGCTTTGGTGGAAGAGAGCTTCCGCAAGTACCGCGATCTGCCGGCCTACAAGTTCATGGGCAAGACCATCACCTTCGGGCAGGTGGACGACGCCTCGCGCGCGATGGCGGCCTACCTGCAGAGCCTGGGTCTGGCCCGCGGCGACCGCGTGGCCATCATGATGCCCAACGTGCCGCAGTACCCGGTGGCCGTGGCCGCCATCCTGCGTGCGGGTTATGTGGTGGTCAACGTGAACCCGTTGTACACGCCGCGTGAACTGGAGCACCAGCTCAAGGACAGCGGCGCCAAGGCCATCATCATCGTTGAGAACTTCGCCGTCACGCTGGAGAAGGTGCTCGACAGCGTGCCCACGAAGAAGATCGTGTTGGCCGCCTTGGGCGACATGCTGGGCCTCATCAAGGGCGGCATCGTCAACCACGTGGTGCGCAACGTGAAGAAGATGGTGCCGGCTTTCAACCTGCCCAGCGCCGTGCGCTTCAACGACGCGCTGCGCCAAGGCCGTGGCAAGTCCTTCACCGCCGCCACCGTGGGCCCGGACGACATCGCCGTGCTGCAGTACACCGGGGGCACCACCGGCGTCAGCAAGGGCGCGGTGCTGCTGCACCGCAACCTGGTGGCCAACGTGCTGCAGAGCGAAGCCTGGTACCAGCCGGCCCTGAAGAAGATCCCGGCCGGCGAGCAGATCAACACCGTGTGCGCGCTGCCGCTGTACCACATCTTCGGTTTCAACACGAACATGATGCTGTCCATGCGCATGGGCGGCTGCAACATCCTCATCCCCAACGCGCGCGACATCCCGGGCACGCTGAAAGAGCTGTCGGCGCACAAGTTCCACAGCTTCCCGGCGGTGAACACGCTGTTCAACGCCCTGGCCAACCACCCCGATTTCGACAAGGTGGACTGGTCCTCGCTGAAGATCAGCGTGGGCGGTGGCATGGCGGTGCAACAAGGCACGGCGCGCCTGTGGCTGGAAAAGACCGGCTGCTCCATCTGCGAGGGTTACGGACTCAGCGAGACCAGCCCCACGGCCAGCTGCAACCCGGTGGACAGCACGGCCTACAGCGGCAACATCGGCCTGCCCATGTCCAACACCGAAATGGTGTTGCTGGACGACGATGGCCATCCCGTGCCCATCGGCCAGGCCGGCGAGATCGCCATCCGTGGCCCGCAGGTGATGGCGGGCTACTGGCAGCGCCCCGACGAAACCGCCAAGGCGATGACGGCCGACGGCTTCTTCCGCACCGGCGACGTGGGTGTGATGGACGAGCGCGGCTACTTCAAGATCGTGGACCGCAAGAAGGACATGATCCTGGTCAGCGGCTTCAACGTGTACCCCAACGAGGTGGAAGACGTGTTGTCGCAGTTGCCCGGCGTGCTGGAGTGCGCCGCGGTGGGCGTGCCCGACGCCAAGGCCGGCGAGGCCGTGAAGGTGGTCATCGTCAAGAAAGACCCCGCGCTGACCGAAGCCGACGTGCGGTCGTTCTGCGAGGCCAACCTCACCGGCTACAAACGGCCCAAGGTGGTGGAGTTCCGCACCGACCTGCCCAAGACGCCCGTGGGCAAGATCCTGCGCCGCGAACTGCGCGGTTGACCGTGGCAGGCCGGTTGGCGGCCGCCTGAAGTGCCATGTCGCAGCGATACCTCAAGACCGACGCCGGACGCGAGGCCATCCGGGCACGCTCGGCCATGTTGTCTCGGCCTGCGCGCAACCTGCTGTTGATCATCGACGACAGCCGCAGCGGCGCCGAGTGGTTGGCCCTGGTGGCCAACGCCACCGAGACCGACCTGGCGCAGCTGCTGGCCGGTGGACTGGTGGCGCCGGCACCGGGCCCAGCCCTGTCGGCCGCCGGTGTCAGTGTGCCGGTGTTGGCCCCCGAGCCCGCGCCGGTGCCCCCGGCGGCCATCACCACGGTGGACGTGCCGCTGCACGGCTTGTCGCTGGACGAAGCGCTGGCCGTGCTGGGCTACCGCGCGCTGTACGACGTGCTGACGGCGCAGGCGCGCGCGCGTCTGGGCTTGATCAAGGGCTACAAGCTGGCGCTGGAGATCGAGAAGTGCAGCGGTGTCGACGAACTGCGCGCCCTGGCCCGTCGGTTCGTGGCCGACCTGGAAGCGAACCAGGGGTCGGCCTCGGCCAACGCGCTGCGCATCGCGCTGGGCGCCGAAACCTGAAGCGCGGGCTGGCCCCAACCCAAGCGCTTGGCTGCGCGTGGCCCGGCTTGCGGCACACTGCCGCCCCAGATGAGCCTGCGCCTGTACACGCCCGCCCCGCTGCAAGAGGGCCTGGAGTTCGACCTGCCCGAAGACGCTGCCCGCCACGCCCAGGTGCGGCGCGTGCAACCGGGTGACGCCCTGTGTCTGTTCAATGGCGAAGGGGCCGATTGGGCCGCCGTGGTGCTGGCCATGGGCCGGCGCGACGTGCGTGTGCGCGTGGGCGCGCCCAGCGCCGTGGCACGCGAGCTGCCGTTCAGCTTCACCATTGCGCTGGGCATGCCGGCCAACGACCGCATGGACACCGTGGTGGAAAAAGCCACCGAACTGGGCGCCACCGCGCTGCAGCCGCTGGTGTGTGAACGTTCGGTGCTGCGCCTGGCCGGCGAACGCGCCGAGCGCAAACAGGCGCATTGGCAAGGTGTGGCCGTGGCCGCCTGCGAACAAAGTGGCCGCGCCGTGCTGCCCCAGGTGGCGCCGGTGCGCACGCTGGCCGATTGGTTGCGCGGCCTGCCACCGCGGGCTGAAGGTGAACAACGCTGGCTGCTCAGCCCGGCCGCAGGTGTGCGCCCACTCGCGGAAGTGGCCGCGCCCACGCTGGGCGTGGTGTGCACGCTGAGCGGGCCCGAGGGTGGCCTGTCGCCCGCGGAAGAGGCCCTGGCGCTGGCCGCGGGCTTCCAGGCCGTGGGCTTGGGCCCGCGAGTGTTGCGCGCCGACACCGCGCCGCTGGCGGCGCTGGCCTGGGCCGGCCTGCGCTGAACGGCGCTGCGGCGCGGCGCCCCAGGGCCCGCGGACCGGCGGGGCCTTTGGCGGTGGGCCGTGGCTTCTGGGCCCAGGGCCCAGAATGGCGCCCATCAACCAAACTGGAGGCTGTGATGGGCTTGTTCGATTCCGTGGTGGGTGCTTTGGGTGCGGCGGCAGGTGGTGCCGCCGGGGGTGCGCAGCCCGACCTGTTGAAGCTGGTGGGCACCCTGATGGGCCCCGAGACCGGCGGCCTGGCCGGCCTGGTGCAGAAGTTCCAACAAGGCGGCTTGGGCGACGTGGTGGCCAGCTGGGTGGGCACGGGGGCCAACCTGCCCATCAGCGCCGAGCAGATCAGCCAGGTGCTGGGCCCGGACACGCTGCAGCAGCTGGCGCGCCAGTTCGGCGGTGGCGCCGGCGGTGACCTGGCCGGTCAACTGGCCCAGATGCTGCCCCAGGTGGTGGACCAGCTGACGCCCAACGGCCAACTGCCGACCGGTGGCGGCCTGCCCGACCTGGGGGCCCTGGGTGGCCTCGGTGACCTGCTGGGCGGTTTCCTGAAGCGCTGAACAGCGCCGGCCTGAAGCGGCCGGCGGCCGCTTCAGGCTTCGGCGGCGATCTGCCGCAGCGCCTGCAGGTAGACCTCGGGCGGCTGGCCGCCGGAGATCAGGTGCTTCATGTTCACCACCACGGCCGGCACCGCGCTGATGCCCAGCTGCAGCCAGCGCTGTTCTTCGGCACGCACTTCGGCGCCAAATTCAACGCTGGCCAGGATGGCCTGGGCGCGCGCCACGTCCAGGCCCAGCTGCGCCACCAGGTCCAGCAGCACGGCGTGTTCACTGGGGTTGCGGCCTTCGCCGTGGTAGGCCTGCAGCAGGGCTTGTTTCAGGCGGTGCTGGGCATCGCCCGAAGCGCCGGCCTCGGCGTCCAGCAGCCCGGCCCAGTGCAGCAACCGGTGGGCGTCGAAGGTGTTCCAGATGCGGCTGCGCTGGCCGAAGCTGAAACCCACGGCCTCGCCGCGTTGGCGGATGGTGGCGCGCGCGGCTTCGAACTGCGCCGGTGTGCCACCGTACTTGCGCTGCAGGTGTTCGTCGATGTCCTCGCCCTCGGGGCCCATCTGCGGGTTCAGCTCGAAAGGCTGGAAGCGCAGGTCCAGTGCCACCTCGCCCTGCAGCTGTGCCGCGGCTTGCTGCAGGCCGCCCAGGCCCACGGCGCACCAGGGGCAGGCCACGTCGGAGACGAAGTCGATCTGCAGGGTCTTGGGGGTGTTCGCGGTCATGGCTTGTCCTTGTTCGAGCCGGCCACCATGTCGAAGCGGAACAGCCGGCATTCGATGGGGCCGTTCCACATGGGGATGCGGCGGCTTTCTTTCAAGCGCATCAGCGTGGGCAGTTTCATGTCCGGGCTCAGCAGCCAGGCGCTCCAGCCCGCGTAGTGGCGTTTCCAGTGGCTGGACAAGCCGTTGAAGAACTCGTTCGACGAACCACCGCCTTCAAAGCCCTGGCGTGCCGCCTGGCTGCCCTGGCCCTTGGCGGCGATGCGCTCGCCATAAGGCGGGTTGAACATCATCGTGCCGGTGGGCGTGGGCGCCGGGCGCTGCAGCGCGTCCATGGTCTTGAACTGGATGGCCTGGCCCACGCCGGCACGTTCGGCGTTGCGTTGCGCGAAGTCGGTCATGCGGAAGGCCACGTCGCCGGCGAAGATGGGCACGTTCGGCGCATGCACACGGGCCTCGGACGCGGCCTTCAGGTCCAGCCAGGCTTGTTCCATGTGGCTGAACTTCAGCAGCCGCTCGAACGCGAAGTGGCGCTGGCCGCCCGGGGCGATGCCGCAGGCCATCTGCGCGGCTTCGATGGCGATGGTGCCGGCGCCGCAGCAGGGGTCCAGCAGCGGGCCGTCTTCCGGCCGGCCCAACCAGCCGGCGGCGGCCAGCATGGCCGCGGCCAGGGTTTCTTTCAGCGGGGCTTCGCCCTTCAGGCCGCCGCCGCGTTCGTCGCGCCAGCCGCGCTTGAACAGCGCCTCGCCCGAGGTGTCCACGTACAGGCTGGCTTCTTCGGGGCCGCAGTACAGCACCAGGGACAGGTCGGGCCGGTGCGTGTCGACGCTGGGGCGTTCACCGGTCAGCTCGCGCAGCTGGTCGCAGACGGCGTCTTTCACACGCAGGGCGGCGAAGTTCAGGCTCTTCAGCGGCGAACGCCAGGCGTTGGCGTCCACCCGCAGCGTGTGCTGTGGGGTGATCCATTCCTGCCACAGCACCCGCCGGCCCAGGTCGTAAAGGTCGTTTTCGTCGCGGTAAGGGCCCCAGGCCACGGGCCACAGCACGCGCTGGGCCAGGCGGCATTCCAGGTTCAGCAACAGCACGGTGTGGGCGTCGCCGGGCACGTAAACACCGCCGCGCACGGCCTCGGTGTTGCTGCCCGTCAGGCGCTTCACTTCTTCGGCCAGCAGGTCTTCGGTGCCACCGGCGCAGGGCAGGAACAGGGTGGGCATGGCGGGCGTCTTTCGGGTCGGGGAGCGGCCGGGCGTGCGCGGTGGCAGGGCCCGGCGCGGGGTTTACAGCGCCTTGCGCAGCGAGGCCGGCGCGATCTTCAGCGCTTCGCGGTACTTGGCCACGGTGCGGCGCGCCACCTGGATGCCTTGTTCTTCCAGCATGGTGCTGAGCTGGCTGTCGCTGAGCGGGTCTTTCGGGTCTTCGGCCGACACCAACTGCTGAATCAGCGCGCGCACCGCCGTGCTGCTGGCGTTGCCGCCGGCCTCGGTGTTCAGGCTGCTGCCGAAGAAGTACTTCAGCTCGAAGGTGCCCTGCGGCGTGGCCATGTATTTGGCCGTGGTGACGCGGGAAATGGTGCTCTCGTGCAGGCCCAGTTCGTCGGCGATCTCGCGCAGCACCAGCGGCTTCATCGCGATGGCGCCGTGCGTGAAGAAGCCCTTCTGCCGCTCGACGATGGCCTTGCTGACACGCAGGATGGTGTCGAAGCGCTGCTGGATGTTCTTCATGAACCAGCGCGCTTCCTGCAGCCGGCCCGACAGCCCGCCGGCCGCGCCGCGGTTGCCACGCAGGGCCTGGGCATACAGGTCGTTGATGCGCAGCTTGGGCATCACGTCGGGGTTCAGCAGCACCTTGAAGCCGCGGCCTGACTTGGCCACGATGACGTCGGGCACGACGACGTTCGATTCCGCGTCGGCAAAAGGCCGGCCGGGTTTGGGCTCGCAGGCCACGATCAGCGCCTGCGCCTGGCGCAGCACGGTTTCGCTGGCGCCGGTGGCGCTGACCAGCTTGCGCATGTCGCGCTTGGCCAGCAGTTCCAGGTGGTAGCGGCAGATCTCCACGGCCACCTCACGCGCTTCGCAGGGCGGCGTCAGCTTGATCTGCAGCGCTAGGCACTCGCCCAGCGAGCGTGCGCCCACGCCGGTGGGTTCCAGGCTTTGCAGCCAGCGCAGCGCGATCTGCAGGCGCTCGCGCAGGCCTTCCAGCGCTTCGGGGTCTTCCAGGCCCATCATCGCGGCCAGGCCTTCGGCGATCTCGTCCAGCGAATCGGCCAGGTAGCCGTCGCCGTTCAGCGACTCGATCAGCACGTTCAGCGCCGCCAGGTCTTCGCCCGACAGCCGCATGCCGGCGATCTGCGGGCGCAGGTGGTCGGCCAGCGTGCCCAGCTCGCTGCGGCGGTCTTGCAGCTCGCTGCCGTCGTCGTCGCTGTCGTTGTTGCTGCCGCTGCTGCCCGGCGTTTCGCGGATGCCGTCGAAGTCGTCGCGCTCGGTGCCGTTTTCCCAGTCGTCGCGTTCGGTGGTGCCGAAGTCGTCGCCGCTGACTTCCTTGGCCTCGCCGGCGTCGGGCGCCTCGGCTTCTTCGCGGTCGGCCGTGCGTTCTGTGGCGGTGCGCTCCACCGGCGCGTCGTAAGGCGTGCCGCCGTCTTCGTCGGTTTCCAGGAAGGGGTTCTGCTCGAGCATCTGCTCGACTTCCTGGTGCAGCTCCAGCGTGCTGAGCTGCAACAGGCGGATGGACTGCTGCAGCTGCGGCGTCAGCGCCAGGTGTTGCGACAGGCGTACCTGCAGTGACGGCTTCATGGTGTGGTGCAAATCAAAGCCACGCGCAGAACCGGCTTGGCCGGGCTGCAGCGTGAGCCCCCTCGGGGGGTGGCGAAGGCGCGAAGCGACAAGCCTGGGGGTGCCATCACATTCTGAAGTTTTCGCCGAGGTAGACCTTGCGGACTTCGGCGTTGTCGATGATCTCGGCGGGGGTGCCTTCGGCCAGCACGGCACCCTCGCTGATGATGTAGGCGCGGTCGCAGATGCCCAGGGTCTCGCGCACGTTGTGGTCGGTGATCAGCACGCCGATGCCACGCGCTTTCAGGAAGGCGATGATGCGTTGGATCTCGATGACCGCGATGGGGTCCACGCCGGCAAAGGGTTCGTCCAGCAGGATGAAACGCGGCTGTGTGGCCAGCGCGCGCGCGATCTCCACGCGCCGGCGTTCACCGCCCGACAGCGCCGGGGCCGGTGCGTCGCGCAGCTTGGTGATGGACAGGTCGTCCAGCAGGCGGTCCAGCGTGGCCTGGATGACGTCGGGCTTGAGCGCACGGCCGTTGGCGTCCAGCTGCAGTTCCAGCACGGCGCGGATGTTCTCTTCCACCGTCAGCTTGCGGAAGATGGAGGCTTCCTGCGGCAGGTAGCTCAGGCCCAGGCGCGAACGTTGGTGGATGGGCAGGCGCTCCACTGCGCGGCCGTCGATGCGGATCTCGCCGGCGTCGGCACGCACCAGGCCCACCACCATGTAGAAGGTGGTGGTCTTGCCCGCGCCGTTGGGGCCCAGCAGGCCCACCACTTCGCCAGCGGCCACGGCCAGGTGCACGTTTTTCACCACCTGGCGCGCGCCGTAGCGCTTTTGCAGGTGTTCGGCTTCCAGGCGGCTCGCGCTGGTGTTCATCCGCGTCGGCCCGCCGGGGCGCTGGCGCCGGGTGCGGGGGCCAGTTGCCGGCTGGGCTGCAGCGTGGCCGGTGGCGTGCCGGCGCCGGTGCCGGGCGTGGCTGGCGCTGTGGCGCTGCCGCCTTCGCCCCGCGGCGCCAGCACGGCACGCACGCGGCCGCCGGGGTTGGTGGCGCTTTGCTGGCCACCTTGCACGCTGAACACCTCGGCCGCGGCGTCCCAGACGATCAGGGCGCCGGTGATCTCGTCGGCCACCACGCCCGCGCGCAGGCGGCGCACGGCGCCGTTGCCCACGAAGCGCAGCGTTTCGCTGCGGCCGTCGAACTCGATGCGTTCGGCCGAGCCTTCCACGGTTTCTTCCAGCCCTTCGCGTTTTTGGCGGTAGCTGGCGGGTTTGCCGGGCGCACCCAGGGCCAGCGCGCTGCGGAAACCGTCCGGGCCTTCGCGCAGTTCCACGGTCTCGGCGCGGATGACCATGGTGCCTTGGCTGATGGTGACGTTGCCGTTCAGCACCGTCACCTGGCGCTGCAGGTCGATGGTGCCCGGCCGTTCGGCCTCCACCACCATGGCCTTGTGGCGGTCGGCCTTGTCGGCCACGGCCGCACCCACGCCGGCCAGGGCCAGGGCGGCCAGCAGGCTACGAAGGAGGAAGGTGGGGAGGTGGGGCATTTGGCGGCACGGAACTTGCAGACCATTTTAGTCACAAGTTGGGGGCCGCCGCGGCCACGCGGGGCGTGATTTGGGCACGCCAGCGCCGGCCTTGTGCACCCCCTGCCGCCCGTGGCCGCGGGGGGTGGCCAGGGGCGTGGCCTGCACCCAGCGCGGTGCCGCGGGCGCCCCTGGCGGTGCGGGTCAGGGCACGAAGACCAGGTCGTCGAAGTAGTAGGTGCCCGCGCCGCCGGCCGCGCCGGTCTTGCCGAAGTTGCAGAACACCGAGGCCTTGTTGTACGTGGTGGCCAGGTTCAGCGCCGCTGTGCCGCTGGCGGGGTTGGCGAAGTTGAACGTCAGCGTGTGCCAGGCGTTGGCCACCGTGGTGTTGGCCTCGGTTTCCACGGTCTTGCTGTTGTCGGCCGCGTCTTCCAGCTTCAGCCGCACGGGGATGCCGGCGGCGGGTGCATACACGCGCAGCGTCAGGGTCTTGGCGCTGGCGGTGAAGGGCACGGTGGCGATGGCCAGGTTGGCCGTGGTGGACACCGTGGTGCCGGCCCACAGTTCCGCCGTGGCCGACTTCACCACCTTGGCCACCTTGTTCGTGCCGCCCGTGGGGTCGGCCACCACGGTGGCGTCTTCGGCGCCGCCGAAGCCGGTCAGCGTGTAGGTCACGCCCGCGGTGTCGAAGCTGACGGGCAGGCTGGTGGCTGTGCCGGTGCCGCCGCTGCTGCCACCGCTGGTGGCCGTGGGGTAACCGACCTCGTCCAGGTAGTAGGTGCGTGCGCTGCCGGCGGCCACGCCTGTGGTGCCGAAGCCGAAGAACACCGACAGCTTGTTGTAGGTGGTGGCCAGGTTCAGCGCCGCCGTGCCACTGGCGGGGGTGGCGAAGTTGAAGCTCAGCGTCTCCCAGCCGTTGGCCACGGAGGTGGTGGCGTCGGTTTCCACGGTCTTGCTGTTGTCGGCCGCGTCTTCGAACTTCATGCGCACCACGGTGCCGGCCGCGGGTGACCACACTTTGGCCGTCAGCACCGCGTTGTTGGCGGTGAAGGCCGCCGCGGTGGTGCTCAGGCCGCCGGGTTTGGAGATGGTGACACCGGCCCACAGCTCGGCCGTGGCCGACTTCACCACCTTGGCCACCTTGTTCGTGCCACCCGCGGGGTCGGCCACCACGGTGGCGTCTTCAGCGCCGCCGAAGCCGGTCAGCGTGGGGGCGGTGCCCTCGTCGAAGCTGAACACGGCGCTGCTGCTGCCGCCACCGCCCGTGGCCGGGCAGGCCACCGTGAAGCTGCTGCCCACAAAGCGCAGGTCGTCCACGTGGTAGGCCTTGGCGCTGCCCACCTGCGCGCCGGTCTTGCCGAAGTTCGGGAAGATGGACAGCTTGTTGTAGGTGTGGGCCAGGTTCATGGCCGCCGTGCCGCTGGCGTGGTTGGCGAAGTTGAATTCCAGCGTCTGCCAGCTGCCGGCCGTGGTGACGGTGGCTTCGGTCTCCACGCTTTGGCTGTTGTTGCTGGCGTTTTCCACCTTCACGCGGAACGGCACGTTGGCGTCGGGCGACAGCACGCGCAGGCTCAGCGTGGTCTGGCCGGCGGCGAAGGGCAGGGCCACCAGCGTGTTGTTCGGGCAGATGGACAGCGTGCTGCCGGCCCAGCTTTCCGCCGTGGCCGATTTGGTGATGCGGCCGGCCTGGTTGGTGTTGTCCAGCGGGTCCACCACCACGGCGGCGTCTTCGGCGCCGCCGAAGCCGGTGAACACCGGGGCCGTGGCCTCTTCAAAGCCCACCAGGCGTGTGCTGGCCACCGGCGCGCCGGTGTTGTAGCTGCGGCTGGTGCTCAGCGTGGTGACGTTGGCGTTGCCCACGGCGTCGCTGAAGGCGGCGGCCGCGATGCTGATCTGCAGCGTGCCGGCGCTCTTGGCCGGCGGGCTGACCACCAAGGTGGCCTGCGTGCCGCTGACGCGCGTGAAGGTGCCCTTGGTGGCACCCGTCACCGTGATGTCGTCGGCCGAGAACGTGGTGCCCGTGTCTTCGCTGAAGGTGAAGGTGAAGGTGATGTCGCCGCTGGCGGTGGCGCCGCTCAGGTTGTCGCTGATGGCCAGGCCGGGGGCCGTGGTGTCGGCCACCGGGGGTGGTGCGGGCACGGTGGCCACGCCGGGGGGCAGGGCGTCGCCGCCGCCGCAGCCGGCGGCCAGGGCGGCCATGGACAGGGCCAGCAGACGAAGGGTGGGGCGTGTGGTGCGCATGGTGTGGTGCCTCGGGTGGTGCGGGGGCGGCGGGGGTGTGGTGGTGGCGGTGGGCGTGGGGACGGCGCTGGCCTGGGCGTCAGCGCGAGCGCGCCAGCGAACGTGGCGCCACCTGCAGCTGTTGGCCGTCGGAGAAGCGCACGGTCAGCGCTTGCGCGCCGGCGTTGTAGGCCAGGTGCAGGCGGCGGCCGTCGGCGCGGGTGAACACGGCGTAGAGCGGGGTGTCGGCGGTGACGCTGGTGTCGGGGCGGCCCAGGGCCTGCAGGCTCAGCAGCCAGTGCAGGGTGTGGCTGCGCGTTTCGCCCAGTTCCACGGCGCCCCAGCGGTCCCAGGCGGCCAGGCCGGCTTCAGGGCTGCCCAGGGCGGCGTATTTGGCGAAGATGTCTTGCCAGATGTCGGGCGGGTCGGCGCGTTTGCCGCGTGCGGCGAAGGCCGCGGTCTCGGCCGGCAGCGTGGCCAGGCTGCGCTGCACGAAAGCGGGGTCGCGGCCCAGGTAGACCGAGGCGGTGGTGACGGGCAGCAGGTTGATGCCCTTGATCTGGCGGGGTTCGTCGGTCCACCAGGTGTTGTGTGCGTACTTGCCGCCGAAGACCATGCTGGTCTCGGCGCGCAGCGCTTTGTATTCCGGCGCGAAGACGATGCCGTGCACATCGAACCAGTAGTGCTGCAGCGCGTCGGCTTCGGTGGCGAACAGGTAGGCGCCCAGGTCGCGCAGTTTCCGGTCGCCTTTGAACTCGGCCCACAAGATCAGCGCGGCCCAGGCGTTCAGCGCTTCCGACGACGATTCCTGGTTGTTGCCCCAGGGCCCCAAGCCCACGCCCGAGGCCCAGGAATGGCCTTCGTAGGGGTCGAAGGTGCGCAGGAAGGGGAAGTCGGCGCGGCCGCGTTCGGCGGTGGCGATGTCGGCCACCAGCAGGTCCACCATCGCGCCCCAGCGCTCGGGCGCGCCCCAGGCGGGGTCGCGCAGCGCCAGTTCTGCGGCGGTGCGTATCCAGTAGCCGTAGTGGAAGTGGTGGTCGTTCAGCTGCGTGACGCTGAAGTACTCCTCGGGGTAGCCCAGCACGGTGCCGGTGCTGCGGTCCAGCAGGAAATAGGTCTTGCGGTCCTGGCCGCCGAACCACTGCTCCAGCCGCCCTTTCAGCAGCTTCTGCAGCGCCGCGGCGCCGTCGGCATCGCCTTGTTGTTCCACCACGTCCAGCAGCTTGGCCACGCGCTGCAGGCCCTTGCCCTGCCAATAGGGGCCCAGGCCGCCTTCCTGCATCAGCCGCCGCGCGTTGCGCTGGTCGGTCTTCATCAGCTCGCGCAACTCGCCCAGGCGCGGGTGTTGGGCGTCCAGCCCCGGCCAGAACGGCACAAAGCCCTGGTAGACCGTGCGCGTGCTGAAGCTGCGAGCGGCCAGCAGTTTGAGCGGGCCGCGCACGGTGTCGTAGGCCGGGCCCAGGGCCGCGGCGACGGTGGCGTTGCCGAACCAATGGTGCGGGTACAGGCCCAGCAGCGGGCCCACGTCCGGGCCTTCCAGCGTGCGGTGCTGGGTGCTGTAGGTGGTGTGCACGGTGCTGGCGGCGGCGTCGAAGCGCCAGTCCACGCGGGTGTCGGCCAGCACCGTGTAGGCGTGGCGCGTCAGCAGCGCCAGCGTGCCGGGCTGGTCGTCGGGCAGGCCGGCCACGGCCACGGTGGTGCCGCCGGCCGGCAGGCGGATGAACCAGCCCGTGGTCGGCGCGGCCGCGGCTTCAAAGCGCACGCCTGTGGGGCCGAACACCGCGTAGCGCCGGCCCGCGGCGCGCAGCAGCAGCACGCGCGGGTCGGCGCTGGGCGTGGCCTCGGCGGCCCCGCCGCTGGGCAGCGTCAGCCGCACATCGCCGCGCGAGACCTGCACGTGCACATAAGGGCTGCCGTGCGCGGTGACGGCGCTGAACTGGTCTTCACCGCGGCCCTGGCCCACGGTAATGGCCCAGTCGCTGGCCGCCAGCAGCTGCGGTGCGCCGGGCTGGAAGGCGGTGGGCGCCAGCATCAGGGCGGGCTGGTGGGTGTAGTGGATCTCCACGTCGCGGCGCTCGGTGGGCACCACGGTTTTCACCGGGTAGGCCACCTCCAGGCCCGCGGCCACGGGCTTCACCGTCAGCGGCTGGGCGTACAGCGCCTCGGGCTGCGGGGTGAAGACCAGGCTGCTGTACCACTGGTTGGTGGGCACGGCGCGGCCTTTCATGGCCGGGCCCAGGCCCACGGCCGGGGGCGGCAGCGGGTCGCCGCTGCGCGGCTGCAGGGCCACAGCGCCGGCCCCCAGCGCGGGGGCTGCAGGCTGTGCGCCCGCGGCCACAGCCGCACCGGCCAGCAGCGCCAGCGCCAGCCAGTTCCAACCAACCCGGGCCAGGCCGGGTGCATGCAGCAAGCTCATGGGGGCGTTTCCATGTCCGCGAGTCCAGTGAAGGACGGTTCCGCATAGTATGAAAGCGCTTTCACGCCGCGTACCGGGACTTACCCGAGCCCAGCGGGCGCGGTGCGCCCCAGCCCCGGGAAAACACCGCCCACGGGCGCGTTGACCCCACGGCCCCGCCGTTGTTAAGCTGCTGAAAGCGCTTTCAAATCGCCTTCACCCGCCCAGCAGGACAGCCGCCCATGATGCTCAAACGCCCCCCCCGCCGGCTCTTGGCGGCCCTGACCGGGGCCTCGCTGCAGGCGCTGGCACCGGCCGCCCTGGCCTTGGATTTCGGCCCGTTTTCGCTGACCGGCTTCGCCAAGGCCGACCTGCAGAAAACCAGCAACGTCTGCCACGACTGCCAGCGCTTCCCCGAAGAGAACCGCCACCGCTTCTGGGCCGACGAACTCGTGCGCGGTGCGCCTTACGGCAGCGCCACCTCGCAGGTGACGCTGTTCCAGCCCTACCTGGGCGCCAAGTTCAACCTGGGGCGCGGCTTCAAGCTGCAGGGCCTGCTGAGCCAGCGCTGGCGCGACGGCGAGATCGACGTGCCGGGCTTCCTGTACGAGCGCAACGTGGCGCTGTCGCACGAGGACTACGGCGCGCTGCGCATCGGCACCATGACCAGCCGCAGCTGGGCGCTGGCCGACTACCCCTACGGCAGCGACCTGGGCATCTCCGACGCCTGGGCCAGCAGCGGCGCCGGCTACGGCATGCTGGGCCACGCGGTGCGCTACACCAGCCGCATCTACGACATCGCCGCCAGCGACGTGGTGTTGGAGGCCACCTACGACACCGGCAACCGCGACTTCAAGGTCAACCGTCCGCGTTTCCTGGAGTTCTGGCTGCAGGTGCGCCACGGCGACCTGGCGGTGGACGCCACCTACCAAGACAGCCGCAACGGCAATCCGCAGGCCTGGGGCCACGGCCCGTTCACCGCGCTGACGCCGTTCGCCGCCGACGAGGCCGAGCTGGGCCCCTCGGGCCAGTGCAGCGCCCTGGGGTGGGGGCGCGGCCTGGTCTCACGCGCGGTGGAGCTGCTGGG
>JBKCUM010000007.1:0-8521 GCA_046318395.1 Rubrivivax sp.
GAAGTTGTTGTTGGTGGCCGTTTGCGATTGGTCCACCACCACCGGGCCAGCCCAGGTGGTGGACGACAGCGCAGCCAGTGCGGCAGCCAGGGCGACGGATTTGAGGGCGTGGAAGGTGGTCATGGCATGCGCTTGGTTGAAGGGTGAGGCGACGCTTTGAAGCATCTCCTCACACTTGAGCAAGCCTCAGGCCACGAGACTTTTTTATATTTATCAATAACTTAGCGCACTTTTTTGCAGCAGAACTTCAGAACATGCAAGCCTACTCGACAGCACCCTCGCCACAGTATGTAACCAAACGCACAGCGCGCTCAGGGCGCACCGGTGGCCAGTTGCAGATGGCGCGCCAGGAACGCATCCACCCGCCGTGCGAAGTCCAGCCGCGTGGCCTGCTTCAGCCAGTGGTGGCCCTCGCCGGCGTACTCCACCGCTTCCACCGGCCGGCCTGCTTCCTGCAGCGCCCGGGCCAAGCGGCGCGTGGGGCCGGGGTCGGCACGCCGGTCTTTTTCGCCCCAGGCCAGCAGCAGCGGCTGGCGGATGCGGTCCACCTGCGCCAGGGGCGACACCTCGGCCAATGCGGCGGCATCCTGCTGCCAATCGCCCACCATCTGCGGCAGGCTGAAAGCCCGCACCTCGTCGTCCCAGTCGTCGGGCGAACCCTCGCGCAGCAAGGTGTTCAGGTCCACCACGGGCACCCAGGACACAGCACAGCGGAAAAGGTCCGGCTGACGCACCAGGCCCATCAAGGCGGCATACCCCCCGTAGCTGGCGCCCACGATGCACACCCGTGTCGGGTCCACCAGACCCTGCTTCACGGCCCAGTCGACGGTGTCGGCCAGGTCGTCCTGCATGGCGCGGCCCCATTGCCGCCAGCCGGCCTGCAGGTGCCGTTGGCCATAACCGGCGCTGCCACGGAACTCCGGCGCCAGCACCACCACACCGCGCGAGGCCAGGAACTGGGCCCAGGCGTCCCATTCCCAGTGGCCGCCGCGCACCCAGGGCCCGCCGTGCACCAGCACCACGGCCGGCGCTGGGCGGCGCACGTCGGGCAAGGTCAGCCACAGGGGCAGGCCCAGGCCATCGCGGGCCGCGATGCGCGTGGTCGCCACCTCGGCCATGCGGGCCGGCGCCACGCCAGGGCGGGCCAGGCCCACACGGCGCCAGGTCGTGGGCTGGTCCAGCGGGCCGCGCCAGACCCACAGTTCGCCCGGGTGGCGGTCGGCAAAGGACCACACGATCACGGTGCGGTCGTCGCTGCGGCAGCGGCGGCAGGTCACGCGGTTGACGCGGCCGGGCAGGCGGCTGTCCACGGCGTGCTGCAAGGCCGCGCGCTGCGGATCCAGCCAGACCGCGGTCTCGGTGTCACCGTAGACACGCACGCCCAGCAGTTCGGCGCCCTCGGCGTCGCTGCTGCCCAGCAGCAGGTGGCCGCGGAAGTCATAGCCGGGCACGGCCACCAGGTTTTGCGCGGCGGGTGCGCCGGTGGCGGGGTCGTAGCGCTTCAGCACCGCCTCGCCCGCCGGACCGCTGTCCACGGTGACGTACAGCTGGCCCTGGCGGTCCACCGCGTGCGGGGTCCAGGCCGGTGCGTGGGCGGGCGTGTCCAGCAACAGCTTCCAGCCCACCTTCAATGCCCCTTGGGCGTCGCGTTCGCGCTGGTAGACCTTCAACCGGCCTTCGTCGGTGCCAGACAGGAACAGCGGTTCGCCTTCGGGGCTGAAGAACAAGTGGCTGGTGAGGGCGGGCAAAGCCAGGTTCAAGGACTGGACTTCGCCGGTGACGATGTTCAGGCGCTTGAGCATGGACTCGACGCCGTCGCCCGCGCGCCGACCCCAGACGATGACACTTTCCTGCCCGGCCACCTGCCGCTCGGGCACGTGCACCAGGCTGTGGCTGGCGTCCAGGCGCCGCGCTGCACGGGTGCCGCGGCTCGGGTTGTGCCACCACTGCGACAGCACCAATTGGTGCACGCCGCTGCCGTCGCGCTGCACGGTGAACAGCCCCGGCCCCTGGCGCTGGTCGGCGCTGCCGCGGCGCTGGTCCCGCAGGCTGAACACCAGACGGTCTTCGCCCACCCACCGGAAGTGGCCGATGTCGGCGTCGGCCAGGCTGACCAGTTCGTAGGGCGGCGTCTGCCCATGCAGGTCGTAGATGGCCAGGCGGCGGCGCTCATCGCCGGGCTGCAGGGCCACGGCCAGCCAGCGGCCCGAAGGTGAAGCGACGAACTCGCCGAACTCGGAGGGGCCAAAGAAAACCTCTGGCAGCAGGGGCGCTGTACGCTGTACCGCCGCGGCCGGCTCGCTGCCGGCCAAAGGCGGCGCCGCCTGGGCCATCACCAGGGCCGGGACGGCCGTCCAGATGCAGGCCGCCACCCACGCCCGGGCCGCTCTACCCACCCGCCACACAGCCCGGCCAACCCGGCCTGCACCCAACCTGCCCACACCCTGCACGACCATGTCCACCCAGCGGCTACGCCACCCGGAGCGGCGGCAACGCCGCGCATGCTAACGGAGCAAAAGAGCCCCACACCGACCGCCACGCCGGCGGCGGCCAGGTCGGCGGCTTCAATGCGTCAGCTGTCCCAAGAACTGCTGAAGTTCGGGCGTCTGCGGTTGGCCGAACAAGGTTTCTGGCGGCCCCACCTCGTGCACCAGGCCCTGGTGCATGAAGACCACGCGGTCGCTGACCTTGCGGGCGAAGCTCATTTCGTGCGTCACCATCAGCAGCGTCATCCCGTCTTCGGCCAGGCTTTCCACCACACGCAGCACCTCGCCCACCAGTTCGGGGTCGAGTGCGCTGGTGATCTCGTCGCACAGCAGCACGGCCGGCTGCATGGCCAGCGCGCGCGCGATGGCCACACGCTGTTGCTGGCCGCCGCTCAGTTGTTCAGGCAGTGCGTCGAACTTCTCGGCCAGGCCCACACGCGCCAGCAGCTTTTTGGCCACGGCTTCGGCTTCGGAGCCCGCCGTCTTCTTCACCAGCGTGGGCGCCAGCATCACGTTGCGGCCCACGCTGAGGTGCGGGAACAGGTTGAAGTTCTGGAACACCATGCCCACGTGCTGGCGCAGCGACCGCAGCGCCGCGGCGTTGCCGTGCAGCAGGGGTTGGCCGTCCACCGACAGGCTGCCGTGCTGGAAGGTTTCCAGGCCGTTGATGCAGCGCAGCAGCGTGCTCTTGCCAGAGCCACTTTTGCCGATGATGGCGATGACCTCACCACGCTGCACCTGCAGGTCGATGCCCTTGAGCACCTCGTGCGCGCCATAGGCCTTGCGCAGGCCCTGGATGTTCACGATGGGGGCAGCGCCCTGGGCTTGGGCAACAGGGCCGGCGCCCTGGGTTTCAGCGGCGGCCGACATTCAACTTCCTTTCCAGCGCCTGGGCAGACAGGCTGATGGGAAAACACAGGGCAAAGTACATCAGCGCCACCACGCTGTAGACCACGAAGGGCTGGAAGGTGGCGTTGCTGATCATGCTGCCGGTCTTGGTCAGCTCCACGAAGCCGACGATGGACGCCAGTGCCGTGCCCTTGACCACCTGCACCAGAAAACCCACGGTGGGCGGCAGGGCGATCTTCAGCGCCTGGGGCAGCACCACGTGGCGCAGCTGTTCGCCGAAGCTCAGCGCCAGGCTGGCCGCGGCCTCCCACTGGCCCTTGGGGATGCTGGCCACACAACCGCGCCAGATTTCTGTGAGGAAGGCACTCGTGTACAGCGTCAGCGCCAGCGCCGCCGCCGTCCAGGCCGAGGTGTCCCAGCCCAGCAGGGCCAGGCCGAAATAGGCCAGGAACAGCTGCATCAGCAGCGGGGTGCCCTGGAACAGCTGCACGTACAGGTCCACACCACGTCCCGACCAGCGCCCGCCGCGCAGGCGCAGCACCAGCAGCGCGGCACCCACCAGGCCACCGCCGATGAAGGCCATCAGCGACAAGGCCACGGTCCAGCGCGCCGCCAGCAGCAGGTTGCGCACGATGTCCCAGAGGGTGAACTCAACCATGTTGTTTCAGCGGCCGAAGAAGAAGCGCGGGCCGGCCCAGTTCAACAACTGGCGCAGTGCGATGGCCAGCACCAGGTACAGGCCGGTGGCCACGAAGATGGCCTCGAAGTCGCGGAAGTTGCGGCTCTTGATGAGGTTGGCCGCGTAGCTCAGCTCGGGCGTGCTGATCTGGCCGCACACGGCCGAGCCGAACATCACGATGACGATCTGGCTGACCAGGGCCGGCCACACCTTTTTCAGCGCCGGTGGCAGCACCACGCGGCTGAAGACCTGCCAGCGGTTCAGCGCCAGGCTTTGGGCCGCTTCAATCTGCCCCCGCGGCGTGGCCTGCAGACCGGCGCGCACGATTTCCGTGGCGTAGGCGCCCAGGTTCACCACCATGGCGATGAAGGACGCGGTTTCCGGCGACAGCCGCAGCCCGGCCGCCGGCAGGCCGAAGAAAATGAAGAACAGCTGCACGATGAAGGGCGTGTTGCGGATGAGTTCCACGTACGCGCCCACCACCCAGCGCAGCGGCGCCGGCCCACTGGCCCGCGCCCAGGCGCCCGCCACGCCCAACACACCACCCACCACGGTGGCCACGGCGGTGAGCGCCAGCGTCCAGGCCACGCCGTGCGCCAGCAAGCGCCACTCGGACAGGACGGCCCAGAAGTCAAACATGGCGGTGGGTGCGCGGCGGCTTCAGCAGCAGTTCAAGACAGCGTGGGCACGCGGCTTCACTCCGGCAGGTTGCCGGCCGGGCGGCCCAGCCACTTCTGCGAGAGCTTGTCCAGCTCGCCGGCTTTCTTGGCGGCCAGCAGGATCTCGTTCACCTTGGTGCGCAGCTTGTCTTCGCCCTTGGCCACACCAATGAAGTTAGGACTGTCTTTCAGCAACAGCTTGTATTCGGCGCCCAGCTGCGGGTTCTTCTGCAGCATGGCACCGGCCACGGCCGCGCCGGTGGCGATGGCCTGGGTCTGGCCGGCCACGAAGGCGGCCACGGTGGCGTTGTTGTCTTCGAAACGCTTCACGTCCACGCCGGCCGGGGCCACCTTGGCCAGTTCCTGGTCTTCCATGGCGCCACGGGTCACGGCCACGCTCTTGCCCGTCAGGTCGGCGAAGCTCTTGATGTTCATCGCCTTGGGCGCGAACACGGCCTGGAAGAAGGGCGCGTAGGCCACGCTGAAGTCGATGACTTTTTCGCGCTCGGGGTTCTTGCCCAGGGTGCTGATCACCAGGTGGGCCTTTTTGGTCTGCAGGTAGGGGATGCGGTTGGCGCTGATCACCGGCACCAGTTCCAGCTTCACGCCCAGCTTGCTGGCGATGAGCTGGGCCACCTCGACGTCCAGGCCCACGGGCTTCAGGTCGGGGCCGACAAAACCGTAAGGCGGGTAGTCGGTGGGCACGGCCACCTTCAGCTCTTTGGCCTTCAGCACGTCGTCCAGCGCGGTCTGGGCCAGCACAGGGCCCACGGCGCACAAGGCGGTCAGGGCCAGGCTGGCCAACAACAGGCGGCGGGAGTCGGTCATCGCAGGGTCTCCGGAATGGGGTGCTGAAAACGTTTGGCAGGTTCCGTGCCACCCCATGTGCACCAAGGCAGTGCCCAGCGCTGCGCCAGAATGCCGCCATGTCTTGGCCACAACCCCCGTCCACATGAACCGCCGTTCCCGCTGGCGCGGCAGCCTGCTGGTGGACCAGCGCGTGCGCTGGGCACTGGGTGGTGTGGTGTTGCTGGCCCTGGCCGGGCTCTCCTGGGCGTTCGTAGCCGGCATCGGGCCGGTGGCCCTGGTCTTGGTGGCGCCGCTGTGGGGCTTCCTGTTGTCCAGGCCGGTGATGGCCCTGCTGGAGGCCTTCCGCCACCGTGCCCTGGCCGCGGCCCATGCCGCCATCGAAGGCCAGCTCTACCAGTACAAAGGCCGCTGGATGGCTGTGGCCGAAGACGAGGCCGAAGAACGCTGGCTGCGCGCAGAACACGTGCGCCAGGTGGTGCCCGGCCTGCCCAGCGACGAACGGCTGCAACGCCTGCTGGGTGAAGTGGGTTGCCGCCACTTCCAAGGCGTGGGCCGCCTGCCGGTCCTGAAAGACAAGGCGCTCTACGTGCACGACGCGGCCCTGCTGCAACTGCTCGCCCGCGCGCAGCAAGACGACACGGTGCGCTTCAAGGTGTGGGTGGAACGTGAGGTGCAGCGCCCGGGCGCACTGCGCCGGGCGCGGCGGGGCGCAGACTGACGCGCTGAGCGCGGCAGACAGCGGCGGCCAGGCATGGCGCAGCAAGCTATAGTTCATTCAAATATCCATTCACACACGCATTCATTTGCACCGCGCCATGCGCTCGCCCCACGCACTGAACCTGCGGGCCTTGCTGGCCACTGGGCCACAAGCCGCCGGTGCGCTGCTGGGCCAATTGGGAACCAGCCAGCCCACGCTGTCACGCGCCGTGGCCGCGCTGGGCGACGAGGTGCTGCGGCTGGGTGCTGCCCGATCCATTCACTACGCCCTGCGTGACAGCGCTCGGGGCCTGCCCGCCATGCCGGTGCACCGCGTCGATGCCCAGGGCCGACTGCACCGGCTGGGCGAGCTGGTCCCCGTGCGCCCCGATGGTTTTGTGATGCTGGAAGCCAGCGGCCGCAGCCTGCACAGCGAAGGCCTGCCCTGGTGGCTGGCCGACATGCGCCCCGAAGGTTTTCTGGGCCGCGCTTACGCCGCCCACCACGGCGCGGCCCTGGGCCTGCCGCCACGCCCCACAGAATGGACCGACACCCACGTGCTGCGCGCCTTGCTGGGCCACGGGCATGACCTGCCGGGCCACCTGCTGTTGGGTGAAGCCGCCCGAACGCACTTTCTGTCTGCGCCGCCACCCCAGGCCATCGCCGAAGCCGACCAAGCCGCGGCCTACCCGCGCCTGGCCCAGGCCGCCGCCCAGGGCGACCGCCCGGGCTCATCGGCCGGTGGCGAACAACCCAAGTTCACCGCCTACGTGCAGACCGCCCAGGGCCCGCGCCATGTGCTGGTGAAGTTCAGCGAGGCCGAGAACAGCCCCGTCAGCGAACGCTGGCGCGACCTGCTGCGGGTGGAGCACCTGGCGCTGCAGACCTTGCTGGACGCCGGTGTGCCCGCCGCACACAGCCAGCTGCTGGACGCGGCCGGCCAGCGTTTCCTGACGGTGACACGTTTCGACCGCACCGCCGAACCCGCCACGGGCCGCCACGCCCTGGTGTCGCTGCGCACGCTGGACGCGGAGTTCGTGGGCGCGGGCACCGGCGGTTGGCCCAGCATCGCCGCGCGGCTGGCCACCGCCCGCGTCATCACGCCACAGGCCGCCGCGGGCGCCGGGCTGCTGTGGGCCTTTGGCAGTTTGGTGGGCAACAGCGACATGCACGCCGGCAACCTCTCGTTCACCGGCGACAGTGGCCGACCCTACGCGCTGGCCCCCGCCTACGACATGACGGCCATGGCCTTTGCACCCCGCAGCGGCGGTGGCCTGCCCGACACGCTGGCCGAGGTGGACCTGCGCAGCGACGTCCCGGCCGCCACCTGGCGCCAGGCGCTGGCCCTGGCGCAGCAACTGCTGCAGCGTTTGCAGGCACCGGCCCCCGCGGCGCAGGCCTTCAGCCCCCGCTTCGCACCTTGCCTGGCCGCACTGCAGGCCCACGTCACCACCGCGGCACAGCGCATCGCACGCTTGGCCTGAACCTCGGCCACCCACCACGGGCCAGGCCCGTGACGCGGCGCCACGCCCGGCACGCAAGCGCCCCACTTCCTACAATCGCGGCATGAACGCGCCCACCGCCCAGACCCTCCCCGTCGCCGCCCGCCCCTACACCCGGGGCCAGGGCCTGCCGGCGCTGCTGCAGCAGCGCATCGCCATCATCGACGGCGCCATGGGCACCATGATCCAGCGCTACAAGCTGGGCGAGGCCGATTTCCGCAACGCGGCGCTGGCCGACCACCCCAAGGACCTGAAGGGCAACAACGACCTGCTGGTGCTGACGCGGCCCGATGTCATCCACGAGATCCACAGCCAGTACCTGGCCGCAGGCGCCGACCTCATCGAGACCAACACCTTCGGCGCCACCACCATCGCGCAGGAAGACTACGGCCTGGCCCACCTGGCCCGCGAGATGAACGTGGCCGCCGCACGCATCGCCCGCCAGGCGGCCGACGCCCACAGCACGCCCGACCACCCCCGTTTCGTGGCCGGCGCCCTGGGCCCCACGCCGCGCACGGCCAGCATCAGCCCCGACGTGAACGACCCCGGTGCGCGCAACGTCGGCTTCGACGAACTGCGCGCGGCCTACCGCGAACAGGCCGAAGGCCTGCTGGAAGGCGGCTGCGACCTGTTCCTGGTGGAAACCATCTTCGACACGCTCAACGCCAAGGCGGCGATCTTCGCGCTCGACGAGCTGATGGAGTCGCGTGGCCAGCGCATCCCGGTGATCGTCTCGGGCACGGTCACCGATGCCTCGGGCCGCATCCTGTCCGGGCAGACGGTGGGCGCCTTCTGGCACTCGGTGCGCCACGCGCGGCCACTGGCGGTGGGCCTGAACTG
>JBKCUM010000008.1:0-23627 GCA_046318395.1 Rubrivivax sp.
GGTGCTGCAACCCGACACCACGCCACTGGGCGGGTACACGAACTACAAGCGGGTGCAGTGAGCGGCGGCAGCGGCCGCGCCGCGCTCGGGCACCTGCCGCTTCGGGCGTGAAATCGCCCTCAGCGCTTCGCCAGGCGAATCCACAGCGTGGCAGTTCCGGCCTTGGCGCCGCGCTCGGGCACCTGTCGCTTCGGGCGAGAAATAGCCCTCAGCGCGTCGCCAGGCACACAGGGCCATCCGGCCCTGGGTGCCGGGCCCAGCGCTGCGGGCGTTTACCCGCCCGAAGCGACAGGTGCCCGAGCGCGGCGCCAAGGCTTGAACTGCCACGCTGTGGATTCGCCTGGCGAAGCGCTGAGGGCGATTTCACGCCCGAAGCGGCAGGTGTCCGAGCGCGGCGCGGCCGCTGCCGCCGCTCACTGCACCCGCTTGTAGTTCGTGTACCCGCCCAGTGGCGTGGTGTCGGGTTGCAGCACCAAGGTGCCCCAGGGCGGCAGTTCCACGTCCATCAGGCCCGACCACAGCGGTGGTGGTGCGCCCGCGGCGGCGTTGGGTGTGCCGGCCAGCAGGTCTTTCCAGCGGGTGCCGTCCATCAGCTTGCTGTTGCCCACCAGCACGGTCTCGCGCACGGGTTCTGGGCTGGGGTTCAGCAGCACCACCACGGTGTCGGCCACGCGGTCGGTGTGGCGCTCATAACCCAACAAACGGGTGGTGGTGATGGCGCGGTGGTTGCCCACGCGCAGCGCGCGCTGGCCGCGGTGCAGGGCCACCAGGTGGCGTGTCCATTGCAGGGCGGCGTTGCCAGGGTGCACGTCTTGCCAGCGCATGGGCGCGCGCATGGCGGGGTCGTTGCCGCCGGCCATGTCGATTTCCCCGCCGTAGTACAGGTTAGGGCTGCCGGGCAGGGTGAACTGCAGCACCTGGGCCAGGCGGCGCGCTGCGGCGTCGGGCACGGTGGTGGCCAGGCGCGCGGTGTCGTGGTTGTCCAGGTAGATCCAGCTGCGCAGCAGGTTGTCCACGCCGCAGTCGTCCACCAGGCGCTGGAACATGGCGCCGAAGGTGGCCACCGGCAGCTGCCCGTTGCACAGGCGCAGGATCATCTGGCGCAGGCCGAAGTGCATCACGCCGTCCACCGCCGGGAACCACTCTTTCGGGTAGTTCGCCAGTTCGCCCACCACCAGCGAGCCGGGCTTTTCGGCATGGGCGGCGTGCGTCAGCGCCTGCAGGTAGGCCGGGCCGATGTCGAAGGCCACGTCCAGCCGCCAGCCGTCGATGCCGTCGCGCAGGTAGCTGCGCACAGCGCTGTCGTGCGCGCCGTAGACGTGCGCCCGCACGGCGGGGTTTTCCAGGTTCAGCTCTGGCAGGTTCTCGGCGCGCCACCAGCAGCGCGCACCGCCGGGCAGGGTGTCGTCGAAGACGAACCAGTCCCGTTGCGGGTGGGCCGGGTCGGCCGCCGCGGCCTGGAACGCCGGGGCGTTGCGCCCCATGTGGTTGAACACACCGTCCAGCACCAGCTTTAGACCGCGCTGGTGCGCGGCGTTGGCCAAAGCCTTCACGTCGTCGCGGGTGCCGAACTCAGGGCTGACCTGCAGGTAGTCCAGCGCGTCGTACTTGTGGTTGGTGTACGCCAGGTGGATGGGGTTCAGGTACAGCACGTCGGCACCCAGGTCCACCACGTGGTCCAGGTGCGCGGCCGTGCTGGCCAGGTCACCGCCCCAGAACTCGATTTCGTGGCTCCACAGCCTGTGCGCTTCGAGGTAGTGGCCCTGGGCCGGCAGTTCGTCCCAGCCACGCAGCACCTTGGGGGCGGGGTACAGGTGGCGTTTGGCGTCCAGGCTGGCGCTGGGCGCGAAGCGGTCCACCAGCACCTGGTAGACCACGGCGCCCATGCGCCAGTCGGCCTCCCGGGTTTCGAAGGTGCCTGCCAGTGCGTGGTCGGCGGCGTTGGCGCAGGGGCTGAGGGGCATGGGGGCCGGCGGGTCAGTTCACCCGCTTGTAGACCGTGTAGCCGCCTTGGGCGCCCACGTCAGGCGCCAGCACGCGCACGCTGCGTGGCGGCACCGTGGTGCGCACAAACCCCGCGCTCACGATGGCCGGCGCACTGCCGGCCGGTGGTGGCAGCAGGTCGCGCAAGGTGTTGAAGTCCATCATCGCGCCGTTGCGCCACTGCACGCTTTCCGTCACCGGCTGGTCGCTGGGGTTGGCCAGCACCAGCACGGTGTCGGCGGCGCGGTCGGTGTAACGCTCAAACGCCAACAGCTTCTCGGCCGTGGCCGTGCGGTAGTTGCCCACACGCAGCGCGCGGTGCTGCTTGCGCAGGTTCACCAGCTGTTTCGTCCACAGCATCTCGGGGTGGTCTGCGCGCACCAGGTCCCAACGCATGGGGCCCCGCTGGGCGGGGTCGTCACCGCCGGTCATGCCGACTTCGGCGCCGTAGTACAGGTTGGGGCTGCCGGGCAGGGTGAACTGCAGCACCTGGGCCAGACGGCGCTGGGCGGTGTCGGGCAGTTCGGTGTGGACGCGGCGCACGTCGTGGTTGTCCAGCAGCACCCAGCTCTTGAGCAGCGGCTCGATGCCCAGGTCGCCCACGGTGCGGCCGATCATGGTGCTGGCGTTGGCCGCTGAGATTTCGCCCCGCACCAGGCCCAGCAAAAGCGCGCGCCAGTGGAAGTTCATCACCCCGTCCATGGCCGGCATCCAGCCCGCAGGGTAGTTCCAGATCTCGCCCACCACCAGCGAACCCGGCTTCTCGCGGTGCGCGGCCTCGGTCAGCTGGCCCAGCAGGGTGGGCCCGATCTCGTAGGCCACGTCCAGGCGCCAGCCGTCCACGCCGTCGCGCAGGTAACTGCGCACCACGCTGTCGCGCGCGGCCCAAAGGTGGTCGCGCACGGCCGCGTTTTCCAGGTTCGGCTCCGGCAGGTTCAGCACACCCTTCCAGGTGCGGGCGCCGCCGGGCATCTGGGGGTCGAAGACGAACCAGCCGCGCGTGTCGGCCTGGCCGGCGGGCGGCGCCGGCGCCTTGCGGCCGGCCTGTTCGGCCTGGGCCACGGCTTCGGCGTACTTGAAGGCCGGGGCGTTGCGGCCCATGTGGTTGAACACGCCGTCCAGCACCAGTTTCAGGTTGCGCCGTTTCAGGTCGGCGGCCAGGGCCTTGACGTCGTCGCGCGTGCCGAACTCGGGGCTGACGGCCTGGAAGTCCAGCGAGTCGTACTTGTGGTTGGTGAAGCCCATGTGGATGGGGTTCAGGTACACCACGTCGGCCCCCAGCTGCTGGATGTGGTCCAGCCGGGTGCGCACACTTTGCAGGTCACCACCCCAGAAGTCGATCTCGTGGCTCCAGACTTTGGCGCTCTCGACGTAGGTGCCCGCCTTGGGTTCTTCGGTCCAGGCGCGCAGCACCTTGGGCGCCGGGTACAGCGCACGTTTGGCTTCCAGGTTGGCCGGCGGTGCGAAGCGGTCCACCAGCACCTGGTAGACGATGGCGCCGTTGCGCCAATCGCGCTCGCGGTCTTCAAAGGGGCCGGCTTGGGCGTCGGTGTGCATGGCGAGGGTGGCGCTCAGCACGGTGGCGGCGAGTGCGGTGGTCTTCAGGTTCATGCGGGGGTCAGCCTTTCACGCCACCGGCCGTCAGGCCTGAGACGATCCAGCGTTGGGCGGCCAGGAAGACCAGGGTGATGGGCAGTCCGCTGAGCACGGCCGCGGCGGCGAAATCGCCCCACAGGTACTTCTGGTCGTACAGGTAGTACTTGCTGCCCACGGCCAGCGTCAGGTGCGGCTCTTCGCGCAGCAGCACGCTGGCGATGGGGTATTCGATGATGGTCCCGATGAAGGCCAGCACGAACACCACCATTAGGATGGGCACGGCCATGGGCAGCAGCACGCGGCGGAAGGCCTGCCAATGCGTGGCGCCATCGACCTTGGCGTTCTCTTCGATCTCCACCGGGATGGTCTCGAAGTAGCCCTTGATGGTCCACACGTGCGTGGCCACGCCACCCAGGTAGGCCACGACCAGGCCGGTGTGCGTTTCAATGCCCAGCCAGGGGATGCTCTGGCCCAGGCCTTCGAAGATGGCGTAGATGGCCACCAGGGCCACGGCCACCGGGAACATCTGCAGCACCAGCATGCTGTTCAGGATGAGCTGCTTGCGCGCGAAGCGCAGGCGCGCAAAAGCGTAGGCCGCCGTGGTGCTGATGGCCACGATCAGCAGGGCCGAGATGGTGGCGATCTTCACGCTGTTCCACAGCCACAGCAGCACCGGGAAGGGTGGCTGCGTCACCGTGCCGTCGGGCGCGGTGTAGGGGATGCCCAAGGCGAGCTGCCAGTGTTCGAAGCTGATGACGCTGGGGATCAGCGAGCCGGTGCTGAAGTTGCCCGGCCGCAGCGAGATGCTGACCACGGCCAACAACGGGAACAGCGTGATGGCGATCAGCAGCCACAGGCTGACGTGGGCGATGGCGACGCGCCAGCGCTGGCTTTTGCCGGTGACGATGGGCATGGTGTCAGGCCTTGTCTTGTGCTTTGGTGAGCTTCAACTGCACCAGGGCCATGGCCGCCACCATGAAGAAGATCAGCGTGCTGACGGCCGCGGCCAGGCCGAAGTTCTGGCCGGCGTCGGTGAAGGCGATGCGGTAGGTGTAGCTGACCAGGATGTCGGTGGTGCCGGCCGGCAGCTTGGTGTTCAGGTAGTCGGGCCGGCCGTCGGTCAGCAGGCTGATCAGCACGAAGTTGTTGAAGTTGAAGGCGAAGGCGCTGATGAGCAGCGGCGTCAGCGGCTTGATGACCAAGGGCGCCGTGATGCGGAAGAAGTTGGTCAGCGGCTTGGCGCCGGCCAGGGCGCTGGCTTCGTACAGGTCGGCCGGGATGCTCTTCAGCAGGCCGGTGCACAGGATCATGATGTACGGGTAGCCCAGCCAGGTGTTGACGATCAGCAGCATGGCCTTGGCCAGCAGTGGGTCGGCGAACCAGGCCGGGCGGATGCCGAACAGCGCGTCGAGGATGGCGTTGATCTCGCCGAAGTTCTGGTTGAACAGGCCCTTGAACACCAGGATGCTGATGAAGCCCGGCACCGCGTAGGGCAGGAACAGCAGCGTGCGGTACAGCGTGCGGTACTTCAGGCCTTCCCAGTTCAACACCACGGCCAGGGCCATGCCCAAAGCGGCGCTGAACAGCACGGTGAGGCCCGAGAACACCACGGTCCACACGAAGATGCTGAGGAAGGGGCCGCGGAAGTCCGCGTCGAACAGCATGCGCTGGTAGTGCGCGAAGCCGATGCCCACCTTGAAGCCGGGTTGCACCACGTCGCCGGCTTCGCTTTGGAAGAAACCGGTGTCGAAGTTGGCGCGGAACAGCACGCCGTCGCGTTCGCGCTTCAGGCTGCCGTCGCCCTGTGCCGTCCACAGTGCGCGCACGGGGCCGAACTCGCGCAGGCCGGCGTACTGCACGCGCGTGCCGGGGGTGCCATCGGCCGCGGCCGGCAGCTGCAGTTCCAGCGCCATCAGCAGCGGGCGCTGTGCGATCAGCGCGCGCAGGTCCAGCGCGGGGCCGAAGTCGGCGCCGGCCGGTGCGGCTTCCAGGCGCAGCGGCTGTGCGGGCGCGCCACCGGGGGCCACCACGGGGCTGACCAGGCGTGCACCACTTTCGGCCGTCAGCACCAGGCGCAGGCCGTCTTTGCCGGCGTTGTGCACGGTGTAGGCCAGGGCCTGGGCTTCTTCCACCACCGTCTGGTCCAGCAGGTAGGCGCGGGCGCGTTCGTGCGTGAGCAGGTGGTTGGACGAGTAGTTGGTGAAGCCGATCTGCACCGTGTACAGCAGCGGGAAGGCCACGAACAGCAGCATGCCGGCCACGCCGGGGAACAGGTACTTCCAGGCCACGCTGCTGGCGGTGGCGTACACGTGGATGGCCAGCGCGCCCAGCAGGCCCAGGCCCACGGCCCAGCCGGGTTGGCCGGCGGCGTAGACGCTGAACACCAGCCACAGCAGGGCCAGGGCTGCGGAGGCGGCGATGGCGCGGCCGGGCCAGGGGTTGGCGGGCGCGGGCACGGGGCGGCGCAGTGCGGTCGTGACCGCTTGGGCGGCAGCGGCGGTGGCGTTCAAGGCGGGGGTGCTCACGCGGGCCTCACTTCGTCAGCATGCGCGCGGCGGCGCCGTCCAGCGCGGCCTTGGGCGCCTGCCGGCCCTGGGTGATGGCCTCCAGCGCGGCGTCCATGGCCGGGAAGAAGCGCTGCATCTCGGGGATGTTGGGAATGGCCTCGCCGGCCAGCGCGTTGTCCATGGTGGCGCGGATGCGCGGGTCGCTCTTCAGTTCGTTGAAGTAGGCGGTGTTGGCCGGCGTGCCCAGCGGCACGTCGGCGGAAATGGTCTTCAGGCTCTCCACCTTCAGCAGGTGGTGCTCGATGAACTCGCGCGCGATGTCGCGCTGCCGGCTGGCCGCCGACACCATGCAGCCCAGCACGCCCACAAAAGGTTTGGCCGGTTTGCCGTTCAGCGCGGGAATGGGCGCCACGGTGTAGGGGATGCCGGCTTTTTTCACGTTGTCCCAGGCCCAGGGGCCGCTGATCATCATGGCCACCTGGCCGCTGGCGAACTGCGCCTCCATGTCGGAGTAACGCGCACCGCGCGGCATCACGCCTTCGGTGATCAGCCGCTCCAGCAACTGCGCGCCTTGCAGGGCGCCGGCGTTGTTCACACCCACCTGCCGCGGGTTCAGGTTCCCCTGGGCGTCACGCCCGAAGACCTGGCCCCCGGGGGCGGCCAACAAGGGCCAGGTGAAGAAGCTCTTGTTGTAGTCCCACAAGATGGCCTTCTTGCCTTGGGCCTGCAGCTGTTTGCTCAGTGTGAAGACCTCGTCCCAGGTGGCCGGGGGCGTCTTCACCAAACGCGTGTTGACGATGAGGCCGATGGCCTCGATGGCCAGCGGGTAGCCCCACAACTGGCCCTGCCAGGTGAAGGCCTGCCAGGCCGAGGGTTCGATCTGCGCGCGCACGGCCTTGCCCGGTGTGACGGGCACGATGAGGCCGCTCTTGGCCCACTCGCCCACGCGGTCGTGCGGCCAGCAGAAGATGTCCGGGCCTTTGCCCGCGGCGGCGGCGGCGGTGAACTTGTCGGGCGCGCCCTCGGGGTGTTGCACCACCACCGGCACACCGCTGGCCTGCGTGAAGGCGTCGCCCACCTTCTGCAGGCCGTTGTAGCCTTTGTCGCCGTTGATCCACACCAACAGGCGCGGGGCTTCGGTGGGTGCGGTTTTCTGCGCCAGCGCGCTCGGGCTGACCAGGGGGGTGGCCACCAGCGCCGCCACCGCGCAGGCGGCGGCCTTGTTCAAAACGGGCATGGTGTTCAGGCCGCCAGCGATTGTTCGGTGCTGGCCAGGCGCTGGAAGGCCCCGCCGGCGGCGTCGAACAGGTAGCAGGCCTCGGCCGGGGCGGTCAGCGCCAGCGGTGCGTCGAGGCGCGTGCGCACGCGCCCGTCCAACTGCACCGACAGCGGTTCGTCCAGACCGGCGTAGGCGCAGTAGGCCTGGGTGCTGCTGCCCAGCGATTCCACGAAGGTCACACGCGTGTTCAGCGTGTTGGCGCTGCCGGGCTGGCCGACGGCGAAGTGTTCGGGCCGCACGCCCAGGGTCACCGCGTCGCCGGGCTTGGCGCGCGAGGCGTCCACCAGCACACGCAGCACCTCGCTGCCCGGCCCTTGCACCAGGGCTTCGGTGGCCCCGGCCTGGATGACGGTGGCCGGGATGAAGTTCATCTTCGGGCTGCCGATGAAGCCCGCCACGAACAGGTTGCGCGGGTGCTCGTACAGCTCCAGCGGCGAGCCCACCTGTTCGATCTTGCCGACGCTGAGCACCACGATGCGGTCGGCCAAGGTCATGGCCTCGACCTGGTCGTGTGTCACGTAGACCATGGTGGTCTTCAGTGTTTCGTGCAGCTTGGCGAACTCGTAGCGCATCTTCACGCGCAGCGCGGCGTCCAGGTTGCTGAGCGGTTCGTCGAACAGAAAGACCTCGGGCTTGCGCACGATGGCGCGGCCGATGGCCACACGTTGGCGCTGGCCGCCGGACAGGTCTTTGGGCTTGCGGTGCAGCAGGTGGTCGATGTGCAGGATCTTCGCGGCTTGCTGCACGGCGGCGTCGATCTCGGCCTTGGGCACCTTGGCGAGCTGCAGGCCGAAGGCCATGTTCTCGTACAGGTCCATGTGCGGGTACAGCGCGTAGCTTTGGAACACCATCGCGATGCCGCGTTCGGCCGGTGGCACGTCGTTCACCACACGCCCGCCGATGCTGAGTTCACCGCCGGTGATGTCTTCCAGCCCGGCGATGCTGCGCAGCAGCGTGCTCTTGCCGCAGCCGCTGGGGCCCACGAAGACCATGAACTCGCCGTCGCGCACCTCCAGGTTGATGTCGCGCAGCACGTGCACTTCGCCATAGGCTTTTTGCACGTTCACCAGTTTCACGTCAGCCACTGCAGCCCCTTCCAGAATGCCGTCCGCGCCGGCCCCCTGGTTGGCGGGGGTCGGCGCTGTCGATGTAGACAATATACAGAGGCGGTGCCGCCCGGGCAAGGCTGGTTCTCCCGGATGCGGCGGGCTCTGTTTATTAAAAATCAACGACTTAGCGTTGCATAGGGGCAACCCGCATGTAATTGAACTACACAAACAGACGCCGCGCCGCGATACTTCGACTCCGAAGGAGGGAGTCTCCCGTGCCCACCCCCGTGAAGACCAGCAAAAAGACCGCCGCCAAGGCCCCCACGCGGACCGCCGCCCCGGCGCCCGCCCCTGCCGCAGCCCAGGCTGCCGCCAAGAAGGCCCGCGTGGCGGCCAAGCCGGCACCGGCGCCGGCCCCGCGCCGCAGCGCCCACACCGTGGTGTCGGCCGACGCGCAGTTCCGTGCACGCTACCAGCACGAACTGACCCAACGTGTGGACCCCGCCGAGCCGGTGGCCGCCTCGCAGGCCGCGGCCGTGGCCGCGCGCGGCCTGCTGGCCCGCCGCTGGGCCGCCACGCAGGCGCAGGACGCCGCGCGCTACGCCCCCGGCGCCACCGTGGCCGCTGGCCAGCGGCGCGTGCACTACCTGTCGATGGAATTCCTGATGGGCCGCGCCATGCACAACGCGCTGGCGGCCCTGGGCCTGGACCAGCGCCTGCCCGAGGTGCTGGGCGCCCCGGGCGCGCCGGCGGCTGCGGTCCCGGCCCTGCAGGCCCTGGTGGAGCACGAGCCGGACGCCGGCCTGGGCAACGGCGGCCTGGGCCGTCTGGCGGCCTGTTTCCTGGATGCCTTCGCCACGCTGGGCCTGCCGTCCTTCGGCTACGGCCTGCGTTACGAGCACGGCATGTTTGCGCAGGTCATCCAAGACGGCCGCCAGGTGGAGCTGCCCGACGAGTGGTTGCGCGATGGCAACCCCTGGGAGCTGCTGCGCCCTGAAGTGCGTTACCCCGTGGGCTTTGGCGGCAGTGTGCACACCGAAGGCGGTGCCCGGCGCTGGGCGCCTGGCGAAGTGATCGTTGCACGCGCCTACGACTTCATCGTGCCCGGCCATGGCACCGAGCGTGTCAGCACGCTGCGCCAGTGGCACGCCCAGGCCGCGCGGCCCATCGATTTCGCCGCCTTCTGCCGCGGTGAACACGCCGCGGCCGCCGCCCACTTGCAGCAGGCCGAGGCGCTGAACTGGGTGCTGTACCCCGACGACAGCACGCCGGCCGGCCGCGAGCTGCGCCTGCGGCAGGAGTTCTGCCTGGTCAGCGCTTCGCTGCAGGACATGCTGGCCCGCCACCTGCGCGAGAGCGGCGGCAACGTGCACAGCTTCGGCCGCTGCAACGCCGTGCACCTGAACGACACGCACCCGGCGCTGGCCCCGGCCGAGCTGATGCGGCTGCTGCTGGACGAACACGGCCTGGGTTGGTCCGAGGCCTGGCGCGTGGTGCAGCAGGCCGTGAGCTACACCAACCACACGCTGATGCCCGAGGCGCTGGAGTGCTGGAGCCTGCCGCTGTTCGAGCGCCTGCTGCCGCGGCACCTGGAGATCGTCTACGAGATCAACCGCCGCTTCCTGGAAGAGGTGCGTGCGCGGTTCCCGGGCGACGAAGCGCGTGTGGCGCGCATGAGCCTGATCGACGAGAGCGGCGAGCGCCGCGTGCGCATGGCCACGCTGGCCGTGGTGGCCAGCCACCAGGTCAACGGCGTGTCGGCGCTGCACAGCACCTTGATGGTGCAGACCTTGTTCCGCGACTTCGCCGAGCTGTGGCCGCAGCGCTTCTTGAACATCACCAACGGCGTCACCCCGCGCCGCTGGCTGCAGCAGGCCAACCCGGCGCTGTCGGCCTTGTTGGACAAGACCATTGGCGAAGGCTGGCGGAAGGACCTGGGCGCGCTGCAGCAGCTGGCCGCCAAAGCCGGCGGCAAGGCCCTGGGCGCGAGTTTCCTGAAGGCCAAACGCGCGGCCAAGGAACGCCTGGCCGCCTACATCGCGCGCGAGACCGGCGTGGTGGTCAACGTCGACAGCCTGTTCGACGTGCAGATCAAGCGCATCCACGAATACAAGCGCCAGCTGCTGAACGTGCTGCAGGTCATCGCGCGCTACCAGGCCATCGTGGCCGACCCGCAGGCGGCCTGGGTGCCGCGCACCGTGGTCTTCGCCGGCAAGGCGGCCTCGGCCTATTTCGCGGCCAAGCAGGTCATCCAACTCGTCCACGACGTGGCGCGCGTGGTCAACACCGACCCGCGCGTGGGCGACAAGCTGAAGGTGGTGTTCCTGCCCAACTACGGCGTCAGCCTGGCGGAGATGATCATCCCCGCGGCCGACCTGAGCGAGCAGATCAGCACCGCCGGCACCGAGGCCAGTGGCACCGGCAACATGAAGTTCGCGCTGAACGGGGCCTGCACCATCGGCACCTGGGACGGCGCCAACATCGAGATGGCCCAGGCCATGGGCGAGCAGCACATGTTCGTCTTCGGCCTGCGCGCGGAACAGGTGGCCCAGCTGAAGACCTTGGGCTACGACCCGCGCCTGTACGCCGAAGAGAACCTGGCCCTGCGCCAGGTGCTGGACGCGTTGAACAACGGCGCGTTCTCGCCCACCGAGCCCGCACGCTACCGCGGCCTGGTGCAAGGCCTGCTGCAGCGCGACCCGTATTTCCTGCTGGCCGACTTCGCCAGCTACGTGGCCACGCAGGCCCAGGTGGACGCGCTGTTCGCCCAGCCCGCGGCCTGGGCTGAGCGCGCCTTGCGCAACATCGCCGGCATGGGCTGGTTCAGCGTGGACCGCACCATCGGCGAGTATGCGGCCCGGGTCTGGGCCGCGCCGGCCCGCTGAAGCCGCCGCTGTCCGCAACGCACCCCTTGCACCTTTGTTCCACCCCCGGCCTGGTCCGGGGCTTGCACACTGCACCACCATGAACCTGCAACAACGCGCCAGCGGCATCCTGCTGCACATCACCTCGCTGCCGGGGCCGCACGGCATTGGCGACTTCGGGCCCGACGCCTTCCGTTTTGTGGACTGGCTGCGCAGCGCCGGCCAGACGCTGTGGCAATGGCTGCCCACCACGCCCATCGGCCCGGGTGATTCGCCCTACCAGAGCGTCAGCGCCTTCGCGGGCAGCCCGTTGATGGTGGCCTTGGAGCCGCTGGTGGCCAAAGGCTGGCTGGCCGCACCGGTGCTGCCGGCCGAAGGTTTCAGCGCGCACAGCGTGCAGTTCGGCCCCGTGGGCCAGTGGCGGCTGCAGCAGCTGCGTGCGGCCGAAGCCGGCTTCCGCGCCCGCGCCAGCGCCGCCGACCGCCAGGCCCTGGCCGACTGGGCCGCGGGCCAGGCCGACTGGCTGGACGACTACACGCTGTTCATGGCCCTGGAGACCGCGCACCAAGGCGCGGCCTGGTGGCACTGGGCCGCACCGCTGGCGCGCCGCGAGCCTGCGGCCCTGGCCGCTGCGCGCCAGGCGCACGCCGCCGAGGTGGGCTTCTGGACCTTTGTGCAGTGGTGCTTTGACGTGCAAGGCGCGGCGCTGAAGGCCTACGCCAACGCCCAGGGCGTGCACATCGTGGGCGACCTGCCCATCTTCATCGCCCACCACAGCGCCGACTGCTGGGCCCGGCCCGACCTGTACACGCTGGACGACCAGTTCCAGCCCACCGTGGTGGCCGGCTGCCCGCCCGACGACATGGCGCCCACCGGCCAGCGCTGGGGCAACCCGCTGTACCGCTGGGACCGCATGGCCGCTGAAAACTACGCTTGGTGGACCGCGCGTGTGCAGCGTGCGCTGCACCAGGTGGACGTGTTCCGCATCGACCATTTCCGCGGTTTCGCGGGCTACTACGAGATCCCCGCCAGCTGCCCCGACGCCACCGAGGGCCGCTGGGTGGCCGGCCCGGGCAAGCCGCTGTTCGACGCCATCGCCCAGGCCCTGGGGCCTTTGCCCATCATCGCGGAAGACCTGGGTTTCATCACGCCCGACGTGACGAAGCTGCGCCTGGACTGCGGCTTCCCGGGCATGAAGATCCTGCAGTTCGGCTTCGGCGGCGACGGCACACACGAGTTCCTGCCGCACACCTACGAACGCGACACCGTGGTCTACAGCGGCACGCACGACAACGACACCGCCGTGGGCTGGTGGCACGCGGCCAAGGACAGCGAGCGCCACTTCGCCGGCGGCTACCTGGCCTGCGGCGCGCACGACGTGCACTGGGCCATGCTGCGTGCGGCCATGAGCTCGGTGGCCAACCTGGCCATCTTCCCGCTGCAGGACGTGCTGGGCCTGGACGCCGCGCACCGCATGAACATCCCGGGCACCTTGGGCGGTGCCAACTGGTGCTGGCGCTTCAGCTGGCCCATGCTGGGCGCCGACGCCGGCCGTGTGCTGGGCCTGCTGACGGCCACCAGCGGCCGCGGCCTGTTCACGCTGAGCGGCCTGCCGCAACCCGCCCCCGCCAAAGTGCCGGGCATGGATTACCTGCAGGGCTGAGCCCGCACGTGGAAGGCCGGAAGGCCTTCCACGGCTGGCGAAGGCCTTGTGGCGATTCCACGCCGCAAGGCTGTGTGAGCCCGCACGTGGAAGGCCGGAAGGCCTTCCACGGCTGGCGAAGGCCTTGTGGCGATTCCACGCCGCAAGGCTGTGTGAGCCCGCGCGGTGAAGGCCTCCCGGCCTTCACCGCCTGCAGCCTTTTCGGGCGGCCCTTCAGCCGCTGAACACCGCCACGCCCGCGGCCGCGTCCAAGTACAGCGGCTGCAGGCCGTGGCCTTGCTGGGCGGCGTGGCGGCCCACGGCCACCACGGTGGTTTCGCCGGCGCCGTGGCGCTCGAACACCAGGGTGTCGCCGGCCACCTGCAGGCAGCGGTAGGCGCCGTGGCGCAGCGAGGGACGCTGGCGGCGCAGCTGGATCAGCGCCTGGTAATGCGCGTGCAGCGAATCCGGTCGGCCCACCTGGCCGGCCACGTGGCAGGTGCTGGCGCTGGGCGACGGCGCGCGGAAGGGCCGCACGCTGGAGAAGCCCGCGTGCTGCGGGTGCGGCGACCAGGCCATGGGCGTGCGCAGTGCCGGGTCGGGCGGCAGGTCGGGGTGGCCTTGCTGGCCGATCTCTTCGCCGTAATACACGAAGGGCGTGCCGGGCAGGGTCAGCAGCAGCGCGGCGGCTCGGCGCTGGGCGGCCTCCTGGCCGGCCAGCTGGTCGGCCACGCGGCCACCGGCGAAGGCGTCGTGGTTGCTCAGCATGGTGCTCAGCGTCAGCGGCGCTTCTTCAAAGTAGCGCGCCACGGCCTGCACGGCCTTGCCGTCGCCGCGCGCGGCGGCGATCAGCTGGCCGTTCAGGTCGAAGGCGAAAGCACTGCCACCGGCCTGGGCAAAGCCCTGCGGGTCGGCCGGCGCTTCGCACACCATGAAGCGGTGTTCGTAGCCGTCCAGCAGGGCGCGCACGCGCTGAACCAACGGGTAGTTCTCGGGCTGGCAGTCCCAGGCCTCGGGGCCGTTCTCCACCAGGTGGCCCACGGCGTCGAAGCGGAAGCCGTCCACGCCGCGGTTCAGCCAGAAGCGCAGGTTGTCGTGGTGCCAGGCTTCCACGGCCGGGTGGCGCCAGTTGAAGTCGGGCATCTGGTGCCAGAACGCGGCGAAGTAGTGGCCTTGCGCGGCGGCGTCGTGGTGCCAGGGGTTGCCGCCGTAAATCTCCCAACCGGCCGGTGCGTGGTCTTCCCACAGGTACCAGTCGCGCGCCGGGCTGCCGGGTTGGCGGCTGGCCTGGAACAGCGGGTGGGCCTGGGCGCTGTGGTTGATGACGTAGTCGAGGATGACGCCCATGCCGCGCGCGTGGGCGGCGTCCAGCAGCGCGTCGAAATCGGCCAGCGTGCCGTACTCCGGCGCGATGGCGCGGTAGTCGGTGACGGCGTAGCCGTGGTCGCCGTCCTGGCTGGGGTGGATGGGCATCAGCCACAGGCCGCGCACGCCCAGGTCGGCCAGGTAGTCCAGCCGGCTGGTCAGGCCGCGCAGGTCACCGATGCCGTCGTGGTCGCTGTCGGCGTAGGCGCGCACGAACACCTGCATGAAGGCGCCGCGGTACCAGTCGGCCGGCAGGCGGCTGCCGGGGTCTTGCTGGGGCACGGGTGCGGTGGCGGCGTGCAAGCCGGGCAGGGCGCGCACGTGCGCCAGGCTGTCGGCGGCCAGGGCGGCCTGCCAGGCCGCGGTGTCGGTGCTGAAACGCGGGGCCAGCGTGGCCGCCGGGGGGGTGTGGGGGTGTTTCATCAGCCGGCGCTCCTGCGCGTGGGTTGGGTGGGGCGGGTCTTGTTGCGGGTGGGCTGCGGGGCGGCCGGCGCCGCAGCGGGCGCGGCGGTGCCGTGGGCTTCGGGCACGCCGGCCCCGCGCCACTGCAACACCTGCAGGCTCTGCGGGGCCAGCAGCACCTGCAGGCGGCCGTTGTCCGAAGCACGGCGTGCCGGGCCATCGGCCGGGAACAGGCTGCGCAGCGTGGCGCCGGCCGGCACACCGGGCACGGCCACGCTGGCCGTGTCGGTGCCGTAGTTCAACAGCACCAGGCTGTGTTCTTCGCCCAGGCTGCGCTGGAAACCCAGCACCAGGCCTTGGGCAAACGCGTGGTTGAAGCCGCCGCGTGCCAGGCTGGTGTGTTCGTTGCGCAGGCCGATCACGGCCTTGTAGAAGTGCAGCAGCGCTTTCGGGTCCTGGGGTGCCAGCGCCTGTTGCGCGGCCACGTTCTGCGTGGCCACATTGGGCGCCACCGGGCGGAAGGGTTCGCCGGTGGTGAAACCGCCGGTGCGTGGGTCGGCCGTCCAGGCCATGGGGCTGCGCAGGGGCAGGTCGCCGTCCAGGCCGGGCACACCGGCCTGGCCCACTTCTTCGCCGTAGTACACGAACGGCGTGCCCGGCTGCAGCAGGTAGCCGGCGGCGGCCAGCTTGTACTGGGCCACGTCGCCGCCCACCTGGTCCCACAGGCGGCGGCCGGCAAAGATGTCGTGGTTCGACACGAACGTGGCCATGGTTGGCCGCGCGGTCTTGTAGAACGTGGCCAGTTGCTGCACCGAGGCGGCGTCGCCTTGCGCGGCTTTCACGAAGTGGTGCACGTAGCCGAAGGCGAAGGCGCCACCGCAGACCGCCGGGTCACCGTACACCTGCGGCTCGGCCGTGGCTTCGCACACCACGTAGGCCTGGGGGTAGGCCTTGATGGTGTCTTGCAGCAGCTTGGTGATGCGGCGGCTTTCGGGCTGGTCGTTCCAGTCGCGGGCGTTGGTCTCCACCAGGTGCGGCACGGCGTCCAGGCGGTAACCGGCCAGGCCGCGGTTCATCCAGAAGCGCAGGCTGTCCAGGTGGTAGTTCAGCACCGGCGGGTGGTTGAAGTCGAAGTCGGGCATGTGGGGCCCGAAGGTGCCAAAGTAGAAGCCACTGGCCCCGGCCGGCGCGCGGGGCAGGTCTTTCACCTCGCCCTTGAAGAGCCAGGGCTCGCTGCTGGTCAGGTACCAGGGTTGTTTGCCCCAGATGTCCCAGCCCTGCGGCTCGGCGTCGGCCCAGATGAACCAGGGGCGGAAGGGGTTTTGCGGGCCCTTCAGCGCCTCGCGGAAGAAGGGGTGGCTCGCGGCGCTGTGGTTGATGACGTAGTCGATCACGATGCCGATGCCGCGCGCCCGCGCTTCGCGCACCAGTTCGTCGAAGTCGGCCAGCGTGCCGTACTCCGGGGCGATGGCGCGGTAGTCGGTGGTGGCGTAGCCGTGGTCACCGTCGGCGTTGGCGGTGATGGGCATCAGCCACAGGCCGCGCACGCCCAGCGCCTGCAGGTAGGGCAGGCGCTGCGTCAGGCCTTTCAGGTCGCCGATGCCGTCGCCGTTGCTGTCCGCAAAGGCGCGCACAAAGATTTCCATGAACACCCCGTGCTGCCAGCCGTCGGGCAGGGGCTTCAGGTGGCGCGGCAAGGCGCGCTGCGGCACCGGGGCCAGGGCGGTGGCCGGCGCGAGGCTGGCGCCGCGGGCGGGTGTGGCAGACGCGGTGGCGGTCTGTGCCAGGGCCGGGGCGCTGCCCCACAGGGCGCAGGCCAGGGCGCAGGCGGCCAGGCGCGCAGGGGCCAACAACGGGGTTTCGCGGTGCATGGCCGAAATGTAGTTCAGGTACTTTCCGCGCCGCAAGCCTCCTGGCCCTTGCGCGTCGGTTGGGGCCCACACGGGCGTGATTTTCAACGCCTTTCTCCAGGGTAAACGCCGAGTGGTCCGATGAGTAGCGCCGGCAGGGCGCTGAGGCGACCCCCTGGGCAAACCCTGGTTCGCATCGATTGGCAATGTAGTTTTACTTCAATACCATCGCGGCCTTCAGCACCCCCTGCACCCGCCATGCGCCCCACCGCCTTGCCCACCGCCACCGGACGCGCCCGCGTCAGCCGCCCTCGCCACCGGGCGTGGTGGCCCGCCGTTGTGGCGCTGTTGGCCACGGCCGGAGGCGGCACGGCCGCGGCCCAGGCCCCCGCCGATTGCGACGCCGCCGCGCCCTGGCGCACGCTGCAGGCCCTGCCGGCTTCGTCGGCGCCTGCAGCCCCGGGGGTGGCCGGTGCCGCGCCCGAGGCCCGTGCGCTGTGGCTGGGCCGCAGCCTGCTGCGCTGGCCGCAGGTGGCGGTCGAAGGGGCCGCGGGCCCGGTGCGTTTCCGGCTGCTGCACGCCGCCCGTGGCGGCGTCGTGGCGTCAGCGGGCGCCGCGGCGCGCGGGTTCGACCGCGCCTTGGCGTTGTCGCCCCACACCGGTGTCGTGCCCCAGGCCGCGGCCTTTGCCTGGGCGGGCGAGGGCGCCACGTTGGCCGTGGCGCCGCGCGATGTGCCGCGCCTGCCGGCCTTGCTGCGCGGTGAACTGGTGCTGGTGCAGGAAGACGCCCAAGGCCGTGTGCTGCAGGCCACGCGCGTGCAGCACGCGGCGGCGCTGGACGACTGGTACGCCAGCGCAGAAAGCCTGCCCGACCTGGGGGCCACGGTGGTCCGCACCCGCCAGGCCACCCGCACCCAGTTCAGGCTGTGGGCGCCCACCGCACAACAGGTGCAGTTGTGCCTGCACGGCGCCGAAGCCGGGGCCACGCGCGGCCTGCCGCTGCAGCGTGACGAGCGCACCGGGGCCTGGTCTTTGCAGCACGGCGGTGACCTGAGCGGCCGCGCCTACACCTACCTGGTGGACGTGTTCGTGCCAGGCACGGGCCTGGTGCGCAACCGCGTCACCGACCCCTACAGCCAGGCGCTGACCACCGATTCGCAGCGCAGCGTGGTCGTGGACCTCGACCACCCCGACACGCAACCACCGGGCTGGGCCACAGCGCCCCGGCCTCAGCCGCTGGCCGCGCCCACCGACCTGGTGGTGTACGAGTTGCACGTGCGCGACTTCTCTGCCAGCGACACCAGCGTGCCCGCTGCGCTGCGGGGCAAGTACGGGGCCTTTGCGCTGCCCGACAGCCAGGGCGTGCGCCACCTGCGCCGCCTGGCCCAGGCCGGCGTGACGGACCTGCACCTGCTGCCGGTGTTCGACCTGGCCACCGTGCCCGAGGCCGGCTGCAGCACGCCCGACCACGCCGCCCTGGCCACGCTGCCGCCCGACAGCCGCGAACAGCAGGCCCGGGTGATGGCCGACGCGCGGCGCGATTGTTTCAACTGGGGCTACGACCCGCTGCACTTCAACACGCCCGAAGGCAGCTTCGCGCAGCAGCCCGACGGCGCGGCGCGCATCGCCGAGTTCCGCCGCATGGTGATGGCGCTGCAGGCCATGGGCCTGCGTGTGGGGCTGGACAAGGTCTACAACCACACCAGCGCGTCGGGCCAGCACGCGCAGTCGGTGCTGGACCGCGTGGTGCCGGGCTACTACCACCGGCTGAACGCACAAGGTCAGGTGGAACGCAGCACCTGCTGCGACAACACCGCCACCGAGCACCGCATGATGGCCAAGCTGATGGTCGACAGCGCCGTGTTGTGGGTGCGGCAGTACCGCATCGACAGCTTCCGCTTCGACCTGATGGGCCACCAGCCGCGCGCCGCGATGGAACGCCTGCAGAAGGCTGTGGACCTGGCCGCGGGCCGGCACATCCCGCTGATCGGTGAAGGCTGGAATTTTGGTGAAGTGGCCGACGGCCGGCGCTTTGTGCAGGCCTCGCAGCTCAGCCTGAACGGCAGCGGCATCGCCACCTTCAGCGACCGCGGCCGCGATGCCTTGCGTGGCGGCGGTGCGGGCGACGGCGGTGAAGACCAGATCGCGCGCCAGGGTTACCTGAACGGCCTGCACTACGCGCCCAACGCCCTGGCACAGGCCAAGGGCCAGGGCACGCGCGAACAGCTGCTGCAGGCCGCCGACCTGGTGCGTGCCGGTCTGGCCGGCACGCTGCGCCGCTACCCGCTGGCCACGCACACCGGCGAGGTGAAGCGCCTGGAGCAGCTGGTCTACGGCGGCAACCAGCCCGCCGGTTACGCCAGCCAGCCCGGCGAGGTGGTGAACTACGTGGAGAACCACGACAACCAGACGCTGTTCGACGCCAACGTCTTCAAGCTGCCGGCCGACACCTCGCGCGAAGACCGCGCCCGCGTGCAGGTGCTGGGCGCTGCGCTGAACGCCTTCAGCCAAGGCGTGGCCTACTTCCACGCCGGCCAGGAAGTGCTGCGCAGCAAGAGTCTGGACCGCAACAGCTACGACAGCGGCGATTGGTTCAACCGCATGGACTGGTCGCTGCAGACCAACCACTTCGGCACCGGCTTGCCGCCGCAGAACGACAACGGCAGCAGCTGGCCGCTGATGCAGCCGCTGCTGGCGCGTGCGGCCGACATCGCACCCCGCCCGCAAGACATCACGTTCACCCGCGACGCCACGCTGGACCTGCTGAAGATCCGCGCCAGCAGCAGCTTGCTGCGCCTGCGCACCGAAGCCGATGTGCTGCAACGCCTGCGCTTCCACAACACCGGCCCCGGCCAGGTGCCCACGGTGGTGGTGGGCCAGCTCGACGGCCGCGGCTACCCCGGCGCGAACTTCGGCGAACTGCTGTACCTGGTGAACGTGGCGCCGCAGGCTCAAACGCTCAGCCTGCCGGCCTTGGCCGGCCGGCCTTACCGCCTGCACCCGGTGCACCTGGCGGCCGAAGCCGGCGACCCACGCGTGCGCCAGGCCACGGTGGACGCCACCACCGGCACCTTCACCGTGCCCGCGCGCACGGCCGTGGTGTGGGTGCTGCCGCCCGAACGTTGAGGCCCTGAACGCCCCGGTGCCGGCTTGCACGGCACCTGCAAGACCTGTGCACGCACCGGGTGGACCGGTGCGGCCGCATGACCGCGACAAAAGACCGGCGCTGCCGCGCCCACGACCCCAGGAGACCATGGCCATGAAGCCTGACACCGGACCCACAGGACCCCTGAGCACCTTGCTGCGCTGGGCACGACGCGCCAGCCTGGCGCTGGGCGCTGCCGTGCTGCTGACCGCCTGCGGCGGCGGTGGCGGCGGCGGCGGGGACACACCCGCACCCACACCGCCGGTGGTGGTGGACCCCAGCCTGGCCCAGGGCAACGCCACCGCGCTGGCCACCACGTTGAGCGCCGTGCCCACCGACGCCGACGGCGGCGGCAGCAGCGGCAACACCGACGTGGTGGCCACCTCGTTGACGGTGCACTACCAGCGCGCCGACGGCGACTACACGGGTTGGCAGCTCCACACCTGGGGGGCCGGCACCGACCCGGGCTGGAACGTCGGCCACAACCCCGTGCGCATCGACAGCTTTGGCGCCGTCTACACCGTGCCCCTGGCCTCGACCAGTGGCAACGTGGGTTACCTGTTCCACAAGGGTGAGACCAAGGACCACGGCGGCACCGACCAAAGCTACACGCTGAAAGCCGGGGCCAACGAGATCTGGCGCAAGGAAGGCGACAACGTCACCTACAACGCCAACCCCGCCGGTGCCACGGCGCCCGACATCACCACCGTGCGCGTGCACTACAAGCGCTTCGGTGGCGACTACAGCGGTTGGGGGCTGCACCTCTGGGAAGGCAGCGGCATCGACACCAGCCGCTTGGCCGGTCTGACGCTGAACGACTGGGGCAACGCCGTGCCGCTGTCCAGCATGCCGGGTTACGCCGCTGGCGCCGGTGAGGTGGTGTTCGACATCCCCGTGCTGAACCCGCAGGGCGACGCCAACCGCGCGGCGGTCGAATTCATCGTGCACGGCCGCGCGCCCAACCAAGACAACAAGGACGGCCGGCCCAACAACATCCGTGTGGACTTCGCCGGTCTCAAGATCGTCAACCGCGTGGCCGAGGTCTGGCTGGTGCAGGAAGACGCCACGCTGTACAGCGCGGCGCCCGACCTGCGCTTGTCGTCGCTGAGCGACTCACGCGCCGTGTGGCTGAACAAGCAGCTCATCAAGTGGCCGCGCATCGACACCAGCCTCACCGTCAAGCTCTACCACTCGGCCACCGGGCAGATCAAGGCCAAGCGTGACACCGTGGTCAGCGGGGCCGACGGCGCGCTGACGCTGGAGCCCTTCACCGGCACCGTGCCGGCCGCCGCGGCCGAACGTTTCAAGTGGCTGAGCCCCGGCGCCGTGTTCGCGCTGAAGGCCGCCGACCAGGCCCAACTGGGCACGCTGCTGAAGAGCCAGCTGGTGCTGGTGCAAGAAGACGCCAGCGGCAAGGTGCAGAACGCCACCACCACCCAGACGCCTGGCGCGCTGGACGACCTGTACGCCGCCGCGGCCAACGTCAACGACCTGGGCGTCACACTGGGCAGCGCCAGCACCACCTTCAAGCTGTGGGCGCCCACGGCGCAGAAGGTGCGCGTCTTCACCTACGACACGCCCACGGGCGACGCCGTCACGGTGGACGAGATGGCCTTTGACACCGCCACCGGCGTGTGGTCGGCCACGCGCAGCGCCAACCTGGCCGGCAAGCACTACCGCTTCGCGGTGGAGGTGTTCGTGCGGGGCGTGGGCGTGGTGCGCAACCTCGTCACCGACCCCTATTCGCTGAGCCTCACCACCGACAGCGCCCGCAGCTACATCGCCGATTTGAACGCCCCGGCGCTGAAGCCCGCCGGTTGGGACGCCAGCACCGCCCCGGCCAAGGTGGCGGCCATGCCCGACATGTCGGTCTACGAGCTGCACGTGCGCGACTTCTCGGCCAACGACAACAGCGTCAGTGCCGCCAACCGCGGCAAGTACCTGGCCTTCACCGAAGCCGGCAGCAACGGCATGAAGCACCTGAAAGGCCTGGCCGACGCCGGGCTGACCGACGTGCACCTGCTGCCGGTGTTCGACATCGCCAGCGTGCCGGAACGCGGCTGTGCCTCACCGGTGGTGCCCGTGGCCGCCGCCGACAGTGAGAGCCAGCAACTCGCCGTGGCGGCCACCGCCTCGGGTGACTGCTTCAACTGGGGCTACGACCCCTGGCACTTCACGGCCCCTGAGGGCAGCTACGCCACCGACGCCGCCGACGGCGCCAAGCGCGTGCTGGAGTTCCGCGCCATGGTGAAGGCCCTGCACGACGCCGGCCTGCGCGTGGGCATGGACGTGGTCTACAACCACACCACGGCCTCGGGCCAGAACACCAAGTCGGTGCTGGACCGCATCGTGCCGGGCTACTACCACCGCCTGAACGCCGCCGGCAAGGTGGAGACCAGCACCTGCTGCGACAACACCGCCACCGAGCACCTGATGATGGGCAAGCTGATGAGCGACTCGGTGCTCACCTGGGCCCGGGACTACAAGATCAGCAGCTTCCGCTTCGACATCATGGGCCACCAGCCGCGGTCGGTGATGGAGGCCATGAAGGCGCGCCTGAAGACCACGCTGGGCCGCGATGTGCAGTTCATCGGCGAAGGCTGGAACTTCGGTGAAGTGGCCGACGGCGCCCGCTTCGTGCAGGCCACGCTGTACAGCCTGAACGGCTCGGGCATCGCCAGTTTCAACCCCATCATCCGCGACGCTGTGCGTGGCGGCAGCCCCTTCGACAGTGGCAATGCATTGGTCAGCAACCAGGGCTTCATCAATGGCCTGCACGTCGACCCCAACGCCCTGAGCGCCGGCCGCAGCCGCACCGACCTGATGTGGCTGGGCGACCAGCTCAAGGCCACGCTGGCCGGCAGCCTGCGCAGCTACAGCTTCACCACGCACTGGGACGAGCAGAAGACCGCCGAAGGCCTGGGCAACTTCATCGGTTGGTCCACCCAACCCGACGAGGTGGTGAACTACGTCGAGAACCACGACAACCAGACGCTGTTCGACAACAACGCCTTCAAGCTGCCCGCCGGCACCAGCCGTGAAGACCGCGCCCGTGTGCAGCACCTGGGTTCGGCCATCACCGTGTTCGCACAAGGTGTGCCCTACTTCCACGCCGGGCAGGAGGTGCTGCGCAGCAAGAGCCTGGACCGCAACAGCTACGACGCCGGCGACTGGTTCAACCGGCTGGACTGGACCTACACCGACAACTTCTTCGGCATCGGCGTGCCCATGGCGCGGGAGAACAGCAGCAACTGGTCGGTGATGAAGCCGGTGTTGGCCAACACCGCCATCAAGCCCGCGCCGGGCGACATCGCCTGGACGCGCGACGCCTTCCGCGACCTGCTGAAGATCCGCACCAGCAGCACGCTGTTCCGCCTGCGGACCGGCGACGACATCCGCCAACGCCTGGTGTTCCACAACACCGGCAGCGGCCAAGTGGCCCCAGTGCTGGTGGGGCAACTGCTGGGCTCGGGTTACGCTGGCGCGAACTTTGCTGAAGTCCTGTACTTCGTCAACGTCGACCCGCAGGCGCAGACCTTGGTCTTGCCGGCGCTGAAGGGCAAGGCCTACGAGCTGCACCCGGTGCACCAAGCTGCGGGGGCTGCAGACGCCCGGGCCCGCGGGAGCAATTACAGTGCGGCCTCCGGCACGTTCGTGGTGCCAGCGCGCACTGCGGTGGTGTACGTGTTGAGGTGAAACCCAGGATTCACAGGCTCCGTGTAACTGAGTATCATGTTTCCAACAAAAAAGCGCTGGGCGTGACCGCCGCCAAAGCGTAACCAAAGTACAAGAACTGGAGCCCTCAGTGGATTTCGCCCAACAACAAAGACAACCCGGCAAACACGCCGTGGGCATTGGCATCGTCATAGCGATGCACCTGGTGTTGGGCTGGGCCCTGGTCAACGGGCTGGCCCAGCGCCTGGTGGAAGTGATCAAGGCGCCGAT
>JBKCUM010000009.1:0-11198 GCA_046318395.1 Rubrivivax sp.
GCCACAGGGCCTGGAAGCGACGCAGGTGGAGCCCCTGATCCTCAGCTACATGACCGCCTACCAAGCCCTGTTTCGCGAGGGCGGCGCGAAGGCTGGCGATGCCGTGCTGATTTGTGGCGCCAGCGGTGCGGTGGGCCTGGCTGCGCTGGACTTGTGTCGCGCCTTCGGGGTGCGGGCCGTCGGCGTCGCCTCAGCCAAGCGAGAGCAAGTCGTCACCCGCATGGGCGCCGCCTTCGTGGCGTATGACCAAGTCGGATCGGGCCTTCGGCTGGATCGCTGGTCGCGCGGGTTGGGCGGCTTCGCCGTCGTTCTCGATGCCGCCCGGGGGGAGGCGCTCTCGTCGCTCATGGCGCGTCTCGCACCGGCCGGCCGCCTGGTGGTGGCGGGCTTCACCGCCGCGTTCCGGGCCGGCCAAAGAGCCGGGAAATGGCGGGGCCTGATGGCGAAGCTGGGGCTCGGCTTCGACTTCGTGCGGATCAAGTCGATGTCGTCCATGCCCTTCGTGTCTCAGCGCGTCGTCTTCTACGACGTCTCGGGGCAGCGGGCCGAGCACCCGGAGCACTTCCAGGACGACCTGACGATGCTGCTGTCGCTGCTCGAGGCCGGCCGTATCGCGCCCCGCGTCCAGCGCGTGTTCGGGCTGGACGAAGCCATCGAGGCGCACCGGCTGATCGAAACCGGTCAGGTCGAGGGGCGGATCGTGCTCGACCTGACCCGCCCCGTCGCTCGCCACCCCGAGCAACGGCACCGCCCTGGGGTGCCAGCGCGTGCCGCCCTGGAAACCCATGCGGCGGGCTGACCCCCACGCCCATCGGCACCGGACCGTCAACGCATTCGCCCAAAGACCGGGCCCATGACGCCCGCAGGATCGACCCATGACCGAACCCCAACCCTTCCGCCCCGTGCGCTGCGTGCTCGGGCTTGCCCTTGTGTTGACGGCACTCGGACACTTGATCGGCTGCGCCCCCGCAGGCCCACCCGCTTCGCCGCACGAGCTCAGGCGCAGTGGCTGGCAAACGCCATCTGCCCTGGCCCCCGATGCCCAGTTTGAGGACTACGTCGGCCGGGTCACGCAGGAACTGCGAGCGCACCGGCTGCCCTTCGACCCCTCCAACGCAGAAGCCGAGCTGGCCCTGGTGGCGCCCTTCCGAATGGCCGCCGATGCCACCTGCCCCAGCAGCGAGCCGCGAGGCATCGTCATCTTGGTGCATGGACTGTCGGATACCCCATTTGCCATGCGCGATCTCGCCAGCGCCTTCGCGCGAATGTGCTTTGAGTCACGCGCCCTGCTCCTACCCGGGCACGGCACGCGTCCCGGCGACCTGCTGGGGGTCGCCCCCCAAGACTGGCTCCATCACCTGGAGGCGGCGGTGGTGCAAGCCAGGCGCGAGAGCCCGGTGGTGGTCTTGGCGGGCTTCTCGCTGGGCGCGGCCCTGGCGCTGGCCTCGGCCGCCGAATCACCCGGCAAGGTGGACGCCGTCATCGGCGTGTCTCCAGCCTATCGAATTCGCTCCAATTTCCTTGCGAGGCAAGCCGACTGGATGGCCCCCATTCGGCCTTGGCTGCTTTCCCGCCCCCGCGAAGAGTTCGCGCGCTACGGCTCGATGCCCACCCAGGGCATCTCCGCCACCATGGCCGTCCTCGGCCTGATGGACGAGCGCTTGCAGCGCCACGGGCCATTGCAAGTGCCGTGGCTGGTCGTGCAAAGCGAAGACGACGAAGTGGTGGACGTGGCCGCCAACCGGCGCCTCTTTGAAGCACGGGCCGGGCACCCCGGCAGCCTGCTGGTCAACTACTTTTCTGATGCCCCGCCCAGTGAACCCAGCATCCGGGTGGCCTGGACGCCCGCTGCCAGCACCGCGCTGAGGGTGGTGGGGCTGTCCCACCTGTCCTTGCACATCTCACCCGACAACCCTCACTACGGCCTTACGGGCCGCTACCGCAACTGCGGCAGCTCGCCTTACCGAGAAGAAAAGGACATCGCCGCCTGCCAACGGGCCGAGCAGGTTTGGTACGGCGTGGGCGGGCAGTCACCGCCGGTGGGCCAGGCGGGCGCTCGATCCACGTTCAACCCGCACTTTCAGGCGCTCGAACGCCGCATCGGCGAGTTCCTGGGCTCACTGCGTCATCAGGCCCAAGCGGCTGCCGCCGAGCCTTCCAACGCGCGTCCGGCGGCACCTCATTGACCAGCCCCTGGCGCGCGGGTTGGCCCTCCGGTCCGTCCATGCAAAAACGCATGCAGTGCATGCGGCCGCGGGGGTTGGTGATGCCGAGGTCTGTTCAGACACTGCCGTCGGAACGTGGGTGCGGCAGACGCACCCCGGTCTTGGAAAAACCCAACCCTTTTCAGAGAGTCCGTCATGCATCACTCCTCGCTCCGCTCCGCGAGCCCCTTGTCCGTCCTGGCAAACGCGTCCCGCGGCCTGCTGCTCAGCCTCGCTTTGGCTGCCGCGTCTGGCGCTGCACTGGCCCAAGAGCCGCCGCGCAACGTGCTGGGATTGGGTGCGATTTCCGTGCCCGACTTCGAAGGCTCCGCCGACTCGGCCGTGCGACCCTTGCTCTTGGGCCGCTTGGACCTCGGTGGCTACGGCAGCCTGCGGCTGTCAGGCCTTTCCGTGCAGTACAACATCATGGGCCCCAAGAGCCCCTGGGCGCTGGGCCCGGTGGTGTCGATGCGTCCGGCTCGAGACGACGGGGTTGACGACGTGGCCGTGCGCAAACTGCGCAAGGTCGACGGCACCACCGAGGCCGGCTTCTTCGTCGAGTACGGCTTCATGGACACCTTGAGCGCCGGCGACCGCCTGAGCGTGGGCCTTGAGGCCAGGGGCGGCAAGGGCACCCAAGTGACTTGGAGCGCCCGCTACCAAGGCGCCAAGATGGGCGCCTTCCAGTACAGCTTCGACCTGAGCTCGACCCACGCCAACGACAAGTACATGGACACGTACTTCTCCGTGGACACCGACAACAGCCAGCGCAGCGGCCTGCCGGTCTACAAGGCCGGCGGCGGGATGAAGAGCACCTCGCTGGGGCTGACCGGTTCGTACGACCTCAGCCGGCAATGGGCCCTGATCGGGCGCGCCAGCGTGTCTCGCCTGGGCGGCGACGCGACCGACAGCCCCATCGTGCGGCTGCGTGGCGACAACAGCGCCAATTCCATCGGTATCGCAGTCGCGTACCGCTTCTGAAACCCCCTGCACCACCGCCCATGAACTCCAGCACCCTGAACAACCCTGCGACAACAGGCACCGGTCCGTCGGGTCCGGCGCCGTCCTGGAAGCGCCGGGCCTTTGTGGGCGGTGGCGTCGCCGTAGGAGCGGCCGCTGCCGCCACCCTGTGGCGCGCGGCCAGCGTCGGCTTGATCCCCCGCGACGACGCGCCCTTTGAGCCTTGGCAAGCTTGGGAGAAGAGCCCGTCGGGCGACCCCCTCTCCCTGGTGGCTGCTGCCATCTTGGCCGCCAGCCCGCACAACACGCAGCCTTGGCTGTTCCACGTCCAGGACGATCACATCGACGTCCACGCAGACCCTTTCCGATCTTTGGGCGCCATGGACCCTTTTGGCCGCGAGATGTGGCTCGGCATTGGGGCCGCCATCGCCAACATCGAGATCGCCGCGCTGGCGCGCGGTTTCGCGGCAACGACCGAACTGCTGCCCGCCCCGCGCCATGACACCCTGGCAGCCCGCATCGGGCTCCGTCCCGCCAAAGGCCTGTCCAGCACCCTGGCCAAGGTCATCTCCAAGCGCCGCACCCACCGCGCCGCTTACGACCCCGCCAGGCGAGTGCCGACGGATGTCCTGAGCCTCCTCTCCAAGGGCGACAACGACGACGTCCGTTTGGTTTGGCTGGACGCGAAAACCGAGCCCGGCCGAGCGTTCGCGCAAGCCACACTGGCCGGCACGCAGCAAATCGTGAACGACGCCGACATGACCGCAGACGGGCACCACTGGTTTCGCAACCACCCGAAGGCCGTGGCCGAGCACCGGGACGGCGTCTCGGTCCCCACGGCGGGCATCCCGCCCGTGATGGCCGCACTGTCGTCGCTGCTGCCCGCCGTCGACGGCAAAACCTCGGGCCAGTACTGGTTGAACGCGACCCGAACGCAATTGGCCAGCGCCCCCATGTACGCGCTGCTCGTGGTCCGGGATCTCCATGACCGTCGCGGCCAACTTTTGGCGGGTGCGCGCTGGCAGCGCATCCATTTGCAACTGACGGAGATGGGACTGTCGGCGCAACCGATGAACCAGTTGATGGAAATCGTCGATCGCGATCGCCAACTGCGGCGTCCCTCTCCGACCGCCGAGTCGCTCCAGCGCTGGGTCGGCGCCGCAGGCGGCCACGCCACCTTCGCCTTCCGTCTGGGCTACGCTCCGGAGTCGGTGCCACATTCGCCAAGAAGGCCCTTGCAGGCCGTCGTCAAGACGGGCGGTTTGCGCTGAGCGCCTGTGAGGATTTGAGATAACCCCGCCAGCAAAAGGCTGGCTCGGTCGTTGAAGTGGCATGAGCACCAAGACGACTGATCTGATGCTGAGCGAAGGGCAAGACCTCCTCGGCCCCAAGCCTGTGGCGGCCGTGGCGGGCGACAAGCCTGCGCATGCGGGGAGCATGACAACGGCTCGGGTGTTCCTGCCCAAGCGCACTCAGATCGAACCACGCCCGATGGACCTGGAGTCGCTGCTTCCCTAAGAGCACAGGGCGGGGCTGGTGTGGGCGTGGGGGGAGCGGCAAGACCTCGGCGCGATGTAGGCGTCAATCAAGGTTCGCCAAAGGGGCGTGGGCCGCAGCGCGATTGCCCCGCAGATTCTGTAGGGCTTGTGGCTGTACGCCGCGCTGCAGGGCGTGGGCAGCGCGCGGCAGCTGGAGTGTGTGGCGCAGGACGGCGTGTGTGTTCGCGCCGGCGCAGGTGCGGCCTCGTTCAGGCGCAAGGCCAGCCTCGAGGGCCTGGAGGACAAGCTGGAGTTGGCGCGGGCACCGGTGCGGCAGCTCAAGGAACAGATCGACGCCGACCCGGCGCAGGACAGCCGACGCAAGGCTGCGGCCCAGCAACGGGCCCAACGCGAGATGCAAGATCGGCTGCAAAGCGCAGTTGAGCGGCTGCCTGAACTGGAGGCCATCAAGCGGCACACCGCGAGAAAGCCGAAGAGGCTCGGGCGTCGAGCACCGACTCCGATGCCAGCGTCATGAAGATGGCCGACGGCGGCTACGGACCGGCGTACAACACCCAGTACGCCAGCGACTTCGACAGCCAGGTCATCGCGGGCGTACAAGTCAGCACCAGCGGCTCGGACCTGACGCAGCTCGCACCCATGGTCGAGCAGCTCGAACAACGCCTGGGCAGCGCGCCGCAAAACAGCTCGTCGACGGTGGTGCCCCCCGCACGCGCAGATCGAAGCGGAGGCGGACAAGACCGAGGTCTATGCGACTGTGCCCGAGGCACGGGCCAAGAAGGACGACAAGGGCAACGAGGCCCAGCAGGACGGCACGAGTCCAAACGCGATGACAGCGCGGCGGTGGCGAGCTGGCGCGCAACCGCGGCCTGCAGCGCATGCCGGTACGGGGCCTGCAAAAGCTTCGGTGCGTCGCACTGCTGTTCGCGCTGGCGCACCACCTCATGCGTACGCTGGCACTGGCGCCGCAATGGCTGGGCCTGGGCACAACTACGCCTGCAGCAGGGCGGCAGCCGTCGTCAAGGTGGGTTGGCCGGACGCTTACACCTGACCCAGCACGCGTTGCGAGCGCCACAAGGCGTTTGCTTCGCTCAAGCCCAAAAAGCAAGAAAGCCGCCTCAGGGCGGCTTTCTTGCTTTGAAGGATCAAGAGCTTAGACGGTCGTCGAGACGAGAGCCGCCTTACCGACCCGTTCGCGCGGCGATTCAACGCTCGGGCGTTGAAGCTCGGTCGGCTCAGCTTGGGGCTCGCCGGCATCCACACTCAACTTGAATCCAGGCAACAAAGGCGCGCTGTTGCGTTCAACGCTGGGCTCTGTCGTCGCCTTCGGGAACCAGCGCTCCGAAGAGGGCACGGGGGCGTTACTAGGCTCTCGAGGAGCAGTTGCACGGGGCTCCACGGCCGCATTGGCGGCGGCAGGTCCACGCTTACCGGTCACGATGAGTTTGCCCAGCTTGACGAGCTCACTGGCTTGCACGCTGGCGCGGCCGGCAACAGCAAAGCACCCGCCATGGCCACCATCAGCATCCATCCTTTGGTTTTCAACATCGGTTCCTCGTCACCTTTTGACATGGTGCGCAGTCTGCCCAGCTGAACCCTGATGCGCCACGCCCAAAGGACGAGCTGTGCGAAACAGGAGTTCAAGCGCAGGATTGTGCGACGAACGGCGAACCCACTCAGGTTAGCCCGGTATCCACCTCGCGCCGGGCCAGCGAAAGGTACTCCTGCGACTGCATCTCCCGCAATCGACTCACCGTGCGGGGAAACTCATGTGCCAGAGGCCCTTCCGTGTAAAGCTTCTCGGGCTCCACGGCGGCTGAAATGATCAGCTTCACGCGACGGTCATAAAGCACATCGACCAACCAAGTGAAACGGCGCGCCTCACTGGCCAGACGAATTGGCATTTCCGGCACATTCGACAAAAACACCGTGTGGAACTGCGTTGCAAGTTCGAGGTAGTCGTTCTGGGAGCGCGGTCCACCGCACAGGGTCGTGAAGTCAAACCACACCACACCGCCCGCCTTGCGCTTGGCGCGCAGTTCACGTTGCTCTATGCGCAAAAGCGGGTCTTCGTTCTGAACTTCGGCCAGTTCCTCAAAGAGAACCGTCAGGGCCGCCTCGGCGCGAGCACTCAAGGGGCAGTGGTACAGCTTGGCATCGGTGAGGGTGCGGCGCCGGTAGTCGATGCCCGCATCGACGTTGACCACTTCCATCGCCTGGTTCAAGAGCGCGATGGCCGGCAGGATGCGGTCGCGATGCAGCCCGTTGGGGTACAGATCGTCGGGCTTGAAGTTGCTGGTCGTGACGATGCTGATTCGGTGCTTGCTCATGCCTTCTAGGAGGCGAAGCAAGATCATCGCGTCGGTCACATCCGCGATGTGGAACTCGTCAAAGCAAATGAGCCGGTAGCGCAGGGCCATACGGCGCGTGAGTTCATCCAGCGGGTCGGCAATGCCTTTGAGATCGTGCAGCTCGCGGTGCACTTCCCGCATGAACTCGTGAAAGTGCAGGCGCACCTTGCGGCTCAGGGGCACGGCCTGAAAGAAGCTGTCCATCAGGAAGCTCTTGCCGCGCCCTACCCCGCCATACAAGTAAACGCCCTTGGGCAACGGGGGCCGCACCAAGAATTTGGTCACCGCATTGCTGCGCCTGGCCTTGTAGGCGATCCATTCATCCTCACAGCGCTGCAGGGCCGCGAGGCCCTGCAATTGCGCTGCATCAGCGGTGAAGCCGCGCGCCTTGAGCTCGGCCTGGTAGGCCGAGGTGGTCGTCATCAGAAATTCAAAGTGCGCTTGTCAACGGCCAATGCCGCTTCCTTGGTGCTTTCGCTCAGGGAAGGGTGCGCGTGGCAAATGCGCGCGATGTCTTCGCTGCTGGCTTTGAAGGCCATGGCCATCACGCATTCAGCGATCAACTCGCTGGCCATCGGGCCAATGATGTGCACGCCGAGAATTTCATCGGTCTTGGCATCGGCCAGCATCTTGACGAAGCCGGTGGTGTCACCCAAGGCCCGCGCACGTCCGTTGGCCAAGAACGGGAACTGACCCGCCTTGTAGGCCTTGCCTTCGCTCTTCAGCTGCTGCTCGGTCTTGCCGACCCAAGCAATCTCGGGGCTGGTGTAAATCACCCAGGGAATGATGTCGAAGTCGACGTGCCCATGTTGACCGGCCATGCGCTCGGCAACCGCCACGCCCTCTTCTTCGGCCTTGTGGGCCAGCATGGGGCCACGCACCACATCGCCAATGGCCCAGACGCCGGGCAGGTTGGTCTTGCAGTCGGCATCCACCTCGATGGCGCCCTTGGCGTCCAGCTTTAAGCCCACAGCTTCCGCGTTCAGGCCGATGGTGTTGGGTACGCGACCAATGGAGACGATGAGCTTGTCGACTTCAAGCGTCTTGGCTTCGCCCTTGGCGTCGGCATACGAAACGGTGACGCCCTTCTTGCCGGTCTTGACCTCGTTGATCTTGACGCCGAGCTGGATGTCCAAGCCCTGCTTCTTGAAGATCTTGGCGGCTTCCTTGGCCACGCCCTCGTCCACGGCAGCCAAGAAGGCTGGCATGGCTTCGAGCACCGTCACCTCAGCGCCCAAGCGGCGCCAAACCGAGCCCATTTCCAGGCCAATCACGCCAGCACCGATCAAGCCGAGCTTCTTGGGCGTGCCCTTGATGCGCAAGGCGCCGTCGTTGCTGAGGATGGACTCTTCATCAAAGGGCGCACCCGGGAGCGCCCGTGCGTTCGAGCCCGTGGCGAGCACAACCTGCTTGGCGAACAGCACTTCTTCGCCGACGCTGATCTCGTAGCCGCCGTCTTTGGCGGCCACAAAGCTGCCCCGGCCATGGAAGAAGCTGACCTTGTTCTTCTTGAACAGGTAGCGGATGCCGTCGTTGTTCTGCTTCACCACGGTGTCTTTGCGGGCCAGCATCTTGGCCACGTCGATCTTCACGTTGTCGGCCGTGATGCCGTGGTCGGCGAAGTGGTGGTTCAGGTGCTCGTAATGCTCCGAGCTTTGCAGCAGCGCCTTGGAGGGAATGCAGCCCACGTTGGTGCAAGTGCCACCGGGGGCCGGGCCGCCTTTTTCGTTCTTCCACTCGTCGATGCACGCGGCATTCATGCCGAGTTGCGAGGCGCGAATGGCAGCGATGTAACCACCGGGGCCGCCACCAATGACGATGACGTCGAATTGCTTGGTACTCATGGGGAATCCTTCATGTGCAAACGCCGACGCGGCCTCTTCAAGCCATCGCCGGCGCTGTTTCTCTCAGCCTTAGATATCGAACAGGAGACGGGCTGGGTCTTCCAGCGCATCCTTCATCGCCACCAAACCGAGTACCGCTTCGCGGCCATCAATGATGCGGTGGTCGTAGCTCATCGCCAAGTAGTTGATCGGGCGGATCACGATCTGGCCGTTCTCCACCACCGGGCGGTCTTTGGTCGCGTGAACGCCCAAGATGGCCGATTGCGGCGGGTTGATGATGGGCGTGGACAGCATGGAGCCGAAGGTGCCGCCGTTGCTGATGGAGAAGGTGCCGCCGGTGAGCTCTTCCATGCTGAGCTTGCCGTCCTTGGCCTTCTGACCGTACTCGGCAATCTTCTTCTCGATGTCGGCAAACGACATTTGGTCGGCATTGCGCAGGATCGGCACGACCAAGCCGCGCGGCGAGCCCACGGCGATACCGATGTCGAAGTAGCCGTGGTAGACGATGTCGTTGCCATCCACCGAGGCATTCAGCACCGGGTACTTCTTCAAGGCGGCCACAGCGGCCTTCACGAAGAAGCTCATGAACCCGAGCTTGGTGCCGTGCTCCTTCTCGAACTTCTCTTGGAACTTCTTGCGCATCTCCATCAAGGGGCCCATGTTGACCTCGTTGAAGGTGGTCAAGATGGCATTGGTGGATTGCGACTGCAACAGGCGCTCAGCCACGCGAGCGCGCAAGCGCGACATCGGCACGCGCTGCTCGGGGCGGTCACCCAGGTTCACGGCGGCTGGCGCCGCCACCGCTGGAAGCGGCTTGGCCACGGCGGGCGCAACGGGCACGGCCACCGGGGCAACCACGGCTGCCGGTGCCGCAAGAGCCCCCAACACATCTCCCTTGGTGATGCGACCGTCTTTGCCCGTGCCAGGCACATTGCTCAGGCCGTTGTCGGCCATCAGCTTGGCAGCAGCCGGCATGGCCACGCCGCTCTTGTCGCTGCTGGCGGCCGCAGGAGCCGCAGCCACCGGAGCTGCAGCGGCAGCGGCAGGCGCGGCAGCGCCGGCCTTGCCCTCGGTATCGATGGTGGCAATCACTTGCTCGGCGGTCACGGTGCCGCCATTGGGAATCAAGTGGGCCGACATGACGCCGGCGGCAGGCGCTGGCACCTCAAGCACCACCTTGTCGGTTTCGATTTCGATGAGGATTTCGTCGATCGCAACCGCTTCGCCGGGTTGCTTTTTCCATTGCAGCAGGGTGGCCTCGGCCACGGATTCAGAAAGCTGCGGGACCTTAACGTCGATCAGAGCCATGTTGTTCGTCTCTCTTTTTAACTGGGTTTACTTGGTGAGCACGAAGCCCTTGAGCTTGGCAAAGGCCTGATCGAGCAGCGCCTTCTGCTGTTCCTGGTGCAGGTGCGCATAGCCGCAGGCGGGCGATGCGCTGGCCGGGCGGCCGGCGTAGCCGAGCTTTTGGCCATCCTGCATGTTTTCGTGGATGTAATGCTGCACAAAGAACCACGAGCCTTGGTTCTGCGGCTCGTCTTGGCACCAGACGATGTCGGTCGCGTTCGGGTACTTCTTCAACTCGGCAGCGAAAGCCTTGTGCGGGAACGGGTACAGCTGCTCCACACGAACGATGGCGACGTCATTCGACTTCTTCTCTTCGCGCTTGCGGATCAAGTCGTAAACCACCTTGCCGGAGCAGACGATGACGCGCTTGACCTTGTCAGCCACCACGCTGGCATCCACCTCACCGATCACCGTCTTGAACTCACCCTTGGTGAAGTCGCTCAAGGGCGAGGTGGCGTCCTTGGCGCGCAGCAAGCTCTTGGGCGTCATGACCACCAGCGGCTTCCTGAACATGCGCAGCATTTGGCGGCGCAGCACGTGGAAGATCTGGCTGGCCGAGGTGGGCTGCACGATCTGCATGTTGTTGTCAGCTGCCAGTTGCATGAAGCGCTCCAAGCGGGCGGAGCTGTGCTCAGGGCCCTGGCCTTCGTAGCCGTGCGGCAGCAGCATCGTCAAGCCATTGGCGCGGCCCCACTTCACCTCACCACTGGCCAGGAACTGGTCGATGACGACTTGCGCGCCGTTGACGAAGTCGCCGAACTGCGCTTCCCAGATGGTCAGCGTGTTGGGCTCGGCGGCTGCATAGCCGTACTCGAAGCCCAGCACCGCTTCTTCGCTCAGGATGGAATCAATGACGGTGAAAGGCGCTTGCCCATCGGCCACGTTCTGAAGTGGGATGTAGGTGCCTTCATCCCAACTGCTGCGGTTTTGATCATGGATGACCGAGTGCCGATGGGTAAAGGTGCCTCGGCCTGCGTCTTCGCCCGACAAGCG
>JBKCUM010000010.1:0-36794 GCA_046318395.1 Rubrivivax sp.
CAGCGAAGAAGCGGCCAAGACCGTGGAAGAGCAGAGCGCTGCGCTGTCGGAGTGCGAGCAAACCGCCCAGAACCTGTCGGACCTGGCCGACGACCTGAAGAACAGCACCGACATCTCGAAGAGCGCCGAAGAAGTGGCCTCGTCCGCCGAAGAACTGAGCAGCGCCGTGCAGGAGATCAACCGCTCGGCCGCGCAGATCATGACGGCGCTGGACCAGATCCGCCGGGGTTCGCAGCAGCAGGCCTCGGCCGCCGCAGAATCTGCTGCAGCAGTGGCCCAGATCGAAAAGGGCGCGCAATTGGCCGAGCAGCGGGCACAAGACGCCCGCGAACGCGCCGGCACCATCAAGGCCCTGATGGGGGAAAACAAGGCCCACATCGACAGCCTGGTGACCGCCATCAGCAGCGGCGTGGAAAGCACGCGCACCAGCGCGCAGCAGATCAAGGAGCTGGAGCTGGTGAGCCGGCGCATCGACAAGATCGTCGACGCCATCACCCAGGTCAGCATCCAGACCAACATGCTGGCGGTGAACGGCAGCATCGAAGCGGCACGCGCGGGCGAGTACGGCAAAGGCTTCGTGGTGGTGGCCACCGACATTCGCAACCTGGCCCACGACTCGGCGGAAAACGCCGACCGCATCAAGGACCTGGTGAAGGGCATCCAGGACCAGATCGGCATGGTGGGCCGTGACCTGGGCGAGATCATGGTCAGCGCCCAGGCCGAGGTGGAAAAGAGCAAGGCCATCACCGCCAACCTGCTCACGATGGAAGCCGATGTGGTGTCCATCGAGCAGGGCAACGTGGACGCCGCGGCCGCCTCGCAGGAAATCGTCACCGCGCTGTCGCAGGTGAAGATCGGCGTGGACCAGGTGTCTGCCGCCGCACAGCAGGCCGAAAAAGCCGCCGAACAGGCCGCGGCCGCTGCCAAGCAGCAGGCCCAGGGCGCTGAAGAGCTGAGCGCGGCCATCGAAGAGATCGCGTCGCTGGCCGACGAGTTGCAAAGCAACTGAACCGGCACACCCGCCTTCCCGCGGCCTGAACGGTCGCTTCAACCTGAAGGAGGTGTGCCTTGAGCACCGACCTTGACAACGCCGTGGCCGAAGAAGCCCCCGGCACGGCCCAGGACAACCAGTTCGTCACCTTCGCCGTGGCCAACGAGATGTTCGCCGTGCAGATGGCCCCCGTGCAGGAAATCATCCGCGTACCCGAGGTGGCGCGCCTGCCGCTGGCGCCTGCGGCGCTGGACGGCCTGGCCAACCTGCGCGGGCGCGTGCTGCCCATCATGAACCTGCGCCGGCTGTTCAACACCGCCGAACGCGACCACGACGACGCCACGCGCGCCTTGGTGATCAACCTGGGCACACCCCTGGGCTTCGTGGTGGACCGCGTGGCCAGCGTGGTGAGCATCGAACCCGGCGAGATCGAACCGGCACGCGCCATCCAGAGCGTGGTGCAGGCCGACTACCTGACCGGCGTGATCAACCGCCCGGGTGCCGACGGCCAACGCCAGCTGATGCTGGTGCTGGACTTCGACCGCCTGGTGAACGACCAGTTCGGCCAACGCGGCCTGCGCGATGTGGCCACCGGCGGTGCCGGCCTGCACGGCGAGGCCAGCGCCCTGGGGGCCGACGGCCGCGGTGACACGGCGAACCGCACGGCCGACGAACTGCGCCTGGTGAGCTTCACCGTGTGCGAGCAGGAATACGCCATCGACATCGCCGACGTGCAGGAAATCGTGCAGGTGCCCGAGGCCATCACGGCCGTGCCCAACACCCCGCACCACGTGCTGGGCTTGATCTCGCTGCGCCAGCGCCTGCTGCCCTTGGTCAGCCTGCGCAGCCTGTTCGGCCTGGCACCGCAGAGCCTGGACGAGCACCACCGCATCGTGGTGGTGGCCCTGCCGGGCGGCGCGCAGGTGGGCCTGGTGACCGACACCGTGAAAGAGGTGCTGAGCGTGCCACGCACCCAGGCCGACGCCATGCCCGGCGTACTGGCGCGGGACGGGGACCTGCAGGAATTCGAAAGCATCTGCCGCCTGGACGAAGGCCGCCGCCTGGTGTCCATCATCGCCACCGACAAGCTGCTGGGCCTGCGGGCCATCCAGGAAGCCGCCGGTCTGGGCGAACCCTCCGACTTGAGCGAGAACTCCACCATGGCCGAACACCAGAACCAAGCGCTCAGCAGCGACGACGACATGCAGGTCGTGATCTTCCGCCTGGGCGCCGAAGAGTTTGGCGTGCCCATCATGACGGTGCAGGAAATCGTGCGCGTGCCCGAGGTGCTGACCAAGGTGCCCAAGACGCCGAAGTTCGTGGAAGGCGTGATCAACCTGCGTGGCACGGTGTTGCCGGTGGTGGACCAGCGCAGCCGCTTTGGCATGGACAACATCGAACGCAACGACCGCCAGCGCATCATGGTCTACACGCTGAACGGCCTGCGCACGGGCTTCATCGTGGACAGCGTGGCCGAGGTGCTGCGCATCCCGCGCCACAGCATCGAAACCGCGCCTGAACTCAGCGACGAGCAGAGCCGCCTCATCACCAAGGTGGCCAAGCTCGACCACGACAAACGCCTGGTGATGTTGATCGACCCCAGCCAGTTGCTGGGCGCCCGCGAGAGCAGCGCCGTCGAGAAGATGTACAGCCAGGGCCACGACGCCAACGCGCTGGCCAAGGCGGCCTGAACCACACGGCGCACGGAGGCACCTGCAGGTGAGCAAGGTACTGGTCGTGGACGACTCGGCGCTGATGCGCCGGCTGCTGACCGGCGTGCTGGGCGATGCCGGGCACCAGGTCAAGGTGGCCCACAACGGGGCCGACGGCCTGCAGCAGTTGCTGGAGTGGCAACCCGATGTGGTGACGCTGGACATCAACATGCCGGAGATGGACGGTCTGACCGCCCTGTCGCTGATGATGCAAGCGCGGCCCACGCCGGTGATCATGGTGTCGTCGCTGACCGAGCGCGGCGCCCAGGCCACCTTCGAGGCGCTGGCGCTGGGCGCGGTGGACTTCATCGCCAAACCTGGCGGCACCATCTCGCTGAGCGTGGAGGACATCCGCGAACAGCTGCTGGAAAAAGTGCGCGGCGCCGCACGCTCGCGGCTGCGCCAGCGCAGCCTGAGCGCCGGTGCGGTGCGCCAACCGGCCGAAGCCGCACCGGCGCCGCCAGCACCGGCCGCGCCAGGCGGCGCGGTGCCACGCAGCAGCCTGGCCGCGCGGCCATCGCCGCTGGGCGCACGCTTTGAACGCGCCAGCCCCGTGGCGCTGGGCAAGCTGGACGGGCTGGTGGTGATCGGCGTGTCCACCGGGGGGCCGCGCACTTTGGAAGACATCCTGCCGCAGCTGCCCTCGGACTTCCCGTTTCCCATCGTCATCGCGCAGCACATGCCGGCCAACTTCACCGACGCCTTCGCGCGCCGCATGGAGAGCCTGTGCCGGCTCCGCGTGCGCGAGTGCAACACCACCTTGCCGCTGGAACGCGGCAACGCCTACATCGGCAAAGGCGGTGGCGACATGGTGCTGGTGGAACGCCTGGGGCGCTTGGCCGTGCAGCCGCGGCCAGAGACACCGGGCCACCCCTGGCACCCCAGCGTGGACGTGCTGGTGGACAGCGCGATGAAGCTGCTGCCCGCGGCGCAAATCATCGGCGTGCAGCTCACCGGCATGGGCAACGACGGTGCCCGCACGATGGCGCAGCTGAAACAACGCGGCGGCCGGACCATCGCCGAGTCGAAAGAGACGGCGGTGGTCTTCGGCATGCCCAACGAGTTGATCGAGATGGGCGGCGCCAGCGTGGTGCTGCCCTGTGGCGAAGTCAGCCGGCAACTGCTGCACTGGGCCCGCAACAAAGCCTGAAAGGCACACCATGGCACTGAGGAAAACATCGGCCCTTGAACCGCTGCGCGAAGTGGTGGAGCGAGAACACCCGCGTGACCAGGCCGGCCTGCTGGAGCAACTGCGCAGCGGCGATGCCGAACAACGCCGCTGGGCGGCGCGCGACCTCGCTGCCCACCCGGCCACCATGCCGCAGTTGGGTGAAGCCTTGCTGACCGAGCGCGACAAGAGCGTGTGCGACGCGCTGTTCACCACGCTCAGTTCCGTGGCCAGCGATGCCAGCGTGGGCGCCCTGCTGCCCCTCCTGCGCAGCGAAGACGCCAAGCTGCGCAACGGTGCCATCGAAGCCCTGACCGGCATGCCGCAGGCCGTGGCCCCGCGCATCGCCAGCCTGCTGCGCGACGCCGACCCCGACGTGCGCATCTTCACCGTCAACCTGCTGGGCGACCTGCGCCACCCGCAGGTGCCGCAGTGGTTGCTGCAGGTGCTGCAGCACGACGCCCACGTCAACGTCGTGGCCGCGGCCGTGGAGGTGCTGGCCGAAGCCGGTGCACCCGAACACATCCCCGCGTTGCGCGCCGCCGCGCAACGTTTCGCCGAAGACGCCTTCATGGGTTTTGCGGTGGACATGGCCGTCGAACGCATCGAGGCAGCATGAACCAGCCCCCCCGCCAGCACCAGCGCCCGCCCCGGGCCGGGAGCACACCATGAGGGCCGCCGACGTGGCCAAGCGGCAGCTCATCACCGACGCGGACTTCCTGAAGTTCCGCGACTTCTTCTACCGCAAGACCGGCATCCATTTCGACGAGAACAAGCGCTACTTCGTCGACAAGCGTCTGGTCGACCGCATCGAAGCCACGGGCGCCGAAGACTTCCGCAGCTACTTCATCGCCCTGCGCTTCGAGGCCAAGGGTGAAGAGCTGCAGCAGCTCGTGAACGTGATGACGGTCAACGAGACCTACTTCTTCCGCGAGGCCTACCAGTTCGACTGCCTGGTGAGCGACATGCTGGCCGAGGTGGTCAAACGCAAGCGCAAAGGTGGGCGCATCCGCATCTGGAGCATCCCGTCTTCCACCGGCGAAGAACCCTACTCCATCGCCATCTACCTGCTGGAGCGCTGGCCGTTGATCAACGACTACGAGGTCGAGATCCTCAGCTCCGACATCGACACCGCGGTGCTGGAGGCCGCACAGCGCGGCGTGTACAGCGCACGCTCCATCGGCCAGCTGCCCAAGGCCTACCTGGACCGCTACTTCACCAAGCGCGGCGACAACGAATACGCCATCACCGAGGACCTCATCGACGCGGTGGACTTCAGCCGCGTCAACCTGAGCGACCCCAACGACACGCGCAAGTTCAGGGACATCGACGTGGTGTTCTGTCGCAACCTGCTCATCTACTTCGACGACCTGTCGCGCCGCGTGGCCGCCGAGGCCATGTTCGACGCCATGACGCCGGGCGGCTTCATCTGCCTGGGGCACTCGGAATCGATGAGCCGCATCACCTCGCTGTTCACCGTGCGCCGCTTCAAGGACGCCATGGTCTACCAGAAACCTCTTGCCGGAGACGCCGCATGAGCGCGCAAATTCTCGTCGTCGACGACGCCGCCACCGTGCGCATGTACCACCGCAAGATGCTGGGCGACGCAGGCTGGCAGGTGGAAGAGGCCATCAACGGGGTGGAAGCCCTGGAGAAAGTGATGGCGCAACCCAAGGACCAGCCCTTCGAGCTGTACGTGGTCGACATCAACATGCCCAAGATGGACGGCTACAGCTTCGTGCGCGAGCTGCGCCGCCTGGGCCATGTACCCCAAGCCCCGGTGCTGATGGTGAGCACCGAAGCGCAGTCGCAAGACGCCTCCGCCGCGCACGACGCGGGCGCCAACTGCTACCTGGTCAAGCCGGCCAAACCTTCTGAACTGGTGCTCACCGCCGCCCTGATGCTGGGCGACCTGGCCGCCGCCAGCAAAGCCGCCCGCACCCACCTGCAACACGGAGGCCGCGCATGAGCCTGAATTCCACCGAACTGCTGGACCAGTTCATCCTGGAGGCGCGCGAGTGCCTGGAGCAGATTGGCCAGCGCCTGCTGGACGTGGAGCGCCGTCCCGACGACCGCGAACTGCTGAACGACCTGTTCCGCCAGGTGCACACGCTCAAGGGCAACTGCGGGCTGTTCGACTTCAAGCCGCTGGAGCACGTGGTGCACGCCGGCGAAGACCTGCTGGACCGTGTGCGCCACGGCACCCTGGCCTACAACGCCGTCATCGCCGACGCCCTGCTGGAGGCCATGGACTACACGGCGGAACTGGTGGACCAGATCGCCGAACACGGGCGCCTGTCGGCCGCCGCCGATGAACGCGCCCAGGCCCTGGCCGCCGCGCTGCGCGCCCAGCTGAACGCGGCAACGGCCGCCACCGCCACGGCGCCCCTGGCGGCCATGGCGACAGCCGCCACTGCGGCCACTGCAGCCACTGCGGCCGCAGTCACCACGGCCCCCACCCTGCCCGACTGGGTGGCACGCCTGCCCGAGGCCCTGCGCGCCAGTGGTGGCACGGCCGTGCGCTACCAGCCCGAGCCCGAGGCCTTCTTCAAGGGCGAAGACCCTTGGCGTCTGGCCTGCGGGACACCGGGGCTGTGCCACATCACGGTGGCGCCGCAAGCCCCCTGGGGCGAGGGCGAAGCGTTCGACTGCTACCGCTGCAACCTGGACATCGTGCTGCTCAGCAGCGCACCCGAGGCCTACGTGCAAGAGCACTTCCGCTACGTGCCAGAACAGGTGCAAACCTGTGCGCTGGCGGCCACACCGGTGCAGCCCGTGGTGGACGAAGTGGCCGAGTTCCTGCGCCAACGCATCGCCGTGATTTGGGACGAACAGCGCCATCTGCTGGCCCGCCCCGGTGTGTCGGCCGGCGCCGTGGCCGCCACCCGCACCACCTTCGGCCACCTGCTGCAGTGCCTGCAGACCTCGCCAGAGCGCAGCCAGGCCCAGCAGGCTTTGCAGGCCTTGCCACCGGGCGCCGCACCGCTGGCCGCCTGGGCAGCCCAGCACCACCCGGTGCCAGCCCAGGCCAGCGGCGACGGCTTCGAGGCCGACGCCTTGACCCCGGCCCCGGGCCCTGGGGCCGCCACCGTGGCCCCGTTGGAGCCGCGGCGCGGCGCCGGCTACGGCGGCAACAACGGGGGCGGTGGCAGCAGCACGACCGGCGGCGACGACGGCGGTGGCAGCAACCAGAAGGTGCTGAAGGTCTCGCAAGACAAGATCGACCGGCTGATGGACCTGATCGGCGAGATGGTGGTGGCCAAGAACGCCCTGCCCTACCTGGCACAGCGTGCCGAAGAGGTCTTCCAGCAACGCGAACTGGCGCGTGAGATCAAAACCCAGTATTCGGTGATCAACCGCATCGCCGAAGACATGCAGCACGCCATCATGCAGGTGCGCATGCTGCCGGTGGGCACCATCTTCCAGCGCTTCGGCCGACTGGTGCGCGACATCAGCACGAAGCTGGGCAAGGACGTTCAACTGGTGGTCGAGGGTGAAGACACCGAAGCCGACAAGAACGTCATCGAAAGCCTGGCCGACCCGCTGATCCACATCCTGCGCAACAGCCTGGACCACGGCATCGAACTGCCCGCCGTGCGCGTGGCCGCTGGCAAGCCGGCCCAGGGCACGCTGCGTGTCAGCGCCCGCCAGGAAGGCGACCGCGTGCTGCTGGACATCGTGGACGACGGCGCCGGTGTGGACACCGAGCGCGTGCGCGCCAAGGCCGTGGAACGGGGGCTGATCCCGGCCGACCGCGCCGACACGCTGACCGAACACGAGGCCGTGCAGCTGGTGTTCCTGCCGGGCTTCAGCACGGCCGACACCATCAGCGACCTCTCGGGCCGCGGCGTGGGCATGGACGTGGTGCGCTCGGCGGTGGAACGCATCAACGGCACGGTGGAGCTCAGCTCGGTGCGCGGCCAGGGAACCACGCTGCGCCTGGCCCTGCCGCTGAGCATGGCCGTCACCAACGTGATGATGATCGAGGTGGCCGGCCGCCGTTTCGGTGTGCCCATGGACCTGATCGTCGAGACCGTGCGCGTGCCCGCCGAGGACGTGCACCACTTCAAACGTGCGCAAACCACCGTGCTGCGCGGTCGCATCGTGCCGCTGCGCGCGTTGCACGACCTGCTGGCGCTGGACGAACCACCCAAGCTGAACAGCGAGAACGAACTCGCCGTGCTGGTGGTGCGCCTGGGCACCGAACAGATCGGCATGCTGGTGGACGACTTCCACGGCACCAGCGACATCATCCTGAAGCCGCTGGAAGGCGTGCTCAGCGGCATCACCGGCTTTGCCGGCACGGCGCTGATGGGCGATGGCAGTGTGCTGATGATTCTGAACCCGAAGGAGCTGCTCTGATGGCCATCCGCTACCTGAAGAAGCACGCCGCGCTGGAAGGCGTGGTCAGCGCCGAAGAGGCCGAAGGCCTGGTGCAGTGGCTGCGTGAACACGGCACGCCCCACAAACCCGCGGCCGTACACCTGGGCAAGTGCGAGCACCTGCACAGCGCCGCCCTGCAGGTGCTGCTGGCGCTGCGCCCAGCCATCAGCGCGCCGCCGGCCGACCGCTGGTTGGCCGGGGTGCTGGGCGTCGGCCCCACGCCCACCCCCACGCCGGCCAGCGCGGCCTGAGCCATGCCACCTTCTGCCGTGGCGCCCCCCGTGCCAGCCCTGCCCGAGCTGGCGCTGGAAGCGGTGGCCATCGCGCTGCTGGCCATGCTGCTGGCCGCGCTGTGGCGCCGCGCCGCGCGTGGGCGCCGGCTGGCCGAGCAGCAGTCCCAGCGCATGCTCAAAGAGCTGAACCGCCTGGCCAGGGTAGCGCAGCAGACGTCCAACGCCGTCATCATCACCGACACCCAGCGCCGCATGACCTGGGTGAACGCGGGTTTCGAGCGCATCACCGGCTACAGCGCCGCCGAGGCCCTGGGCCGCAACCCGGCCGAGCTGCTGCAGTTCGACCAGACCGACCCACAAACCATCCTGCGCATCCGCAAGGCGCTGGACGAAAAGCGCCCGTTTGTGGGCGAGATCCTGAACCACGGCAAACACGGCCAACGCTACTGGTTGGACCTGCGCATCGAACCGCTGCACGACGAAGCCGGTGTGCACACCGGGTTCATGGCCATCGAGTCCGATGTCACCGAACGCAAGCTGGCCGAAGCGGCACAACGGGCCAGCGAGGCCTTCCTGGACCAGACCGGGCGCATCGGCGGGGTGGGCGGTTGGGCCTACGAACTGGCCAGCGGGCAGCTGATGTGGACCGACCAGATCTGCCGGCTGCTGGGCCGCGAGATGGGCACCCAACCCACGTTGGCCGACTGCCTCGCACACTGCACAACGGAATCGCTGGCAACGGTGCAGCAGGTGCTGCGCCAAGGCCTGGGCGACGGCGAGATGCGCACCTGGGACCTCGAGCTGACCGCCCTCACCCACAGCGGCCAGCCGCTGTGGCTGCGCATCGTGGCCGAGTGCGAGTACGCCGACACCGGCCCGGTGCGGGTGGTGGGCACGGTGCAAGACATCACGCAGCAACGCGCCATGCAGGCCGAGGCCCTGCGCAACGCCGAGCTGTTGAGCAACGCCATCGAGGCCATCGACCAGGCCTTTGTGCTGTTCGACGCCGACGACCGCCTGGTCTTGTGCAATGAAAAGTACCGCGTCATGTACCAGCACTCGCGGCACCTGCTGGTGCCGGGTGCACGCTTCGAGGACATTCTGCGCGACGGTGCCAGCCAGGGCCTGTTCCCGGCCGCGGTGAACCGGGTGGAAGACTGGGTGGCGCAGCGCCTGGCGGTGCACCGCGCCGGCAGCAAAGCCTTTGTGCAGCGCCTGGCCGATGGCCGGGTTGTGCGCGTCATCGAGCGGGTGATGCCCAACGGCTACGTGGTGGGCTGCAAGGAAGACATCACCGACCTGGTGCGCGCCACCGAATCCGCCGAGCGCGCCGACCGCGCCAAGAGCGAGTTCATCGCCACCATCAGCCACGAACTGCGCACGCCGCTGCAGTCCATCATCGGCTTTTCTGAGCTGGGCCAGCATTTCGCCAGCGGCCATGCCCAGTTCGAACCCATGTTCACCGACATCCTCGACGGGGGTCGGCGCATGCTGCGCCTGGTCAATGGCCTGCTGGACGTGAGCAAGATCGACGGCAGCATGGGTTCGCTGCTGCTGCGCCGCGCCGACGTGGGCGACCTGCTGGCCGCCACCTGCCGCGAACTGCGGCAACTGGCCGCCGACCGCCAACTGCAGCTGCAACTGCCCGACCCGCTGCCCTGCCTGTTCGCGGACGTCGACGGCTTCCGGCTCCAGCAGGTGCTGCGCAACGTGCTGGCCAACGCCATCCGCTTTGCGCCGGCCGGCACACCGGTGGTGCTGGGGCTGCAGGCGCTGCCCGATGGCGGTGTGGAGATCAGCGTCTGCGACCAAGGCCCGGGCATCCCGGCCGATGAACTGGAAGCCGTGTTCGAACCCTTTGTGCAAAGCAGCCGCACCCGAGACGGGGCTGGCGGCACGGGCCTGGGGCTGGCCATCAGCCGCCGCATCATGGGCGCACACGGCGGCAGCATCCGCGCCGAACTGCCGACGGCCGGTGGCACGCGCATCGTCGTCCAACTGCCGGCACCGGCCCCGCAGGTGGGCCCGGCCACCGCAGCACCGCCCCTGCCGCCGCCCGAACCCCAGGCGCCACGCCCCCGCAAGACCCTGCGCGACGTGAAGGCGGCCCTGGGCCCCCCGGTGCCGGCCGACGCCCACCCGGCCGATGAAGAACAGGCGGCCCTGGCCGCGACCACCCACGACCTCCGCTGAAGCAGGTGCCCCATGCCCGCCACCATCCTGTCCATCGAAGACCAACCCGACATCCGCCGCCTCATCCGCATGACGCTGGAGTTCAAGGGCTACGCCGTGCTGGAGGCCGGCCACGGCGAAGAAGGCTTGCGCATGGCGCGCGAGAAACAACCCGACCTGATCTTGCTGGACGTCATGATGCCCGGCATCAGCGGCCTGGACGTCAGCCGCACGCTGGCCACCGACCCGCGGCTGCAGCGCATCCCGGTGGTGATGCTGTCGGCCCTGGGTGCGTCCACCGACATCGAAGCCGGGCTCACCACCGGCGTGCGCGCCTACCTCGTGAAACCCTTCTCGCCCTGGGAACTGCTGGACCTGGTGGCACGCCTGCTCAGCGAAACCGCGACCAGCCGCTGAACCACCGGGCGGCGGCGCCACCCCGCCCACAGGGCCAGCCCCCCCCAAGGCACCCCCACGTCACCCCAGCGCAGCCTGCCTCAAGGCGGCACTGCCCGGGCCGATAACCGCTGAAGCCGAACAAAACGGAGAAAAACACATGTCCGCGCCGCCCACCGCTGTTCGGCCCACCGCTGTATGGTGGGTGGGTTCCCATGCTGTGGCCTTGGGTGCGTTGGCCTGGTGGGGCCCTGCACTCTGGCAGGCGACGGCCGGCGCCGGCCCGGCGGTGCAAGCCGTGGCGGTGGGTTTGGCGGCCCTGGCCCTGCGGCCGTTGGCCGGCCAGGCGATCGGCCGCGTCTTCCGGCGCGCGGCCGGCGGCGGTGCGCCCATGCCCCGCGAGCAAGCCGTGAAAGAAGTGCGCGACGCCGCCACCTACCTGGAAGTGATGCGCAACCAACTGGGTGGCGCATTGCAAGACGCCGAAACCGGCGCCCAAGGCGTGATCGAACGCATGAACGCCATCCACCGCGTCAGCACCGAACAGGCCCAGCGCATCGCCTCCACCGAAACCCACAGCGCCGAACTGGGCCAGGTGGTGAAGGACAAGCTGATGGCCGACGCGCAGCTGGGGTCCATCCTGCAGATGTTTGTGGAAAAGCAGGAAGCGGACTTGGCAGCCAACCTGGAGCGCATCAAGCGCCTGCAGGGTGTGAAGGACCTGACCGCGCTGGTGGACGACATCGCCACCGTGGCCCGGCAGACCAACTTCCTCAGCATCAACGCCGCCATCGAGGCGGCACGCGCCGGAGAAACCGGGCGAGGCTTTGCCGTGGTGGCGGCCGAGATCCGCCAGTTGTCGAACCGCACCGCGGCGCTGGCGGTGGACATCGCCGAGAAGATCAGCCGCGCCACGGCCGGCATCGACGAAGAGATGCAAGCCGCCGAAGACGCCGGGGGCCGCAACACCAACACAGGCAACATGCGCCGCGTGCTGGAAGACATCCGCGACATGCAGCAGCGTTTCGCCGAGTCGATGCAGCGGCTGAGCCTGGACGACGTGGTGGTAGGCGTGCGCAGCGGCCACCAGGAGATCGCCGACCGGCTGGCCGACGCCCTGGGGCATGTGCAGGTGCAGGACGTGACCCGCCAGCGCGTGGAGTCGGTGCAGCAGGCCCTGAGCGACCTGGACAACCACCTGCAGGCCATGGCCGACCAGCTGCTGGACAAGGCCTGGGACCCGCAGAACCTGGTGAACTTGCGGGAGCGCCTGCAACGGCAAACCCAGGGCTATGTGATGCACAGCCAACGCGACGCCCACGCCCGCGCCACCGGGCAGCTGGCGCTGGCCTCGGGCGGCAACGAACCCAAGATCGAACTGTTCTAGACAAGACCCACGGCGGGTGCCAACTGCCTCACGCTTCGGCAGGACACCGAAGAAATATCATTTTTGCAGTTGTTTTTATCATTTAAACTCTGTCCTCAGCGGATACCCAGGGAGCAAGCATGGCGAAGAGTGTGTTTCTGGTGGACGACTCGGCCACGATGTTGATGAGCTTGAAAGGCACGCTGGAGATCAGCGGCTTCAAGGTCGACACGGCGGCGGACGGCGAAGCCGCCTTGGGCAAGTTGAAGGCCGGCTTGCGGCCCGACCTGATCATCACCGACATCAACATGCCCAAGATGGACGGCATCGGCCTGATCCGCGAGGCGCGCAAGCTGCTGCGCTTCACGCCCATCCTGGCGCTGACCACCGAAAGCCAACAGGGCAAGCGCGACGAGGCCAAGAAGAACGGCGCCACCGGCTGGCTGGTGAAACCGGTGGGCGGTGGCGAGTTGGTGAAGGTCATCAAGCAGGTACTGCCAGGGGCCTGACATGGACACGCCCATGCTGGCCCGGCGCTGGTGGCAGCGCATCGCCGTGCGCGACTACAGCCTGGCGGTGGTGGCGTTGCTGGCCCTGGTGGTGCACCGCGTGTGGCCCGCCGTGGTGCCGGCCGAAGCCGTCATCACCCTGCTGCTGGGCCTGATCCTGGGCATGTTCTTCCAGAAACTGCTGGACCGCCCGGTGGTGGGCAGTTCCCGGGCTACGGCCGTGATTGCGCAGGACATCCACACCCTGCACCAGGCCTTCGGTGTGCTGAAGGCGCAGGTGCAGGCGACCATCACCACGTCGGAAACCGCCGTGATGTCGATGATGGAGCGCATGCACCGTGTGCACCGCAACGCCGCGGAGCTGCACCAACGCATCCTGGAGGCGGTGCAGCGCTCGCAGGCGCTGTCCAGCGACTCGCTCGACAGCGCCGACAAACACGGCGCCGCCGTGGCCTCGCTGGCCCAGCACCAAAGCCGGTTCGAGCTGGCGCAGGCCGAAGGCCAGGAGCGCGTGCGTGCCGCCGCCCAGCAGGTGCGGCAGCTGACGCCCATCGCGGCGTTGATCACCGACATCTCACGGCAAACCAACCTGCTGGCCATCAACGCCAGCATCGAAGCGGCACGCGCCGGCCCCGAGGGCGCGGGCTTCAAGGTGGTGGCCGCCGAGGTGCGGCGCCTGTCCACGCAGACGACCGAAGCCGCGCGGCAGATCAGCGAAGGCATCCAGCAAGCCACCGGTGCCATCGACGCCCAGATGGCCAACAACCAAGCGCTGCAGGGCGAAAGTGCCGCAACCCAGTTGGGCGAGATCGCCCAGCACATCCAGCTGATGAGCAACACCCTGGGCGATGTGGTGCCCTACCTGGGTGAACTGTCGGGCCGCATGGACAGCGGCATGGCCGTCGTCACCGACGACATCATCGACACCCTGGGCGACATGCAGTTCCAGGACATCAACCGCCAACTGCTGGAGCAGATCAACGCCGCGTTGAGCAGCCTGAGCGACCACTTCGCCCAGATCTACCAGCTCATCGACGGCCAAGCCCCGCCGCCGCCCATGCTGCTGGAAGAGCTGCTGGCGCGCTGGACCGACAACTACGTGATGCACGCACAACGGGTGGCCCACGCCTTGGGCACCCGGCCCAGTGGGGCCAAGGCCGGTCCAGCGACGGCCGCGCCGACCCAGGAGGCCGACGCGCCCCCTGCCGAACAACCCCTGACCCTGGCACCCACACATGGCCCCCGCATCGAACTCTTCTGACGCGGCCCCGGTCGCCCCGCACGTGCTGGTCGTGGACGACTCCAGGACCATGCGCGGCAGCGTGGTGATGACCTTGGAACTGGCCGGGTACCGTGTGACCTCCGCCTCCGACGGGCGAGAAGCGCTGGACCACCTGCAACGCGGCCTGCGCCCCGACCTGCTGCTGACCGACATCGTGATGCCCGGCATGGGCGGCATTGAACTGATCCGCGAGGCCCGCAAGCGGCTGCCGTCCACGCCCATCGTGACGCTGACCACCCAGGGCCAACGCTACCTGCGCGACGAAGGCAAGACCGCGGGCGCCACCGCCTGGCTGACCAAGCCCACGGGTGGGCGCGAGCTGCTGGACATGGTGCGCCAGTTCATCGCCGCACGGCAAAGCGCCCAACAGCCCATCGGTTGAGGCCAGCCACGGCCGCCGGCACACACCCAGGCACCGCCCCTGCACCGCCCCGGCCCGCGCTGCGCGGGCCGCGGTGTTTCAGCCGGCCACCTGCAACCAGGCCTTGTCCAGCCGCTTGGGGCTGACCGGCTGCGGCGTGCGCAGCTCCTGCGCGAAGAAACTCACCCGCAGCTCTTCCAGCAGCCAGCGGTATTCCTCCAAGCGCGCATGCTGCGCGCCCTTCAGCTCGGCCAGGCGGCGGGTGTAGCGCTGCTCCAGCGGGCGCAGTTCGGCCAGGCGGGCGGCGTCGCGCGCCGGGTCGGCACGCAGCTTGTCCAGCCGCAGCGTCACGGCCTTCAGGTAGCGCGGCAGGTGCTGCAGCGGTGCCCAGTCGGTGGTCAGCAAGAAGCGTTTGGGCACCAGGCGCTGCAGCTGTGCGGCCACGTCGTCGGCCACGTCCTTGGGCGGGCGGCTGTCTTTCAGCTTGCGCGCGGCGGTGGCGTACTCGGCCAGCACCGTGCCGGCCAGGCGCGCCACTTCCTGCGCGATCAGGTTCAGCCGCGTGCGGCCTTCGGCGATGCGCGCGGTGAAGCTGCGCTCGTCGGTGGGCAGCGGGTCGGCCAGGAAAGCGCGGTCCAGCGCCACGGCGATGACCTGCTCTTTCAGCTCGTCGGGCGTGCCGCCCATCACCATGAAGGCCGCGGCCATCTTCTGCAGGTCCGGGATGTTCTTTTCCAGGAAGCGCAGCGGCTCCTTGATCTGCAGCGCCACCAGGCGGCGCAGGCCGGCGCGGTGTTTGGCGGCGGCCACCTCGGGTTCGTCGAAGACCTCGATCTCCACGGCCGTGCCGCGGTCGATCAGCGCCGGAAAGCCGATCAGCGTCTGCCCACCGCGGCGAATCTCCATCAGCTCCGGCAGTTCGCCGAAAGTCCAGGCCGTGTAGCTTTGCTGGGCTTGTGCGGCAGGTGCCGCGGCCGGCGCCTTCACTTCGGCCACCACGCCCCGGCCCGCGGCCCGGGCGCCGTGCTGCGCCGCGGGGGCGGCCGGCGTCGACGCGGGTGCGCTGGCCGCAGGTGCGGCCGGGCTGGCCGCCAGCTTCAGCGCCGCCAGCGCCTGGAACGCACTGCGCGCCTGGCCGCCCAGCTCGGCTTTCAGGCTGGCCAGGTCGCGGCCCGTGCCCAGCTGGCGGCCGTGTTCGTCGACCACGCGGAAGTTCATGAACAGGTGCGGCGGCAGCTGTTCCAGCTTGAAGTCGTTGCGCTGCACGGCCAGCTGCGTGCGTTCGCGCACGGCTTTCAGCAGCGCGTCCAGCAGGCTGCCGTCGCCGAAAGGCGCCAGCTCGCAGAACTCGGCGGCGTAGTCGGGCAGCGGCACCAGGCGTGAACGTGGGCGCTGGTGCAGGGTCTTGCACAGGGCCAGCACCTTGGCCTGCAGCATGCCGGGCACCAGCCATTCGCAGCGCTCGTCGTTCACCTGGTTCAGCGCGTAGATGGGCACGGTGACGGTCAGTCCGTCCTTGGCATCCCCGGGCTCGTGCAGGTAGGTGGCCGTGCAGTCGATGCCGCCCAGGCGCAGGGTTTTCGGGAAGGCCGAGGTGGTGATGCCGGCGGCCTCGTGGCGCATCAGCTCGTCGCGCGTCAGCTGCAGCAGCTGCGGCTGCTTCTTCACTTCCTCGCGGTACCAGCGCTCCAGCGACGGGCCGCTGCACACGTCCTTCGGCAGTTGCTGGTCGTAGAAGGCCTGGATCAGCTCGTCGTCCACCAGCACGTCTTGCCGGCGCGCCTTGTGCTCCAGGTCCTGCACCTGCTGGATCAGCTTCTGGTTGTGCGCCAGGAAAGGCAGGCGCGTCTCCCAGTCGCCGTTCACCAGGGCTTCGCGGATGAAGATCTCGCGCGCCGCCGGCAGGTCCACCCGCCCGAAGTTCACCCGCCGGTTGTTGTAGATGACGATGCCGTACAGCGTGGCCCGCTCCAGCGCCACCACCTCGCCGGCCTTTTTCTCCCAATGCGGTTCCAGCAGCTGCGTCTTCAGCAGGTGGCCGGCCACCGGCGGAATCCAGGTCGGCTCGATGGCCGCCAGGCCACGGCCGAACAGGCGCGTGGTGTCCACCAGTTCCGCGGCGATCAACCAACGCCCCGGCTTCTTGCTGAGGTGGGCACCCGGGTGGCGCCAGAACTTCACACCGCGCGCGCCCAGGTACCAGTCGTCGTCGTCGCTCTTGCAGCCGATGTTGCCCAGCAGGCCGGCCAACATGCTTTGGTGGATTTGTTCGTAGGTGGCCGGCGCGCTGTTCAGCCGCCAGCCCTGTTCGGCCACCACGGTGTGCAGCTGGGTGTGGATGTCGCGCCATTCGCGCACGCGGCGCGGGTTCACAAAGCTTTCGCGCAGGCGCTGCTCCTGCTGGCGGTTGCTGAGCTTGTGGCTGTCCACAGGCGCGGCGCCGGCTTTCGGTGCATGGCCGTGTTGGCCGCGCCCTTCTTCGATCCACTGCCACAGCTTCAGGTAGCCCACGAACTCCGAACGTTCGTCGTCGAACTTCTTGTGCTTTTCGTCGGCGGCCTGCTGGGCTTCCAGCGGGCGGTCGCGCACGTCCTGCCCGCTCAGCGCCGAGGCGACGATGAGCACCTCGCTCAGCGCCTGGCGCTCGCGTGCCTCCAGGATCATGCGGCCCACACGCGGGTCCAGCGGCAGCTTGCTGAGCTCTTTGCCGATGGGGGTCAGCGCGTTCTGCTCGTCCACCGCGCCCAGCTCACCCAGCAGCGCATAACCGTCGGCGATGGCCTTGCGCGGCGGGGCTTCGAGGAAGGGGAAGTCTTCCACGTTGCCCAGGTGCAGGGCCTTCATGCGCAAGATGACGCCGGCCAGCGAGCTGCGCAGGATCTCCGGGTCGGTGAACTTGGGCCGGGCCGTGAACTCGGGTTCGCCGTACAGCCGGATGCAGATGCCGTTGCTGACGCGCCCGCAACGCCCGGCCCGCTGGTTGGCCGCGGCCTGGCTGATGGGCTCGACCTGCAGCTGTTCCACCTTGTTGCGGTAGCTGTAGCGCTTCACACGCGCCAGGCCGCTGTCGATGACGTAGCGGATGCCCGGCACCGTCAGCGAGGTCTCGGCCACGTTGGTGGCCAGCACGATGCGGCGGCCGTTGCCGGCGGTGAACACACGGTCTTGTTCGGCCGGGCTCAGGCGGGCAAACAGCGGCAGCACCTCGGCCTGCGGCCCGCCGCGGTGCTGGCCGGCCAGGTGTTTGCGCAGGTGGTCGGCCACCTCGCGGATCTCGCGCTCGCCGGGCAGGAAGACCAGGATGTCGCCCGGGCCCTCGCGCCACAGTTCGTCCACCGCGTCGGCGATGGCGTCCTCCAGGTCGGCGTCTTTTTTGCCGGCCTTGGCGGCTTCCTTGCTGTCTTCCCAAGGCCGCCAGCGTTGTTCCACCGGAAACAAGCGCCCGCTGACCATGATCACCGGCGCGGGGCCTTGGCGGCCCGCGAAGTGCTGGGCAAAGCGGTCGGCGTCGATGGTGGCCGAGGTGACGATGAGCTTCAGGTCGGGCCGGCGCGCCAGCACTTCCTTCAGGTAGCCCAGCAGAAAGTCGATGTTCAGGCTGCGTTCGTGCGCCTCGTCGATGATCAGCGTGTCGTAGGCCTTCAGCAGCGGGTCGGTCTGCGTTTCGGCCAGCAAGATGCCGTCGGTCATCAGCTTCACGCTGGCGCCGGGCTGCAGGCGGTCTTGGAAGCGCACCTTGTAGCCCACCACCTCGCCCAGCGGGGTGTTCAGCTCTTCGGCGATGCGCTTGGCCACGCTGCTGGCGGCGATGCGCCGCGGCTGCGTGTGGCCGATCAACCCTCGCCCGCCCGCGCCCCAGCCACGGCCCAGTTCCAGCGCGATCTTCGGCAGCTGCGTGGTCTTGCCCGAACCGGTTTCACCGCAGACGATGACCACCTGGTGCTCGGCGATGGCGCGTGCGATCTCCTCGCGCCGCGCCGAGACCGGCAGCGATTCGGGGTAGGTGATCGGTGGCACCGCATTGGCGGTGCGGGGCGGCGCCGGATGGGCCGGGCGCGGCGGGCGAGGAGGTGGGTTCACGGGGCGCGCATTATGGGCTGCCGGCCCGGCCACTGGCCTGGCGTGGCGCTCGGAGGCCGTTCTGCCAACCCCTCCTGCCGCCCCCCGTGGGCTCAACGACCGGGTTGCAGCTGCTGGTCCAGGAAGGCTTCCAACTCGGCGAAGAAGGCCAGCCTGTGCTGCTGGCGGCTGAGGAAATGGTCGCCGCCTTCCAGTTCCACATACCGGTGCGCCTTGCCCGCCCGCTTCAAGGCACGCGCCATGGCACGGCTTTGTGCGACAGGCACCACGCGGTCTGCGCTGCCATACACCAGCAGCACCGGGGCGCGCATCGCAGACGCCTGCAAAGCCGGTGACGTGGCCTTCAGCCGCGGGCCGTCGAAGGCTGGGTCGCCCAGCGTGCGCACCGCGGCGGACCGCCCGCCGATGTAGTCGGACTCGTGGTCGATCAGCGCCAGCAGGTCCGTGACTCCGGCGAAACTGACCGCGCAGCGGTACAACCCAGGCGTCTTCACCAAGCCCATCAGGGCGGCATAACCACCATAGCTGCCGCCCACGACACAGACTCGCCCATCGCGCCCCAGCCCCTGCTGCTGGGCCCAGGCCACGCCATCGGCGAGGTCGTCCTGCATCTCCAGGCCCCAGCGCTTCAGGCCCGCCCGGCTGAAGGCCAGGCCATATCCGTCGGAGCCCCGAAAGTTCACCTGCAAGACCGCGTAGCCGCGGTCGGCCAGAAATTCGGCCCAAGGGTCGAAGTCGGCGTCGTCACGGCTGGCCGGGCCACCATGGGGGAACAACACCAGCGGCAAGGCCGGTCCGTCGTCGCCCAGGCTGCGGCCACGCGGAAGGGTCAGGTACACCGGCAGTGGCAGGCCATCTCGCGCCTTCACCTGGGCGGTCTGCTTGCCCGCCAGGCGTTCCGGGGCCAGTTCCGGGTGGGTGTCGGCCACCACCTGCAGTTGGCCACTGCGGCGGTCGCCCACGAAGTAGCGGCCAGGCCGGCCATTGCCACTCCCGTAGGCCAGGTAACGCTGGCCGTCGTGGCTGAGCTCCAACAGCCGCATCGACCAGCCCGGCAGCGCGCTGTCCAGGGCCTGCATCTGCGCGCGCCAGGCCGGTGACCACAGCTCGGCGCGCGCGTCCTCGCCGGCGGGGTCGGTTTCACTGCCGCCCTGGCGCAATCCCAGCACCTCCCCGCTGGAAGGTTCCAGCAGCAGGGCGCCGTCCACGTCGTGCACCGGGTGCGCGTGCAGCAGGCTGCGTGGCAAGGCAGGGTCATCCAACTGCACCACAAACACCGCGAGCCGCCCCTGGTGCGGCGCCCGCACATACAAACGCTGCGGATCGGGCCCAAACCCGAGCGGCCACACGCCTTCGTCCCGGTCGTTGAACTGCCACAGCGTGCGCCAGGCCTTGCCATCGGGCTCGCGGGCGATGACCTCGGCGCGCTGCTCATCGGCGCTGATGCGCAAGCCCACACGCACACGGTGCTGGGCGTCGGTCACCCAATGCCAGACACCTTTTTCAGGGCTGTGGACGATCTGGCGCCGGCCGTCGTAGACGTTCAGCCGCACGACCGCGGGTTCAGGCACATCGCCTTCGGTCAATTGCAGCAGCACATGCCGGCCATCGCCGGGCAACCAGTCGATGACCTCGTCCTGAAACTGCTGCCGCAGCCCGGCCGAAGCAGCACCGAAGCTCAGCTGCAACGGCTCGCCCCCGTCCAGCGGCAAAGACAGCAGCCGGGTCTCGGTGGTCTCGACAAAGCCCCGCCGTGCGGGAAAGCGCAGGCTGGCCAGCACCCGGTCGTTGCCCACCCAGCGCACCCACTTGAAGTGGAACTTCTGGTTGTCGCTGACGGCCAGCACCCGCGAGCGCCCACCCTGGTCAGCCTGCACCGGGCGCAACACCACCGCCGTGCGGTCACCCTCGTTCAGCAGCGCCACCAACTTCTGGCCGTCAGGCGACAAGCTGGCTCTTTCGAACTGCGGCAGGCGTGCAAAGTGCTGCAGTGGCTGGCGCGCCGCCACCTCGGTTTGAGCCTGCGCCAAAAGGGGCAACAGGGCCAGGGTGGCAAACAGGGCCGCCAGCCTTGTGGAAACCAGAACAATCATGGGCAACAGGCGCTACACGCGTGGAGAGACGGCGAAGAACCTGGCGACGGCTGGGCGGCACCCGGAATTCTAAAAGGCCGTCAGGCGGCGCCCGGCAAGCGCCGGGGTGGCTGCTGCACAATCCCGCGCAGCATGAGCATCGTCTTCCCGCACACCTTCGTCCCCCTGTTCCGGGCGGTCGCACCGTACATCCACGCCTACCACGGCAAGACCTTCGTGGTGGCCGTGGCCGGTGAGGCCATCGCGGCGGGCAAGCTCAACCACCTGGCGCAGGACCTGGCCATCCTGCACGCCATGGGCATCAAGCTGGTGCTGGTGCACGGCTTCCGGCCGCAGGTGACGGAACAGCTGGCCGCCAAGGGCCATGTGTCGCGCTACCACCTGGGCACGCGCATCACCGACGCCGTGGCGCTGGACGCCGCGCAGGAAGCCGCCGGCCAGCTGCGTTTCGAGATCGAAGCCGCGTTCTCGCAAGGCCTGCCCAACACGCCCATGGCGAATGCCACGGTGCGTGTGGTGTCGGGCAACTTCCTCACCGCGCGGCCCGTGGGCATCGTCGACGGCATCGACTTCATGCACAGCGGCCTGGTGCGCCGCGTGGACCACATGGCCATCCGCAGGGCCATCGACATCGGCGCCCTGGTGCTGCTGTCGCCCTTCGGTTTCAGCCCCACCGGCGAGGCTTTCAACCTGACCATGGAAGACGTGGCCACCGCCACCGCCGTGGCGCTGCAGGCCGACAAGCTGATCTTCCTGGGCGAAGTCCCTGGCATCCGCGAACAGCCCGACGACCCCGACAGCGCCATCGACACCGAACTGGCCCTGGCCGAGGCCAAGCGCCTGTTGGCCAAGCGCCCCGCGGCCACGCACCCCACCGACGCCGCCTTCTACCTGCAGCACTGCGTGAAGGCCTGCGAAGGCGGTGTGGAGCGCTCGCACATCCTGCCCTTCGCCGCCGACGGCGCCATCTTGCTGGAGGTGTTCACGCACGACGGCATCGGCACCATGGTGGTGGACGAAAAGCTGGAAAGCCTGCGCGAGGCCACGGCCGACGACGTGGGCGGCATCCTGCAGCTGATCGAACCCTTCGAACGCGACGGCACCCTGGTGCGGCGCGAGCGCACCGAGCTGGAACGCGACATCGCGACCTACACGGTCATCGAACACGACGGCATCATCTTCGGCTGTGCCGCGCTGTACCCCTACCCGGAAGCGCGCACGGCGGAAATGGCCGCGCTGACCGTCAGCCCGCTGTCGCAAGGCCAGGGCGACGGCGAACGCATGTTGAAGCGCATCGAACAGCGCGCCAAGGCCATGGGCCTGGACAGCCTGTTCGTGCTGACCACGCGCACCATGCACTGGTTCATCAAGCGCGGCTTTGCGCCGGTGGACCCCGACTGGCTGCCCGAGGCCCGCAAACGCAAATACAACTGGGACCGGCGCTCGCAGGTGCTGGTCAAGAAACTCAACTGAACAAAACCGGAGAAACCGACATGAGCCGCATGGTGCAGTGCATCCATCTGAAAAAAGAAGCCGCCGGCCTGACCTACGCGCCCTACCCCGGCGAACTGGGCAAGCGCATCTATGAAAACGTCAGCGCCGAAGCCTTCGAGCTGTGGAAGCGCCACCAGACCATGCTGGTGAACGAAAACCGGCTGAACCTGGCCGACGCCCGCGCCCGCCAGTACCTGGCGCGCCAGATGGAACAGTTCTTCTTCGGCGGTGGCGCCGAACAGCCGGCCGGCTACGTGCCACCGGCGGCCTGACACGGCCCCACCTCCGGGCGGCCCTCGCGGTCGCCCCCGACGAGGCAGGGGGCTTCTGCGAGTTATCAGGAATCATTCTTGTTCTCATGTAAAGTCGCGGTTCTGATCTGACGTCCTCTGGAGACCGCATGTTCCGCATTTCCACCGCCCGCCTGGCGGTTGCAGCCTTGGCCGCCCTTGCCGTGCACGGTGCACAGGCCCAAGACAACAAGACCCTGAACCTGTACTCGGCCCGCCACTACCAAACCGACGAGGCCCTGTACGACAACTTCACCAAGACCACCGGCATCCGCATCAACCGCGTGGACGCCGACGACGCCGGCCTGCTGGCCCGCCTGAAAAGCGAAGGCGCCAACAGCCCCGCCGACGTGGTGCTGCTGGTGGACGCCGCCCGCCTGTGGCGCGCCGAAGTCGATGGCCTGTTCCAGCCGGTGAAGAGCAAGCTGCTGGAAGAGCGCATCCCCACCAACCTGCGCAGCCAAGACGATGGCGCCGGTTCGCAGTGGTTTGGTTTTTCCACCCGCGGCCGCGTCATCGTGTACGACAAGGCGCGCGTGAAGAAAACCGACGTCGATACCTACGAAAAACTCGCCGATCCGGTGAACAAGGGTCGTGTGTGCACGCGCGGTGGCTCGCACCCCTACAACCTGTCGCTGTTCGGCGCCATGGTCGAACACCTGGGCGAAGCCGCCACGGAGACCTGGCTCAAGGGTGTGGTGGCCAACATGGCCCGTGCCCCCAAGGGCGGCGACACCGACCAGATCAAGGCCGTGGCCAGCGGTGAATGCGCCGTGGCGCTGACCAACACCTACTACCTGGCGCGCATGATGCGCTCCACCAACCCGGCCGACATCGCCGTGGTGGAGCGTGTGGGCGTGGTCTTCCCCAACCAGGCCAACCACGGCACGCACATGAACATTGCAGGCGGCGCGGTGGCGCGCAACGCCAAGAACCGCGAAGCCGCGGTGAAGTTCCTGGAATACCTGGCCTCCGCCGATGCGCAAAACTACTTTGCCAACGGCAACAACGAATGGCCGGCGGTGAAGGACGTGAAGCCGCGCAACCCGGCGCTGGAATCTTTTGGCAGCTTCAAGCAAGAAACTGTGTCCGTTTCCAAGATGGGCATGAATCAAATCAAGGTTCAGCAGATGCTCGACCGCGTGGGATACCGCTGAAGTCCCAACCGGCACTTGGATTCAAAAGGGCCCCAGGCAGGGGCCCTTTTCCATGGGAGGTGGTATATTCGCGTTCGGTTTGCGGCACGTCGCCGCGCCTTGCGGAGATATTGAATGTCCAGCTTGCAAGACCTGATGGCCCAACGGGCCGCACTCGACGCCCAAATCATGGAGGCGCAACGCGCCGACCGTGCCGCCGCCATTGAAAAGGTGCGCAGCCTGATGGCCGAGTACGGCCTGACCGCGGCCGACCTCGCAGGCCGTGCCAGCACCGGTACCCGCCGCGCTTCGTCGGCCAAAGGCGGCAAGGTGGCCCCCAAGTACCGCGACGCCACCACCGGCGACACCTGGTCGGGCCGCGGCCTGCAGCCCAAGTGGCTGAAAGCCGCGTTGGCCGCTGGCCGCCAGCTCAGCGACTTCACGGTCTGACCCCCAGACGCGGGCCGTGCCTGCACGCCCCGACGCGGCGGGCTTGCACGGTACCCCGCTGCCGGGCCATGCGTTGCACTTCGGTGTGACCCATGGCCCTTGTTTTTTGGCGGGCGCGGCCGCGGTGAAGCGGCCGGGCCGTTAGCATGGCGCATGATGCGTGTGGACGCCACCGGCCGCGGGCGGCGCCGGGCACTGCACGCCAAGGCGGCCACCAGACCGCACAGCCCGCCGAGACATGGTTGACCCCGACTTGAACACGCCGCCCCCAGCCCCCCGCACCGTGCACCGCCTGGCCCGCGCCTGGCAAGGTGGCACCTTGCGCGTGACGCGCGCCCTGGCCTTGGCCTTGGGTGCGTTGGTGGTGGCCTTCCTGGGCGCCGTGGCACTGCCGGTGCGCCCTTGGGGCGCCTTGGCACTGGCCGTGGGCTTCTCGCTGGCCGCGGCGTTGCGGGGCGGGCAGACCGGCTGGCTGGCCGCTGCCGGTGGCCTGCTGCTGGCTTTGTTCACCATGGCCTGGCCGCTGAGCTCGGCGCTGCTGGGCACCTTGGCGGTCAGCGCCGGGGCGTGGGCGGCGTGGCAGTTGTTGCGCCTGCTGTCCTTCGACAACCGCCTGGAGCGCGCTCGCGACATCGGCTGGCTGTGCCTGGCCCATGTCGGCATTGCCGCCCCCGTCGCGGCGCTGCTGGCCGGCGAGACCCTGCCCTTCGCGCTGCCCAACCTGTCGACCCACGGCGCAGGCAGCGTGCTGGCCGGCGGCTTCACGCTCGCTGTGGGCGGCCTGCTGGTGGCCTACCCGCTGCTGGCTTCTGACCGCCGCATGATGCAGGCCCTGCAGCCGCACGCCGGCATCGGCTGGACGCTGGTGCTGATGGCGCTGCCGCTGCTGGCCACCGTGCTGTTGGGCACCCGCTCCTTGGGCGGCAGCGGTGGCGCCCACGTGCTGCTGTTCCTGCCCCCGGTGTTGCTGGTGGCCCTGGCCTTGCACGCGGGGGGTGCGCTGGCGTCGGCGGTGCTGCTGCTGGTGGCCCTGGTGGGTTGCATGACGGCCAGCCCCGGCCCCCTGTGGTGGGGCGTGGGCAGCAGCCTGTACGGCGGCGTGGGCGCCTGGGTCGCGGCACAACTTGCCCTGGTGCTGCTGGCGCACGCCAGCAGTGTCGAAGCCGCCTGGCGCGCCCAACGCTGGGAGTGGGCGCTGGACGGCTCGCGCCTGGGCGTGGCCGACTGGCAACTGCAGCGCAAGGAAGGTTTTTTGTCCTCGGCCTGGTGCACGCTGACCGGCCAAGAAGGCGGCCGCGCGGCGGCGCAATGGACGCCGGCGCTGTGGCAAGCGCAGGTGCACCCGGAAGACCGCCCGGCGCTGGATTCGGCGCTGAACCAACTGCTGGCCGGCACCACCGGCCGCGCCCGGGTGGAACTGCGCATGGTGCGCGGCGGCGACACCCCCGACGCCTGGCGCTGGCTGGAAGCCACGCTGCTGGTCATCGAACGCAATGCCCAAGGCCTGCCCGAGCGCTTCCTGGCCACGCTGGCCGACGTGGACGACCGCCACGAAGCCCAGGAACGCCAGCGCCTGTCGGCCAACCTGTTCCAGCACCTGCACGAAGGCCTGCTGGTCACCGACGCCGACATGCGCGTGCTGGACGTCAACCCGGCCTACACCGACATCCTGGGCGTGCCACGCACCGACCTGGTGGGCACCGTGCCCTCGCTGCTGCGCCCCACGCCGGCCGACCCCATCGCGCGCCAACAGCGTGCGGCCATGTGGGCCAGCCTGCGCGACCACGGCCACTGGCGCGGTGAGCTGATGGAACGCCGCCGCAACGGCGAAACCTGCACGCTGGCCGCCACCATCTCCACCGTGCCCGGGCCCGACCGCAGCCTGAAGTACCACGTGCTGGTGATCAGTGACATCACCGAACAGCGCGCCCAGCGCGAACGCCTGGAACGCCAAGCGCACTTCGACGAACTGACGCGCCTGCCCAACCGCGTGCAGTTGTCGCTGCTGCTGGCCGACGCCATGCGCGCGGCCGACCGCGAAGGTTTCCTGCTGACGGTGTGCTACCTGGACCTGGACCGCTTCAAGCCGGTGAACGACCAGTTCGGCCACGCCGCCGGCGACCGCCTGCTGGCTGAACTGGCCGGCCGCCTGCGCGGCGCGCTGCGCCGGCGCGACACCTGGGCCGACACCGCGGCACGCTTGGGCGGCGACGAATTTGTGCTGCTGCTGCGCGCGGGCACGCTGGAAGAAGCGCGGCTGGCGGTGGAGCGGGTGCTGCGCGTGGTGTCGCAGCCTTATGTGGTGGACAGCAAGGCCGAGCCGGTGCAGATCACCGCCAGCATGGGCGCCACGGTCTACCCCATCGACCGCAGCGACGCCGACACCCTGCTGCGCCACGCCGACCACGCCATGTACGGCGCCAAACAAAGCGGCCGCAACGGCTACCTGTTCTTCGACCCCGAACACCGCCGCCGCACCGAAGAACGCGTGATGGCCATCGGCCGCGTGCAAGAAGCGCTGGACCAGAGCGAGTTCGTGCTGTTCTACCAACCCAAGGTGGACATGAAGAGCGGCCGCGTGCTGGGCTTCGAGGCTTTGCTGCGCTGGGAACACCCGCAACAGGGGTTGATCGCGCCGGCGCAGTTCCTGCCGCTGATCGAAAACACCGGCCTGTCGGCGCGTGTGGGCGACTGGGTCATCTCGCAGGCGCTGGACCACTTGTCGCAGTGGCGGCGCAGCGGGCTGGACATCAGCGTCAGCGTCAACATCTCGGCCCGCCACCTGCAAGAGGCCGACTTCGCGCTGCGCCTGGCCGAACTGCTGGCGCGCCACGACGACAACCTGGCGCCGCACCTCGAACTGGAAATGCTGGAAACCGCGGCGCACAACGACATCGACGCCGCTTCGGCGCTGATGACACGCTGCCGCCAGTTGGGCGTGCGTTTCGCGTTGGACGACTTCGGCACCGGTTATTCCACGCTCACCTACCTGAAACGCCTGCCGGTGGACGTGCTGAAGATCGACCGCAGCTTCGTGCACCACATGCTGGACGACACGCAAGACCGCGCCATCGTGGAAGGCGTCATCGGCCTGGCCCGCACCTTTGGCTGCACGGTCGTGGCCGAAGGCGTGGAGAGCCCGGCGCAGGCGCGCACCTTGTTGGAACTGGGTTGCCTGATCGGCCAAGGCACCGGCATCGCCGCGCCCATGCCCTCGGCGCTGGTGGCCGGCTGGGTGCGTGACTACAAGGGCATGTTCGCACTGGCGCCGGCCCTGGTGGCCGACGGCGGCGCCGTCGCTGACGGCACCGGTGGTGCGCCCGGGAGAACGGGCGGGTGATCCCGGCCGGCTTTGTCCAGGAGCTGCTGTCCCGCGTCGACATCGTCGAACTCGTGGGGCGCCACGTCGAGCTCAAGCGCGGCGGGGCCAACTTCATGGGCCTGTGCCCGTTCCACAGCGAACGCTCGCCCAGTTTTTCCGTCAGCCCATCCAAACAGTTCTACCACTGCTTCGGCTGCGGCGCCTCGGGCGACGCGATCCGATTCCTCACCGAACACCAGGGCCTGAGCTTCGTGGAAGCCGTGCGCGACCTGGCCCAGGGCGCCGGCCTGCAGGTGCCTGAAGAACAGGTCAGCGCCGACGAAAAGCAGCGCCGCGACAAGCTGCGCGAACGCCGCATGGGCATGGGCGACCTGCTGAACAAAGCGGCCGAGTTCTACCGCGGGCAGCTCAAGCACAGCCCACGCGCCATCGACTACCTGAAACGCCGCGGCCTCACCGGCGCCATCGCCGCCCGCTTCGGCCTGGGTTTTGCGCCGCCGGGCTGGCGCACGCTGGCGGGTGTGTTCCCGCGCTACGACGACCCGCTGCTGGAAGAAGCCGGCCTGGTACGGCTGAAGGCCGACGAAGGCGCGCCCGCGGCGCCGGCCCCCAGCACAGCAGAACCCAACGACCGCGGCCGCTACGACTGGTTCCGCGACCGGGTGATGTTCCCCATCCGCGCCGTCAGCGGCGAGATCATCGGCTTCGGCGGGCGCGTGCTGGACGACAGCAAGCCCAAGTACATGAACTCGCCGGAGACGCCGCTGTTCAGCAAGGGGCGTGAGCTCTACGGCCTGTTCGAAGCGCGCAGCGCCATCCGCGAACGGGGCAACGTGCTGGTGGTCGAGGGCTACATGGACGTGGTGGCCCTGGCGCAGAACGGTTTTGCCAACGCCGTGGCCACGCTGGGCACGGCCTGCACGGCCGACCACCTGACCAAGCTGTTCCGTTTCACCGACAGCGTGGTGTTCTCGTTCGACGGCGACAAGGCCGGCCGCCGCGCCGCCGCGCGCGCGCTGGAAGCGGCCCTGCCCCACGCCACCGACCTGCGCAGCGTGAAGTTCCTGTTCCTGCCCAGCGAACACGACCCCGACAGCTACGTGCGCGAACTGGGCGCCCAGGCTTTTGAAGACGCCATGGCCGCGGCCGTGCCGCTGTCTCAGCAGTTGCTGGAGCAGGCCGCCGAAGACGCCGACCTGGAAACGGCCGAAGGCCGGGCCCGCATGCTGGCCCAGGCCAAGCCGCTGTGGATGGCGCTGCCCGAAGGCGCGCTGCGCCGGCAGATGCTGCCGGAACTGGCGCGCCGCGCAGCGCTGTCGGTGGACGACCTGCACGCGCTGTGGGGCGCGCAGAACGCCGCCAAACGCAGCGCGGGCGGCGGTGGTAGCGGCCCCAGCAGCGCACCCTGGCAGGGCCCCGACGACCTGCCGAACGAAGACTTCAGCGCCTACGACGTGGGTTATGAAGACCCCGGCGCCTGGTCGGGTGACCCGGGAGGCCCCACGGCCCGCCCGGCCGCCAGCGACCGCAACGGCGGCTGGCCCACCGACGGCCGCAGCGACGGCGCACGGCGCGGCGGCGGCAAATGGGGCGGTGGTGGCGGCGGTGGCGGTGACTGGAAAGGCAAAGGCAAGTGGAACAAGCCGCCCGCCGGACCTTTTGACCACCTGCCACGCCCACCCAAGAAAGCGCCGGCCGCCGGCGCCGACCTGGTGCTGCGCTTGCTGCTGCGCCACAGCGCTTGGTGGGAACAGCTGAGCAGCGACGACCAGCACCTGCTGCACGGCCTGGGCGGCGCCCACGGTGAAGCCCTGGCCTGGTTGGAGCGGCAGCTGATGGAACACGGGCCGCAGCCGTGGTCGGCCCTGCTGGAAGCCCTGGCGGCCGAACCCTTCGCCGACCAGGCCCAGGCCTGGGTGGGCGACGGCAGCATCGAAGAAAGCCACGAACTGGCCGACCTGCAGCGGGTGGTGCACCGGCTGTGGGTGGACCACCTGGTGCAGGCTGTGAACGCCCTGATCGCCGAAGGCCGCACCGACCGCGAACAGCTGGACCGCATTGCCGCGCTGAACGCCAGCATCAAACAGCACCGCGAAGCGCAGGCCGCCTTGGGCCAGGGCAAGCCCCTGCCCTGAGCGCTTGAGCGTCTCGCGCCCATGCGCGCCTTGCGGGCGCGGCCGAAACACGCACAGGCCCTGAAGCCAGCCAAGGGCCAGCGCCGCCGGGCACCCCTGGCCGACCCCGACCAGGCGTGCGCGCCAAGCCGCTGATTCCACAAGCAATTCCGGCCGGCCGCGGTATAATCCTCAGCTGACTTGCTGCGGCAAGCGTGACAGCAGCACCTCCGGTCCCGGCCACCCTCGACAAGGGCGCGCAACAAGCGCAGGCCAACACCCCCGCAAGGACTGCCCGCCCCACCGACGCCACGCGTTCGGATTCACGCCCCCAGCCGCGCCAAAACCCTGCACCTCCCTGCCCGTGCACCGCCACCCGTCGGTGTGCACCGCGTGCCATGCCCATGGCACGCCAGGAAACCGCGCCCCTTTGCCAAGGATGCCCATGCCCGCCAAAAAGACCGCCGCCGCGCCCACCGAAGAGACCAAGCCTGTGAAGGCCGCCGCCAAAGAAGGCGCGAAGGAGAGCAGCAAAGCCGCGAAGGACGCGGGCAAGGCCGCTGAGCCCAAGGCCGCCAAGCCGGCCAAGGCCGACAAGGCCGAAAAGCCCGCGGCCAAAACCGCCAAGGCACCGGCCAAGGGTGGCAAGAAGGACAGCAAGAAGGCCGAAGACACCGAGGACGTGGACCTGGCAGACATCGACGCCGAACTCGAAGGCGAAGTTGAAGCCGAGGTCGAAACCGAAGTCGATGCTGGCGGTGCCGGCGAAGGCAAGGAAGCCAAGGCCAAGCCGCTGCGCATGAAGGTCAGCCGCGCCAAAGAGCGCGCGCTGATGCGCGAATTCGGCCTGGACGAAACGGCGCTGACCGAAGAAGAAGCCCAGAAGCGTCGCCAAGAGCTGAAGACGCTGATCAAGATGGGCAAGACCCGTGGTTTCCTGACGCACCAGGAAATCAACGACCACCTGCCCGAGAAGCTGGTCAACGAGGAAATCCTAGAGGCCATCATCTCCATGTTGAACGACATGGGCATCGCGGTCTATGAACAGGCGCCCGACGCCGCCACGCTGCTGATCAGCGGCAGCAACACCGCCACCGCCACCGACGAAGAAGCCGAAGAAGCCGCCGAAGCCGCGCTGTCCACCGTGGACAGCGAATTCGGCCGCACCACCGACCCCGTGCGCATGTACATGCGCGAAATGGGCACGGTGGAACTGCTCACCCGCGAGGGCGAAATCGAGATCGCCAAGCGCATCGAGGGTGGTCTGCAGGCCATGATGTTGGCCATCAGCGCCAGCCCCACGACCATCGCCGAGATCCTGGCCTACGCCGACAAGATCGCCGCCGGCGAGATGCAGATCAGCGAAGTCGTCGACGGCTTTGTGGCCGAAGACGAGGCCGACGACTACGTGGCCGAAGAAGACTTCGACGAGTTCGACGAAGAAGACGACGACGACGGCCAAGGCGGCAGCAAGGCGCTGACCAAGAAGCTGGAAGAGCTGAAGAAACAAGCGCTGGAGCGCTTCAACAGCCTGCGCGCGCACTTCGACGCCATGCGCAAGGCCTACGAAAAAGACGGCTACAAGTCCGCGCCCTACAACAAGGCACAGAGCGGCATCAGCGGCGACCTGATGACCATCCGCTTCACGGTGAAGACCATCGAGAAGCTGTGCCACATCCTGCGCAGCCAGGTGGACGACGTGCGCCGCTACGAGCGCGAGATCCGCAAGATCGCCGTCGACAAGTGCGGCATGCCGCAAGACCACTTCATCAAGACCTTCCCGTCCAACGTGATGAACCTGAAGTGGGCGGAAAAAGAGATCGCCGCGGCCAAGCCCTACAGCGCCGTGCTGCAGCGCAACCTGCCGGCCGTGCAGGAACTGCAGACCAAGCTGATCGACCTGCAGGCCCGCGCCGTGGTGCCGCTGGAAGACCTGAAGGACATCAACAAGAAGATGAACGAGGGCGAAAAGGCCTCTCGTGACGCGAAGAAAGAAATGATCGAGGCCAACCTGCGCCTCGTGATCTCCATCGCCAAGAAGTACACCAACCGCGGTCTGCAGTTCCTGGACCTGATCCAGGAAGGCAACATCGGCCTGATGAAGGCCGTGGACAAGTTCGAATACCGCCGCGGCTACAAGTTCTCGACCTACGCCACGTGGTGGATCCGCCAGGCCATCACGCGCTCGATCGCCGACCAGGCCCGGACCATCCGCATCCCGGTCCACATGATCGAGACGATTAACAAGATCGTCCGCACCAGCCGTCAGATGCTGCACGAGATCGGCCGCGAGCCGACCCCGGAAGAGCTGGCCGAAAAACTGGCCATGCCGCTGGAAAAGGTCCGCAAGGTCCTGAAGATCGCCAAGGAACCGATCAGCCTCGAGACCCCCATCGGCGACGAGGAAGACAGCCACCTGGGCGACTTCATCGAGGACAAGAACGCCATCCTGCCCATCGATGCGGCCATCCAGTCGAACCTGCGGGAAACCACCACCCGCGTGCTGGCCTCCCTGACCCCGCGCGAGGAGCGGGTCCTGCGCATGCGCTTCGGCATCGGCATGAACACGGATCACACGCTGGAAGAGGTCGGCCAGCAGTTCAGCGTCACCCGCGAACGCATCCGCCAGATCGAGGCCAAGGCGCTGCGGAAGCTGAAGCATCCGTCGCGGTCGCGGAAGCTGCGGAGCTTCCTGGATAGCTAGGGATTAGGGCTTAGGGCTTGGGGATGCTTGTCATCCCGGCCGAAGCGAAGCGGAGAGCCGGGACGCTGTGATGAACCTCGTCCGCCCGCCGGTTCGCCGTCGGAAGGGATGACGCTTCTCGTCGGCAGCCCGCCCCGCCCGAGGAACGCATCCGCCAGATCGAGGCCAAGGCGCTGCACAAGCTGAAGCATCCGTCGCGGTCGCGGAAGCTGCGGAGCTTCCTGGACAGCTGAGGGTTCAGCCTTTGGCCGCCAGCGCCGGCGGCGTCTGGGCGGCGCGCCGTGCGGCGAACAAGCCAAGCGTGGTTCCGATCACGCAGCCCAACAGGATTGAGCCGATTGCCGCCCACAGGCTGAGCCGAACGGGCCAATCCCAAACGACGGATGCCGCCCATGCGCCGGCAAGACCGACGACAAGCCCGGCGATGGATCCAAAGACGCCAACCAACGCATGCTCAAGGGTTATCTGCCCTAGAACCGCGCGTTGCGTCCCGCCCATAGCGAGCCTCAGAGCGACTTCCCGTCGCCTTGCTGCCGTGGCGGCGAAGGCAATGCCCCCATAGCCGAGCAGGCTAGTGAGGAGGGCCGCGAGGGTGACCGTCCAGAGCAGCCGTGAGAGCGCGTCACGCTGCTGTAGTTGATCGCGCACGGCGGCCTCTGCATTATCGTACTGGTATGGTGAGGCGCGCGACAGCGGCACGCCTGCCGCCTTACGAAGCAGGCGGTCGGCGCGATAACGGGTGAGCTCCATGTCCGTTAGCGGTTCCATGAAGAAGCTCAGCCAGTCCGCGTCGCGTGGTCCCGCTTCCACTCCCGGTGTCGGCTCCACAAAATAGCGACGGGCAGCCAGGAAAGGGGCGATCGCCGCGTCGTTGAACCGTCCGGCCGGCCGCGATCGGGCGTAGTCCAGCACGCCCACAACCTCGCACCGGGCTCCGCTCAATGAGACCTCACGGCCGATCAACTCGTCCCGCCCCAGGAAATCAGCGAGGCCGGGCCCAACCACACAGAGGCGCGTCAGCCCGGCGACCTCCATCTCACTCAGCCAGCGCCCCTCAACCAGTTCGGCATCCAGTTCCCGTCGATAGTCGCCGATCGCTCCGAAAACCGGAACGTTCCTGGTCTCATCCCGACCGCGTACACTGGCAAAGCCCGCGACCCACGCGGCGGAGGCTTCAACGCCCGCCAGCTCGCTCTCTAGCCATGCGCGGTCGTCAAGCGACGGCGGCCCGGCTCGGCTTTGGACCAGCGGATTAGGCCGGACGATCAGGGTGCGGGGATAATTGCCGAACGCCATCCTTTCGATCTCCCGAGAGAAGCCGCCGAGGATCGAGGCCGTGAACACTACGCATCCGATGGCCGCTGCAAGGGCCAGCAACATGGCGAGGGTCCTCGCCGGCCGCGAAGCGAGACCCCATAAGGCGAACCGCCATATCGGCGAGCGAGTCATCGTCCATCGACGGCAAGCCGCCCTCGCGTCAGTGTGAGCAGGCGGTCGGAGCCGTCGAGCACGATCGGATCATGGCTGGCGCAGACAACGCACGCACCGTCGGCCGCCGCCGTTCTCAGGTGTTCGACGACAGCTCGGCTGTTGGCCTCATCCAAAGAGGCCGTCGGCTCGTCGCAGATGATGACGTTCGGACGAACCGCCAATAGCCGCGCCAGACCGACGCGCTGCCGCTCTCCGCCCGAGAGGGTCTCAACCAGGGCATTGCGACGATGCTCCAGTCCGACCTGTTCGATCGCGAGCCCCGCCTTGTCGTGCCGTTCGCTATCGGACAGGGGGCGGTAATCGAGGGGCAGGCGGACATTATCCAGGGTCGTCATTCTCTCTACCAGCCCCGCGTCCTGGAAAAGAAAGCCAACATGACGCCGGCGGGCGGCGGAGAAGGCTCGGTCCCGCAGCCCATCGACTCGCTCGTCCTCCAACCAAAGCTGCCCGCCCGTCGGCCGGTCCAGCAGGCCCAGCAGGTTCAGGAGCGTAGATTTGCCCCCGCCCGAAGGCCCCCGGATTGTCACCACCTCGCGGCGATGGAAGACGAAATCGGCGGCCTCCAGCCCCGGCACGGGGCCATCGGGACCGGGGTAGGTGCGCGTCAGACCTTCGGCGCGGAGGCTGGCAATCATGTGCCGTCCGATCGGGGCAGTGGTCTGTGTCCGACCACGATTACCTCTCCGCCCTTGAGCCCTTCCGTGATCTCGATGAATTCGTCCGTCTCGGCACCTACCCGGACTTCGTGGCGGACCAGTTCGCCATCCTTCAAGCTGAAGACGAGGAATCTGCCCTCTCTGTACAATCTTCCGAATTCCGCTCCGCTCGCCCCAGCCCGCACGAGCTCCATGTCGCCCCCCGTTTCTCGAAGTTCATTCTGAAGCTCCTCGGGAGACAAGGGCGGCAGATAGTTTTCGGGTCGGAAATACAGGGCCCGCGCAGGAATCCTCAGAACACGTTCGGCGTCAGCTCCGATGAATTGGACCGAAGCTGTCATGCCGTGCAGCAGAACGCCCCCGGGATTTGAGACATCCGCAATCGCCCGATAAGACACGAACCGGCCCTCACGCAGGGGCGCCTCGCCGATGGACAACAAAACTGCATCGTTTCTCTGTTGCGGATAGGCGTCGACCGTAAATTCAACCCGGCTATCCGTTCGCACGCGGCTCATGTCCGGCTCGGGAATGAGAATTTCGAGTGTAAGCTCCTCGGCTCCGTTCGATGTCTGGAACAGAGGGCGCGCGTCCGTCGGGGTCACGCGCAGGCCCGGGTAGGCCAGGGACATGACCACGACGCCGGCGACTGGCGCTCGAACATCCATGCCTGTGGCGTCGGCGGCGGCTCGCCGGACTCTCGCCGCAGCGGCGCTGGCATCCGCTCTTGCACGTGCCAAGTTCGCTTGCGCCTGTTCGACCGCGCCGTTGGCCACCTCGAGTTGGATACTGCTTACAAAACCGCGCGCCATCAAGGCCGCGCGCCGGTCGCGATCCTGCTCGGCTGCCTTGAGCGCGAGTTCAGCCTGGCGGACATCGGCGGCGGCGGCAGCGGTGGCCGCGAGGGCTTCGTCACGGACGGGAAGAAGGCCTGGTGCGACCAAGCGTGCCAGGATCTGGCCCGCCGTCACCCGATCACCTTCCTTGACGAAGACTGCTTCGATCACGCCTGGCTCGCTGGCGCGAATTTCAGCCGCGCCGTCGGCCAGCAAGATTCCCGTTGCGGGCACCACATCCCTGACGTCGCCAATCTCAGCGACGGAAGTCAGGTAGGTCGCATCATCCGCGCTGGACGTCTCGCGTAGCCCACATCCGCACAGGGCCAAACACAAGCCGACCACCGACCAGATTCTAGGGTGCAGGCGCGACAACATCACGAAGTATGGCCATACCGGACGGTTCGCGGTCCAGAACTTTCCAACCGTTCCTCTCGGAAATGAGGCGCTCGATTTCTGCTGTCGTGATGACGTCGCCGGCGGGACGAGCGGATCTGTAGAAGCTCTTGAGTCGATACACTCTGACAGGCTCGCGAGGCGCGCCAGTCACCGCCGGCGTCGTCACGCCGCAGCCGACGAAACGGACATGCCAAGCACCGTTCACGGTCACGGTTTCGTCGAATCTGGACGTCTCGCGTCCATCAAGGCTGAGGGCTTCACCCACTTGAAGGTTCGCCAGGCGCGCCAGATCAGCCGGCGCAAATTCGTAGCTTCGGGGCGACCCTTCGCCTGGCACAAGGCCTAGGTAGAGGCTGCGTCGTTCCGTCGGCGACACGGGTCGGTCCCCCAACAGCATCACCTCATTGTAGCGCACAAGGTCGCGATCCACTGAGGTGATTTCTTGGGAAAGGCTCGCGCCCTCGTCCAAATTGCCTTCTGCGTCTGCGTACACGTACTCGTACCGCGTCCCAGGTGCTGGGGTCGCAGGCCGCCGATCGGCCGAGCAGGTCGCGACTGTGTAGAACCGGGGTCCAGCCTCGCCCAGTGAGGGGCCGGCCTGCACTGGGGGATTGGAAGGGGCGATCACTTGCTTGTCGTCTTGACCTTCAAGATCTCCGCACGCGGCGACAGACATAACCAAGCCGAGGGCGATGATCGGCAACCTTGCCCCTTCCAACCTGTTCATCGGGACCTCAACGCGCCGGAGGGCCGCCGTCGGCCTCACATTTCACCATACAACGCTGGCGCTGCACACCGTCGAACTGTTTATTGCAGAAATCCCAGCACCGAACGATGATATCGTTCTCGGGGCTTATCGTTTCCATCTCCTGGGCCGCCGCGCTCAACACGCCCACGCTCCCGGCCATAATGGCGGCCAGAGCCAGATTTTTCATCATTTTCATTAAAGCCTCCCTTGAATGCCGATGTTCGGCGAACCCAGTAACGCACGTATTGGGGGAGGTGGCAACTCGTTTAACGCGAGGCCCGTCAGGCCAAGAAGGAAATGGTCGAGGCCAATCTGCGCCTCGTCATCTCCATCGCCAAGAAATACACCAACCGCGGCCTGCAGTTCCTGGACCTGATCCAGGAGGGCAACATCGGCCTGATGAAGGCGGTC
>JBKCUM010000011.1:0-63290 GCA_046318395.1 Rubrivivax sp.
GGTGTGCCCCCTCAAGCCGCCGGTGCAGGCAGCACCACGGTGCCGTCGGCATCGGCGTACAGCCAGTCGCCCGGGCGCACCCACACACCTTGCACCTGCACCGGCAGGTCGGCCAAACCCGGCGCGCGGCGCTGCGTGGGCAGCGGCACCAGGCCCAGGGCGCGCACACCCAAGGCCGTGGCCCGCAGTTCGGCCACGTCGCGCACCGCGCCGTTCACCAGCACGCCGGCCCAGCCGTTGGCCGCGGCGGCCGCGGCCAGGTTGCCACCCAGCAGCGCACGGCGCAGCGAGGCCGCGCCGTCCACCACCAGCACCCGGCCCTGGCCCGGGCTTTCCACGGCGGCTTTCACCGGTGTGTTGTCTTCGAAACACTGCACGGTGAACACCGGGCCGGCGAAGCGCAGCAGGCCGCCGTAGTCGTGGAACACCGGGGGCAGCACACGCAGCGCACCGGTGGTGTCGGCCTTGTGCAGGTCGCAGAGGTCGCAGGTGGAAAAGTCGTTCATGGTGTGGCGGGGGGGGGTCAGGGCTGTTCGGTGGGCGGGGCGGTGCCGTGGCCGGCGGCCGCCGCGGCCTTCAACGGCGGCAGCATCACCCGGTGCTCGCGCACCGTCTTCAAGATGATGCTGGTGCTGGTCTCGGCCATCAAGCACAGTTGCGAGACCACGGCGTCCAGGTGGGCCACGTCGGTGACGGCGATCTCCAGCACCCAACTGTCTTCGCCGGTGATGTTCCAGGCGTTCACCACCTCGGGCTGTTCGTTCAGCCAACGCACCAGCCGGGCGTAGTCGGTGCGGCCCACACGCACCAAGGCGCGGATGCCGTAACCCAGCGCGCCCAGGTTCACCGTGGCGCGGTAGCCGGTGATGACGCCAGCGGCTTCCAGCTTGCGCACCCGCTCGGCCACCGCAGGCTGGCTCAGGTGCACACGCCGGCCCAGTTCGGCCAGGCTCAGCCGGGCGTCGGCCTGCAATTCGGCCAACAGGCGGGTGTCGTAAGCATCCAAGGTCAAGTGAGGCTCCAAACTTTGTTTTCAAAGCCAAGGTTCGCACTTGCCTTTGAAGCCGCATGGAAACACGGCGGTGCCTTTTTTATCATGACGCCATGTCTGCCGTCCTGCCCCTGCCCACCGCCACGCGGTACTCGCCGCTGATCCTGGCCTGCCTGGCCGCCACCTGGTTCATCTGGGGCAGCACGTATCTGGCCATCAAATGGGCGCTGGTGAGTTTTCCGCCCTACTACCAGATGGGCACGCGCTTCGTGGCCGCCGGGCTGCTGCTGGGCGTCTGGGCGGGCCTGCGCGGCGCGCGTTGGCCCTCACGCAGCGAGTGGCTCAGCGCTTTCGTGCTGGGCGCGCTGCTGCTGGGCGGTGGTTACGGTGCCACGGCGGTGGCCAGCAGCAGCGTCAGTTCGGGTCTCGTGGTCAGCTTCATCGCCGTGGTGCCCGCCATGGTGGCGCTGTTCCAGTGGCCTTACGGCGTGCGGCCGTCGAAGATGGAAGGCGCGGGCATCGCCTTGGGCCTGGTGGGTGTGCTGCTGCTGACACAGGGCCAGGGGTTTGCGGCTTCGCTGCCGGGGCTGTTGGCCATCACACTGGCCTGTGTGACCTGGTCTTTGGGCAGCGTGTGGGCCAAACACGGCCTGCCCGGTGGGCGCAGCCTGGCGCTGGCGCCCGGCGCGGCGGGTTACGCCAGCCAGATGCTGGCCGGCGGCCTGCTGCTGATGCTGGCGGCCTGGGTGGCCGGTGAACAACCGACCTTCCCGCCCGACAGCCGTTCGCTGCTGAGCTGGGCCTACCTGGTGGTGGCCGGCTCGCTGCTGGGTTTTTCGGCCTACATGGTGCTGCTGGAACGCACCACGGCTGGCCTGGCCAGCAGCTACACCTTTGTGAACCCGGTGATCGGCCTGGTGATGGGCGTCACCCTGGGCGGCGAGACCATCAGCGCGGGTGAGTTGCTGGCGGCAGGCGTCATCACCGCCGGCGTGGTGCTGCTGCTGGCCGGGCGCCGCGGCTGAAGCACCGCCAGCCCCCGGGTCAGGCCCGGTCAGGGCACGGGTGGCAACGCGGCTTCCAGCGCCGCCAACTCTTCGGCCACGCTGCCACGGCTTCTGAAGTGGCGGCCGGCTTGGCCATACCAGTACTCGGCGTCCTCCAGGTCGCCCTCCACCACGTGCACGATGCCGTGCAACCACGCGCCCAGCGCGGAGCCGTCTTCCTGCACGTCGCGGTGGGCCTCGGTCCAGCGGCCGGCCTGCAGGTGCGCCACCACGGCGCGCAGCAGGGCCCCATCGGCCGCGGGCGCGGTGGCGGGCCCGGGGTTCATGGCGTGCACCCGTCCAGGCCGCACAGCGGGCCCGAAGCGCCCGGCTGCGCCGCCTGCACGCCTTCTTGCGCCAACAGCCAGGCACGCCAAGCCTCGGGCTGGCCGAGGTAAGGGCCGATGTCCACACGCTGCCAGCGCCCTTCGGTGGCCAGCACGAAGGTCGGGAAGCCCTGCCCGTCCACGCGGTTCAGCAGCGCGCGGCTCTCGGCGACGTGGGCCAGCGTGGGGGCGCCCTCGAAGCGGCGGTAGGCCTCGGCGAAGGCCGCCGCATCCAGGCCCAGGCCTGCGGCCAAGGTCTGCAGCACCGGCACATCGGCGATGCGCTGGCCTTCCACGTAATGCGCCTTCTGCAGCCGCGCCAGCATGTCCAGGCCGCGCTGACCCAGCGAATCAGCGGCCAGCACCGCGGTGATGGGCGGTGCAGAGTCCAACACCGCGCGGGCGTCGCACATCAGACCATCGCTGTAGGCGCTGCCGAAGGGCTGCCCCGTGGCTTGGGCGATGCGCCGGTCGTGCGACACCACGAAAGCACGCAGCTCTGGCGTGACGGGCCGGCGCTGCGCACCGGCCATCATGCCGCCGGCGTGGGCCACCACAGGCAAGGTCTCGCGCGCCACCTTCACCAGGGGCGCAGCGCCGTAGCACCAGCCGCACAGCGGGTCGTGGATGTAGTGCAGCGTGGGGGTGGTGGTTGGCATGTTCAAGCTCCTGTCCTCGGCGTGGCACGGCGCAGGCCGCTCACCACTTCATTTCGCCCTTGTTCACTTTGGCACCGATGTCCAGCGCGATGCCCAGGCCGGCCTCGGGGTAGGACTGCTTCATCGTTTGGATCAGCGCCGCGCTGTTCGCCGCCTGCGGCAAGGCTTGCTCGAAGCGTGCCAGGTAGGCCTGGCTCCAGGCGATCTGCGACGCGTCGTGCTTCTGGCCCGGCAGGCTGTGGCCCGGGATGACGGTGCTGGGGTTCAACGCCGCCATGGTGCCCAGCTTGCGGGCCCAGTCCAGGCGTTCCTGCACGCTCTGCGTGTCGGCGGTCCACAGGTGCAGGCCGCCAAACACGTTCACGCCACCGGCGATGGTCTTGATCGACGGGATCCACACATAGCTGCGGTGCGGCAGCGGGTCGTCCAGGCCACGGATCTCCAGCGTCTGGCCTTCCAGCGTCAGCGTGCTGCCGGTCAGCACCTGGGGCAAGGGCACAGCCTTGGGTGCGTTGGCGCCCATGCGGGGGCCCCAGACCTGCAGTTTGGTGGCCAGCGTGGCCTCGATCTTCTTCAGCGTGGGCGCGGTGGCCACCACCTGGGCTTGCGGGAAGTGCTGCTTCAGCACCTCGATGCCGAAGTAGTAGTCCGGGTCGGCCTGGCTGATGTAGATGGTCTTCAGCGTCTTCTTGCTGTCCAGCACCATCGCCACGATGCGCAGCGCATCGGCGCGGGTGAAGCCGGTGTCCAGCAGCACGGCGTCGGTCTGGCCGGCCACCAGCACGGCGTTGACGTGGAAGCTGCCGCTGTCGGCGTTGTAGACCTGCACCGTCAGCGGTGCAGCCGTGGGTGCGGTGCCTTGGGCAGCGGCGCCCATCGGCACAGCGGCCAGGGTCAGCGCGGCGGGCAGCAGGGCCAGGGTCAGGGTGCGGAAGGTCTTCATCGGGGTCTCCATCGAAAGTGGGTGTCGATGGCGAGACTGTATTGATTCACCTTATGCCAATAAACTCCGCTTCGTTGAACTGATTGTCAACCTATCCGAGCAAATATATGGACCACCTCGCCGCCATCCGCGCCTTTGTCGAGATCGCCGACCAGGGCAGCCTGACGCGCGCCGCGGCCTCGCTGGACCTGTCGCGCGCCATGGTCAGCCGCCACCTGGAGGGCCTGGAGCGCTGGCTGGGCGCCCGACTGCTGCACCGCACGACGCGCCGCGTGAGCCTCAGCGAAGCCGGCGAAGAAGCCCTGCCCCGGCTGCGCCAGATGCTGGAGTTGGCCGCCGACCTGCAGGCCGTGGCGGGCGAACGGCGCCGCGAGCCCCAAGGGCGGCTGCGCGTGACGACCAGCCTGTCGTTCGCGTGGTCGTGCCTGACCCCGGCGGTGGTGGACTTCCAGGCCGCGTACCCGCGCATCGAGGTGGAATTGCTGACGGTGGACCGCGCGGTCGACCTGGTCAGCGAGCGCATCGACCTGGCCGTGCGCATCACCAACCGCCTGGACGACGGTGTGGTGGCGCGCCGCCTGGCCACGTGCCGTTCGGTGCTGTGCGCCGCGCCGGCCTACCTGGCACGGCGTGGCACGCCACAAACACCGGCCGACCTGGCCACACACGACTGCATCACCCACGCCTTCGGCACCCGCGCCGCCTACCGGCTGACGTTGGACGGGCGCGTGCTCAGCCAAGCGGTGAAAGGGCCGCTGTCGGGCAACGACACGGCGGTGTTGCGCCAGGCCGCGCTGGCCGGCGCGGGCATCGCCATGCTGCCCACCTACTTCGTGGGCGACGAACTGCGGCGCGGCGGCCTGGTGCGTGTGCTGCCCACGCACGAACCCGAAACCATGGGCATCCACGCCGTGTACTTGTCGCGCCAGCACCAGCCGCTGCCGCTGAAGCTGCTGGTGGCTTTCCTGGCCGAACGTTTCGGCGGCGACACGGCGCCCTGGGACGCCTGAACCGGCGCCGCGGCGCCGGGCTTCAGCCCTTGGCCATTCAGCCTTTCGCCAACGCCGCCTGGCGCAGCGCCGTCAATGTGGTGCGCGAGGTGCTGACGTCGGTGTCCAGCTTCAGGTGGATCAGCGCCGGGCGGCCGGCGGCCAGGCAGCGTTGCAGCGCGGGCTCGAAGTCCGCCGTCTGCACCACCGGGCCTTCGGCGTGCCAGCCGTAGGCCCGCGCCAGGGCTGCGAAGTCGGGGTTGAACAGGTCGCTGCCGCTGACACGCCCCGGGTATTCACGTTCCTGGTGCATGCGGATGGTGCCGTAGGTGCCGTTGTCCACCACGATGGACAGCAACTGTTTGGCGCCATAGCCGGTGGCGGTGGCCAGTTCCTGGCCGTTCATCAGGAAGTCGCCGTCGCCGGTGAGGTTCACCACCCAGCGTTCAGGCTGCAACAGCGCCGCGGCCACGGCCGCCGGCAGGCCGTAACCCATGGCGCCGCTGGTGCAGGCCAGTTGCGTGCGGCCGTGGTAGTGCAGCGCGGGGTGCTGGTAGAAGCGGTGCAGCCAGCCGCTGTAGTTGCCCGCGCCATTGGTGTAGACCGTGCTTTCCGGCAGTGAACGCGCCAGGGTCTGCACGACCACGGCCATGTCCAGCGGCGCCACGGGCGTGGGCATCTGGTTGGCCAGGTAGTCGGCGTGGGCCTGCTGCGTGCGTTGGCCCCAAGGCAGGCTGGGCGGTGCGGTCAGGCTTTCCAGCGCCTTGGCGGCGTTGGCCATGCTGGACTGCAGCAGCAAATCGGCCGCGTACACCCGGCCCAGTTCTTCAGGCCCGGCGTGGATGTGCACCAGCTTCTGCGCCGGGCGCGGGGCCTGCAGCAGGGTGTAGCCGCCGGTGGTCATCTCGCCCAGGCGCACGCCCAGCGCGATCACCAGATCGGCTTCGCGGATGCGCGCGGCCAGCTTGGGGTTGATGCCAATGCCCACGTCGCCCGCGTAGTTCGGGTGGCGGTTGTCGAAGGTGTCCTGGAAACGGAAACCGTTGCCCACCGGCAGCTGCCAGTTTTCCGCAAAACGCTGCAGCGCGCGGGTGGCGTCGGCCGTCCAGCCGCCACCGCCGGCGATGACGAAGGGCCGCTCGGCCGCCAGCAGCAGCGCACGCAGGTCGCGCAGGCCCCCGGGTGCGGGCCAGGCGTGGGCCGGCTCGGCGCGCGGCAGCACGGGCGCGGCCGTGGGCGTGGTCAGCATGTCCTCCGGCAGCACCAGCACCACCGGGCCGGGCCGGCCCTGCAGCGCGGTGTGGAAGGCGCGCGAGACGTACTCCGGCAGGCGGTCGGCGCTGTGCACCTCGCCCACCCACTTGGCCATGCCCAGCGTGCCGGGGCCGAACATCTGGCGGTAGTCCACCTCCTGGAAGGCCTCGCGGTCGCGCTGGTCGCTGGCCACCTGGCCGACGAACAACACCATGGGCGTGCTGTCCTGGAAAGCCGTGTGCAGACCGATGCTGGCGTTGGTGGCGCCGGGGCCGCGGGTGACGAAACACACCCCCGGCCGGCCGCTCAGTTTGCCTTGCGCCTCGGCCATGAAGGCCGCGCCGCCTTCCTGGCGGCAGGCGATGAAGCGGATGCGGTCGCGGTGTTCGTGCAGGCCGTCCAGCACGGCCAGGTAGCTTTCGCCGGGCACGCCGAAACAGGTGTCGACGCCTTGCGCGATCAGCGCCTCGACCAGGGCGTGTCCGGCCAGGCGCGTGGGGGTGGAGGTGGGTGGAACGTTGTGCATGCGCAGCACTTTAATCGGCGCCCAGGCGCCCACTTGGCCGGGTAGACCCCGCTTGAACGGTCAGGTCGCCGTGGCCTTGGGGGCCCGGCGCGTGATGCTCAAACCCACCAACGCGGCCGAACCCACGCCGGCCATCAGCAGCAGCGCGGCACCCTGGAACACACCGGCCGCGTGGCCGTGGTCCAGCAGCCAGCCGAACACCGGCGCGGCCAGCGCAAAACCCACGTCCAGCCCGGAATACACCGTGCCGTACACGCGCCCCGTGGCGCCGGGCGGTGCCGCGCGTTTGATCAGCATGTCGCGCGAGGGCCCCGCCAGGCCCGTGCCCACACCCGCCAGCGCCGCCGCACCCGCGGCCACCAAGGGCGGCAGCCAGCCCAGGCCCACCATCAACAGCAGCGCGGCAGAAAAGGCCATGGCCACGGCGATGGTGCGCTCCAGCCGCTGCGCCCGCGCCACCAGGAAACCGCCGGCCACCATGCCGGCGGCGCCGCACAGCATGTAGCCCGTCACCACAAAAGCCGTCAACGACAGTGGCAGGCCGTACAGCGCGCCCAGCGCCGGGCTGGCAAAGCTCTGGATGGCGCTGAGCGCGGCCGTGGTCCAGAAGAAGAAAGAAAAACACAGCCACACGGAAGGCAGCTTCAGGAAGGCCAGCGGGTGTTCGTCGGCCGGCGCCGCCGTGCCGGGCGTGGCCGCGTCGTGCGCCCAAGCGCCTTGGCGGTCGTCCAGCGCATCGCGGTTCAGCACCAGCACAAGCAACACGGCCATGCCCACCAAGGCCGTGCCCAGGTAGGCCACGCGCCACTGGCCACCCGCCATGGCCGCCAGACCGATGCTGAACACCGGCGCCAAGGCCCAGCCCAGGTTGCCGGTGATGCCGTGCACCGAAAACGCGTGGCCCAGGCGCTGCGGCGCCACCCGTTTGTTCAAGATGGTGAAGTCGGCCGGGTGGAAGGGCGCATTGCCCAGGCCGGCCAGCAGCGCCGCCAGCATCAGCCCGCCAAAACCCTGGGCCGTGGCCGCGGCCACCGAAGCCGCCACAAAAGCACCGAGGGCGCTGAACAGCACCGGCCGCGCGCCCACGCGGTCCACCAGAAAACCCGCCAGCGCCTGGCCGATGCCCGACACCACGAAGAAGGCCGTCACCAGCAGGCCCAGTTCTGAATAGCTCAGGCCGAAGTCCCGCATGAAGGCCGGGAACAGCGGCGGCAGCAGCATGTGGTGGAAATGCGAGGTGCCGTGGGCCAGGCCGATCAGGCCAATGGTTTTGTAGTCGCTGCGCGCGCGCGCAGCCTCGGCCCCGGGTGGGGCGGTCAAGGTGCTCATCGCTGCGAGCGTAACCGCGCCAGCGCCGCCGCCCGTCGGCAACCCTGCGGCCGGCCCCTGCAATTGGGCCGTTCAGCGCGGTGGGCGGGGCCGATCACGGACAATCCCGCCCATGAGCGAAGCCACCCTCTACGACTACACGCGGCAAAACGCCGCCGGCGCCACCTGCACGGCCCACGCCTGGGCCAAGGTGCCCCCTGCCCTGCCCGCCGCCGAAAAGGCCGCCACGCGCGAACGCATCAAGGCCCTGCTGAAAGCGCAGAACGCCGTGCTGGTGGCCCACTACTACGTGGACGGCGACCTGCAGGACCTGGCCCTGGAAACCGGCGGCCTGGTGGCCGACAGCCTGGAGATGGCGCGCTTCGGCCGCGACCACGCGGCGCAGACCCTGGTGGTGGCCGGCGTGCGTTTCATGGGCGAAAGCGCCAAGATCCTCAGCCCCGAAAAACGCGTGCTGATGCCCGACCTGGACGCCACCTGCAGCCTCGATCTGGGCTGCCCGCCCGAAGACTTCGCCGCCTTCTGCGACGCCCACCCCGACCGCCAGGTGGTGGTCTACGCCAACACCAGCGCCGCCGTGAAAGCACGCGCCGACTGGATGGTGACCAGCTCCTGCGCGCTGGCCATCGTCGAACACCTGAAGGCCCAGGGCCAGAAGATCCTGTGGGCGCCCGACCGCCACCTGGGCAGCTACATCCAGGCGCAAACCGGCGCCGACATGGTGATGTGGAACGGCAACTGCATCGTGCACGACGAGTTCAAGGGCCTGGAGCTGGACCTGCTGAAGCAGCAACACCCCGGCGCCCTGGTGCTGGTGCACCCCGAGTCGCCCGCCAGCGTGGTGGCCCAGGCCGACGTGGTGGGCAGCACCAGCCAGCTGCTGAACGCCGTGGTGCAGGGCACGGCGCCGGCCTACATCGTGGCCACAGACAACGGCATCCTGCACCGCATGCGCCAGCTGGCGCCGGGCAAGACGCTGATCGAAGCGCCCACGGCCGGCAACAGCGCCACCTGCAAAAGCTGCGCCCACTGCCCTTGGATGGCGATGAACGCGCTGCAAGGCGTGCTGGCCTGCCTGGAACAAGGCGCCGGCGAGATCACCGTGCCCGAGGCCACACGCGTGCAGGCCCTGGGGTGCATCGACCGCATGCTGGCCTTCGTGAAGGCCAACCCTTCGGCGCTGAACACCCCCAGCCGGGGTTTCGTGCCGAACATCGGCAGCGCCTGACGGCTGGCGGGCCGGGCGGGCATCAAGCCAAGGCGGCCCAACACGGGCATCAAGCCCAGGCGGGTCAACACGGGCATCAAGCCCGTGGGCCCGGCGGCCGATAACCGGGGGTTGGAGAACCCCACCGAAAGGCGCCGCCATGGCCGTTGACTTCACCTCGATCCGCAACCACAACGAACGCGCCGTGTACGAGGCGGTGCTGGCCCAGGCGCCGGGCTTCCCGGGCATTGCGCACAACGAAGAGTTGTTGGCCGACGTGGCCTGTGTGGCGCTGAACCGCCTGCAGCCGCGCTACATCCGCCACGAGGTGGACTTCGCCTTCTACCTCAGCGAACGCGAACGCACCGAGAGCGAGAAACTGGTCTCGGAAGCCGTGGAGTTCGCCTTCGGCTTCGTGCAAGCCCGCACGGCCATGCGCGCACGCGGCTGAAGCCCGCAGGTCCGAGCTCTGGCCAGCTCGGCGCCCATGGGCAGCGCCGCTGCTCCACGCTCAAGCCACCAACAAACCCGGGGCCCGCAGGGCCCAGGTCGCGGCCCAGGCCACCACGGCCTGGGGAGGCATGGGCCGGCTGATGAAGTAGCCCTGCGCCAGGGTGCAGCCCGCTGCGCGCAGCAGCCGCCAGTCGTCCAGGTCTTCCACGCCCTCGCCCACCGTCTGCATGCCCAGCTGCTGGCCCAGGCGCAGGTTCGATTCGACGATGCTGCGCAGTGCCGGGTCGCCCGCGGCACCGTGCACAAAACTCTTGTCGACCTTCAGTTCTTCAAAAGGCAGGTCGCGCAGCTGCACCAGGGAAGAATGGCCGGTACCAAAGTCGTCGATGGACAGGCCCACGCGCTTCAGGCGCAGCCGGGTCAGCGTGTCCGTCACCAGGACCGCGTTGCGCATCAGCCGGCTCTCGGTCACTTCCAGCACCAGCTGCGACAAGGGCAGCCCGTGGTGCGCAGCGCGCGCGGCCACGCGGTCGGGGAAGTCCAGTTGCAGCAGGTTGTCCATCGACACGTTCACCGCAACCGACAGGGCCAGCCCACGTGCAGCCCAGCCCGCGGCGTCGCGCAACGCCGCGTCCAGCACACACCACAGCAGCTCGTCGATCTGCCCGCTGTCCTCGGCCAGGCCGATGAAGTGGTCAGGCGGCACCAGGCCCCGCTGGGGGTGTTGCCAACGCACCAGGGCTTCCAACCCCACCAGTTCGCCCGTGGCCATGGCCACCTTGGGCTGGTAGACGTTGTGAAGCTCGCCCGCCTGCAGGCCACGCCGCAGGTCATCGGCTTCCAGCGCCGGCCCTGGGGCCGGCCCCGCGGGGGCCGCTGAGGTCTGGGCCCGGCACAACACCGCTTGCAGCTGCGCCATGGACACGGGCTTCTGCAAGGTGCCCAACAGCTTCAGCCCATGGGCTTGGGCCAGCTGGGCCGCGGCCTTCAACACCCGGCCTTGTTCGCCGCTGACCAGCAACAAGCGGCCCTGGAAGCCGCCGACGGCGAGCGCGCGCAGGAACTCGATGCCGTCCATCATGGGCATCTGCAGATCACACAGCACCAGGTCCGCGCCACCGCCCTCGGTCTGCAATGCCGCCAGGGCGGCGCGCGCATCCTCGTAGCCGCGCAAGTGTTGGTAACCCAGGTTCCGCAGCTGCTGACTTTGCAGCTTCAACACCAGGGCATCGTCGTCGACCAGCACCACACGGTCTGGCAGGGCCTGGGGCGGGGTCATGTCGGTGTCTCCAGCACGTGGTCGATGCGGGTCTGGGTTTGCGCCAGCACCTGCTGAAAGTCGGCCCATTGGCGGCCCAGGGCCGGGCTGTCTTGCGCCAGGCCCTGGCGTTCGAGCGCCGCGCAGCAATCGCCCAATGCCAAAGCACCAAAGGCGCGCGACGACGACTTGAGCTTGTGCGCGGTGTGGGCCACGGCCGTCAGCTGCCCTCGGTTCAGCGCTTGGGCCATCTCGTCGGCGGCCTGCAGGGCGGCCAGCCGGTAGTCGCCCAAGAACTGGCGCAGCACCAACGGGTCGTCCCCCAACATGGTGCCCAGCACAGCCAGGTCCAGCAACGGGCTGGCCGTGGCCGGCGCCGCAGGGGCGGACGAAGGCACGGCGGCAGGCACCGGCGCGTGGGGTTCGCCCGCGGTGGCGGCGGCCGCACCGGCATGGACTTGGGGCGCCGCCGGTGGCAACCAGCGTGTCAGCGCCGCCTGCAAAGACGCCATGGCGATGGGTTTGGTGAGGCAGTCGTCCAAGCCCGCCTCCAGCGCGCGGGCCGCCTCGCCTTTCAGGGCGTTGGCCGTCAGCGCGAGCAAAGGCCGGCGCTGGCCGGGCGGCTCTTCGGCGCGCAGTTGGCGCACCAGCGCATAGCCGTCCATCTCGGGCATGTGCAGGTCGGTCAGCAGCAGGCCGAACTGGCCGGTGCGCCAGTGCTCCAAGGCCTCCAGGCCGTTGTGGGCCACCGTGGCCTCGTAGCCCAGCAGGGCCAGCTGCCGCGTGATGACCTTCTGGTTGATGCGGTCGTCCTCGGCCACCAGGATGGGCGGGTAGCGCCCGGCCGCGCGGGCCGAGCCGGGCGGGTCGGCTGGCACCCCGGGCGCTGGGGGCAACTCGGGCGACGCGCGCCCGGCCACCAACGCCACACCGCGCAAGAGCGGGCCCAGCCGCAGGGCCCCCATGCGCGCGGTGTTGGGCGCCACGATGCGCGCCGGGCTGCGCCGGCCATGGGCCACCAGCAGGTGGCGCACGTCGGCCACACCGGCGAAAGCCTACTCCAGCACCGACGGTGCTGGCAGGTCCGCGCTGTCGTGCACCACGACCACCGGCCCTGGCAGGCCGGCCGCGCGCCGTGCGGCGTCGGCCAGGTCGTCGGCCGCCTGCACTTGGGCGCCGCTCAGGCGCAGGTAGGCGGCCATTGCCGCATGGTGGTCGGCGCTGCCGCAACACGTCACACAGTGCACACCGGACAGGTCGGGCACGGCCGGGCCGCCGGCCTCGTTGTCCGCGGGCTCCAGCGGCAGACGCAAGGTGAATGTGCTGCCCTCGCCGAGCGTGCTGTGCACCTGAATGTCGCCGTTCATCAAACCCACCAGGCGGTGGGTGATGGCCAGGCCCAGGCCCGTGCCCCCGAAACGGCGCGTGGTGGAGGCCTCGGCCTGGGTGAAGGCGGTGAAAAGCGACGCCAGCGTGGCCGGCGACATGCCGATGCCGTTGTCGGCCACCTCGATCTGCCAGTGGCCGGTGTCGGCCGGCGCCAGCCGCACCACCACCTCGCCGCGGCGCCCGGGCACGCGGCAGAACTTCAGCGCATTGCCCACCAGGTTGAACAGCACCTGGCGCAGCCGCGTGGGGTCGCCCCACAAGGCCACCGGCAGCGCCGGCGACACGTACAACCGCAGCGTCACCGCCTGGTTGGCGTACTGCGCGGCCAGCGGGTCGCACACGCCTTCGGCCAGCGGGCGCAGCGGCAGGGCCAGGTGCTCCAGCCCCACACGGCCGGCTTCGATCTTCGAGAAATCGAGGATGTCGTCGATGATGGCCAACAGGGCCCGGCCCGAGCTGACGATGGTGTTCACCGCGTCGGCCTGTTCCTCGGGCAGGCGCTCGTGGCTGAGGATCTCTGCCAGGCCGATGATGCCGTTCATGGGCGTGCGGATCTCGTGGCTCATCGTGGCCAAGAAAGCGGACTTGGCCAGGTTGGCCTCTTCGGCAGCCATCTTGGCCCGCTGCAGCTCTTCGGCATGGGCCACGCGTTCGCTGATGTCCAGGTGCGTGCCGGCCAACCACTCCGGCGCGCCGAGCCGGTCGCGCGTGACGACCATGCCGCGCGACAGCATCCACACCCAGTGCCCGTCGCGGTGGCGCAGCCGCTGCTCCACTTCAAAGTACGGACGCTCGCCCCGCAAGTGCTCTGCCAGGATCTGCACGGCTGTGGGCCCGTCGTCGGGGTGGATCAGCGCCCCCACCCCGGCCACCGTTTCCAAGCCCGCCTGGTCGGCCGGGTAGCCCAGCATCTCTCGCCATTTGGCGTTGACGCGGGCGGCCTGGGTCTGCACGTTCATCTCCCAGGTGCCAGCGCGCGTGCCATCCAACACCCGCTGCAGTTGCCAAGTAGCGTGCAGCCGCTCGGTGACGTCGTTGCCCATCAGCAGCATGCCGCTGAACTGGCCGTCGCTGCCGCGCACCAGCCGCAGGTCCACCGCCCACCAGAACCGTTCGCCCCTGGTCGAGCGGCAAGCCACCTCCCCTTGGAACGGCTGGCTGTGCGCCAGCGCGTCGCGCAGGGCCGCGCCGGGGCCTCCACCGGCGTCTTCGCCTTCAGGCATCAGCAGGTCGGCCGCCGGGCGGTGCAGGCAGTCCGCCAGCGGCCGGTCCAGCGCCCGGCGCGCCGCTTCGTTCAGCCACAGGGTGTGGCCTTGGCAGTCCAGCAGCATCACTGGCGTGGCCACCTCGGCCACGATGCCCGACATGCGCTGCACCGCACCGCGCGCCAACACCATGCGTTGCAGCGCCCAGGCCAGCGCCAGCAGGCTGGCCAGCGCCAAGCCCCCCAGCGCCACCACCGCGGCCGGGCCACCGCTCCAGCCCAACACCGCCACCAAGACCGCGCCCCCCACCGGCAACCACCACGCCAAGCGCCCGGGACGGTGACCGCGCAGCCCGCGCTCTAGGGTGACGCCCAAGGACGCCAGCGAAGACACCAAGGCACGCGCGGCGCCAGCATGGGGGTGTGCGGCGACAGGAGGCTCAGCGCGGGTCATCGCAGGGCTATCGGCCGCGGTCCCCGCTTCTTGAAGCCAGCCGCCGCCCAGCGGCGCGGTGCGCGGGCCCATCACACAGATTCAGCCGCCGCCCGGCCAAGAAACCGGGCGGCCAGGCCTTGGCCCCTCAAGGGCGGCCTTGCTGTTCCATCAACAAATAGGTGTTGTAGGCGTTCATGCGGTTGGCAGCGCGGAACAACGGCAGGTGTTCGAAGCGCCGCCAGTCGGCGGCGGCGTAGGCCTCGTCGAACGGCACCATGGCCTCGGCCGCAGCGCCCATCACCTGGCGCAGGTGCAGCAGGTAGTCGCGCGTGAGCACCAGGTCGGCCACGGGCTCGCGGCTGGCCGGGCCGTGGCCGGGCACCACCCAGCGCGGCTGCCAGGCGATCAAGCGGTCCAGCGCGGCGATCCAGCCCCGGCTGTCGGCCTGGCCGACAAAAGGGATGCGGCCGCGGAACACCAGGTCGCCTGCGAAGAGCACACCGCTGCGTTCGGCCAGCACCACCAGGTCTTCCGGGGTGTGGGCCGGGCCGAGGGCTCGCACGCGGAAACGCTGGCCGCCCAGGGCCAAGGTTTGTTCATCGCCTGGCAGCCAGTCGTCGGCGGGCACCAAGCGGGTGTCGGCGTCCACCCACGGCGCCAAGCTGTCGCGGCTGCTTTGCAGGCGCTGCTGGGCGGTGTCGCTGTTCAAGTAAACGCGTGCCGCGGGGTGGGCCAGCACACGCGCACCGGCCGCTTGCAGCGCCTGCAGGCCGTAGATGTGGTCGGCGTGGTAGTGCGTCACCACCACCTGGCGCACCGGCTGCGGGGTGATGCGGCGAATCGCCGCGAGCAGTTCCTGCGCCAAAGCCGGGGCCCCCAGGCCATCGACCACCAACACACCCGCCTCGGTGACCACAAAGCCGGCGTTGCTGATGTGGTTGCGGTTGGCCGGGCTGCCCAAGGCCGCCTCGCCCTGCACCATCCACACGCCATCGGTCAGCTCGAACGGGCGCACCGGGCCACCCACCGGCTGGGCCCGCACCTGGCCGCAACCCAGGGCGGCCACCCCTGCCAGACCTTGCAACAGGCGTCGGCGCGTGGGAACTGCAACAGTGGACATAGTGGATTACGTTAGATGCGGATTTACGGATATTAGCGACACTGGCTCCACCCGACACACCGGGTTCAGCACGGGCGTAGCATGCGCAGCCGCAAGACCCCGGGCCGCCCGCGGCCGGGCCCCGCCACCGGAGACCACCGATGACCCCCATGCAAACCACCGTACATCGCCGCCTGGCCGTGTTGGCCGCTGGCCTGCTGTGCAGCCTGGCCAGCCAGGCCCAGACCAGCGCCCCGCCCCAGAGCACCTTGGCCCGCAACCTGGCCGCCACCTGCGCCAACTGCCACGGCACCAACGGCCAGGCGCGCGGTGACATGAAGCCGCTGGCCGGCGTGGCCGCCGACAAGATCGTGGCCGCCATGGCCGACTACCGCAACGGCAACCAGCCCGCGACCATCATGCACCAGATCGCCAAGGGCTACACCGAAGAGCAGATCCGCCTGATCGCCGGCTACTTCGCCGCCCAGACCCCGGCCGCCAAGTGAACAGGAGCCACCCGATGACACACCCCCGCGCCTCTGAATTCACCCGCCGCCACCTGCTGGGCACCGGCCTGGCCCTGGGCGGCCTGGCCCTCACCGGTTGCGCCGGCACCCCCCCCACCCCCAGCCTGGGCCGTGTGGTGGTGGTGGGCGGCGGCTTTGGCGGCGCCACGGCCGCACGCTACCTGCGCCTGTGGGGCAACGTGGACGTGACGCTGGTGGAACGCAACGCCAGCTTCGTGTCCTGCCCCATCTCGAACCTGGTGGTGGGCGGCCACAAGCAGATGGCCGACATCACACGCGGCTACGACAGCCTGCGCGCCGTGGGCGTGAAGGTGGTGCAAGGCGAGGTCACGGCCATCGACGCCGCCGCCAAACGCGTGAAGCTGGCCGGTGGCAGCGACCTGCCCTACGACCGCCTGGTGGTCTCGCCCGGCATCGACTTCCTGTTCGACCAGATCGGTGGCCTGCAGGCCGGCGTCGAGAAGGGCGACATCACCCATGCCTGGAAAGCCGGCCCGCAGACCCTGGCGCTGCGCCGGCAATTGATGGACATGCCCGACGGCGGCGTGGTGGCCATCAGCATCCCCAAGGTGCCCTACCGCTGCCCGCCCGGCCCCTACGAGCGCGCCTGCATGGTGGCCAGCTACCTGAAGCAGGCCAAGCCCAAGAGCAAGGTGCTGGTGCTGGACGCCAACCCGGAAATCCAGAGCAAGAAGGCGCTGTTCGAAAAAGCCTTCCAGCAGCACTACAGCGGCTTGTTGGAGTACCGCCCGAATGCCGAGCTGAAGGAAGTGGCCGGCAAGGTGGCCAAGCTGGAGTTTGAAGACGTGAAGGCCGATGTGCTGAACGTCATCCCGCCTCAGCGTGCCGCTGACCTGGCGAAAAACGCCGGCCTCATCACCGTGAACAACCGCTGGGTGGGCGTGAACTGGCTGACCATGGAGAGCACGGCCGTGCCCGGCGTGCACGTGCTGGGCGACGCCACCTTCCCTGGCCCGGCCATGCCCAAGAGCGGCCACATGGCCAACCAGCACGCCAAGGTGGCGGCCGCGGCCATCATCCAGCTGCTGAAGGGCGAGCCGGTGAACGAGACGCCGGTGGTGATGAACACCTGCTACAGCTTCGTCACCGCCAAGGACGTGGTGCACGTGGCCTCGGTGCACCAGTACGACGCCAAGGACAAAACCTTCAAGACCGTGCCGGGTTCTGGCGGTGTCTCGGCCGCGGCCAACCAGCTGGAAGGCCGCTACGCGCTGAGCTGGGCCGACAACATCTGGGCCGACATGCTGGCGGGCTGACGCCCCACCACGACGGGCGCAGGCCTGCCGCCTGTCACCCATGAAAACGCCCGCTGCTGCGGGCGTTTTGCTTGGCGACGGCGGGTCGCCCGTTCAACGCAGCCCGCTGATGTAGGCGGCCACGGCCTTGATCTCCAGTTCCGTCAGCTTGGACGCCACCGCGTGCATCACCGCGTTGTCGTTCGTGCGCTCGCGCTGGTGGAAAGCCTTGAGCTGCTTTTCCGTGTACTGCGCGTGTTGGCCCGCCAGGCGCGGCAGCTGTTCGGTGCCCGCGCCGGCAGCGCCGTGGCAGCTGGTGCAGGCCGGCACACCGCTGTAGGCGTTGCCCCGTTCAAAGATGAAGCGGCCCACCTGGGCCAGGGCCGGGTCTTCCACGGCGTGGGCCTGCGTGGCCTTGCGCTCGAAGAAGTGGCCCAGCGCCAGGAAGTCGGCGCCGCTCAGGTCGTCCACCATGGGCTGCATGGCGCTGCTCTTGCGGCGGCCGCTCTTGTAGTCGGCCAACTGGCGCGCGGTGTACTGGGCATGCTGGCCGGCAAGCCGCGGGAACACCGGGCTGGAACTCTCACCGTCGGCGCCATGGCACAGGAAACACTTGCCCTGCACGATCTCTTCAGCACGCGCCAGCTCAGCGGCCGTGGGGCCGGCAGCCCAGGCCACACCACCAACACCGGCCAGCAACGTGGCGCAGCAGACCGCCAACGCGGCATGGCGCCAGGCGCGCCGTGGTGGGTGTGGCAGCGGCAGGCGGGGCAGGAACAGAACACTCATGTCGAGGAACGGGCAAAACTGCGCGAGATGGGTTGATCGGGTGCGGCGGCGGCGGCAGCGTCCAGCCAGCGGTCGGTCAGCGCCGCAGCGGCCCACATGGCGGACAGCGTGAGCCAGGCTGTCAGGCTGAACACGGCCGCGCCAGACAAGCCCGCCCCCACGGCACAACCACCGGCCAGCATGCCACCAAAGCCCATGGCCACAGCGCCGGCCATGGAACGCGCCATGTGCGTACCGCCGTGGAAACCTTCCAGCTTCAGCTCACCGAACCAGGCCGCGGCCAGGAAAGAACCCAGCACCACACCCGGCACCAGGCCCATGTCGAAGCTGGCCGGTTTGTCGCTGACAAAGAGCACCCGGGCCAGCACCTCGGCCGACGGGCCGGTGAACGACAAGGCCTGCACCGGTGTGGGTTCGAAGCTGGCCTGGGCCACCGCGCTGGTGAAAGCCCAGGCCGCGGCGATGCAGCCGCCCACGCCCAAAGCGCCGGCCCAGCCCCACACCGGCACACGCTGGCGGCGGGCCCACCACACCGCAGCCAGCAGCCACACGGCGCCGAACAGCACCGCCGTGCGCGGGCCGGCCCCCAACAGGGCCAGCAGGTCACGCGCGGCGCCGCCGTCCACCGTCCACCCAGCGGCGATGCGGTTTCGCAGGGGCGACAGCGCACCGGTCCAGGCGGCCTGGGCCGTCACCGCGAACACCAGGCCCGACACCACCGAGCGCAGGTTGCCCTGCGCCGCCAGCACCAGCAAACGGCTGCTGCAACCGCGCGCCAGCACCATGCCCATGCCGAACAACGCACCGCCGACCAAGGCACCCGACAGACTGCCACGCGCCGCCAGTTGCCGCGCATTGGCCAGGTCCAGCACACCGCCCCAGGCCAGGGCCTGGGTGGCCAGCACCGCGGTGGCAAAGGCGAACAGCCACACCGTGAGCTTGCCGCCGCTTTGGCCGCGCGCGAATTCGATGACGGCCGAGCGCAGGCAAAAGCGCGACCGCTGGGCGAAGAAACCGAACAGCAGGCCCACACCCAGGCCCCCCGCGGCCAACAGCCAGGGTTCACCCAGGCGCTCGATCAGGGTCTCCATGGGGCCTGCGACAGCGGGTGGTCCAGCAGGGCCGATCAGGGCTTGATGTAGGCCGCGCCCTGCTTCTGCAACTTGGCCAGACGCACCACGCCCGAAGGCGTGAAGCCGGCCTCCTGGATGAACTGGTCCTTTTTCAGGTTGCGGTTCTTCAGCGTGATCTCGCACACCTCGAACACCACCCCACGGTTCACCAAGGCGGCGACGGTGGCCGCGAACGGGCTCTCGTTGCGGTCCTTCATGCCCTCGAGCAGGAAGTCGACACCGAAGGCGTGCGTCACCACGGTGATCTTGGCCGTGGGGTCCACGTCCAGGTGGTTGCGGATGTTGCGCAGGCCCTTGAGCGCCTGGTTGGAGGTGTCGTCGATGTGGTAGACCACCAGGTCCTGGGCTTGCACCGACCAGGCCGAGACCGCGATGAACAAACCGGTCAGCAAACGCAGGAGGCCACGTTGAACAGCATGCATGGTGTGGTCCTGTTCAGCGGCTTCGGGCCAGGCCGGGGTTGCCTTCGACGCCGATCAACCGTGGCACATTGGGTCGGCGCGGCGCCACCCGGCGCTGGGCCTTCAGCCAGGTTTCGACCACGTCCCAGATCATCGGCAAGCCGGCCTTGGACGCTTCCTCACCCACCGGGGCCCAACCGGCCACCTTGTAGGTCTTGCTGGCCTCGATGGGGCGGCCGTTCAGGCGCATGTCCTGGATGCGCTGGCCCATGCGGGCGCCGGGCTCGCAGGCGTAGGTCAGCCCGCCCACACGCACCATGTCCCCGCCTTGCTGGTAGTAGGGGTCGGGGTTGAAGAGGTTGTCGCCCACATCCTCCAAGATGGTCTTGATGGTCTCGCCGGTCATGGGCGTCACGGTGGCGAAGCTGTAGGTGGTGGCGGTTTGGTCCATCAGCAACTCGCGCGTGATGGCCTCGCCCGGCAGCAGGCTGGTGCCCCAACGGAAGCCCGGCGAGAAAGCGATCTCGGCGCCCTGCACGTCCATCATCGCGTCGCAAATCAGCTGGTCCCAGCTGCCGTTGAAGTTGCCACGGCGGTACAGCAGACCGTCGGTGATGGCCAAGCGCTCACCCAGCTTGTCGGTGTAGGGCGCGCGCACCTTGTCGATCAGCGCCTGCATCTCGGGGTCGGCCGGCAGTTGGTTGCTGAACACGGGCAGCAGCCGGTACCGGAAGTCGGCCACGCGGCCGGCCTTCACGTCGAAGTCCATCACGCCCAGGAACTTGCCGTTGCTGCCGGCGTTGGTCACCAGTGTGGTGCCCCCCGGGTTCTTCACGGGCACGGCCACGGGCACACCGTCGTGCGTGTGGCCGCCCAGGATGGCGTCGATGCCACGCACACGGCTGGCCATCTTCAGGTCCACGTCCATGCCGTTGTGGCTCAGCACCACCACCACCTGGGCGCCCTTGGCGCGGGCCTCGTCCACGGTCTTCTGCATGTGCTCGTCCTGGATGCCGAAGCTCCAGTCGGCCACCAGGTAGCGCGGGTTGGCGATGGGCGTGTACGGGAAGGCCTGGCCAACGATGGCCACCGGCACACCGTTGATTTCTTTCAACACGTAGGGCTTGAAGACCGGGTCGCCGAAGTCGGTGGTCTTGACGTTCTGCGCCACGAAGTCGACACGGCCGGCGAAGTCTTTTTCGATGATCTGCTGCACCCGCGCCATGCCGTAGGTGAACTCGAAGTGGCCGGTCATCACGTCCACGCCCAGCAGCTTGCAGGCGTCCACCATGTCCTGCGCGCGGGTCCACAGGCTGGTGGCACTGCCCTGCCAGGTGTCGCCGCCGTCCAGCAGCAGCGCGCCAGGGCGGCTGGCCTTGAGCTGCTTCACCAGCGTGGCCAGGTGTGCGAAGCCGCCCACCCGGCCGTAGCGGCGAGCGGCCTTTTCAAAGTCCAGGTAGGTGAAGGCGTGCGCTTCTGGCGTGCCCGGCCGCAGCCCCATGCGGCGCAGCAGTTGTTCACCCACCACGTGCGGCAACTGGCCCTGCAGGGTGCCCAAGCCCAGGTTGACGCTGGGCTCTCGGAAGCGGATGGGCAGCAGCTGCGCGTGGCAGTCGGTCATGTGCAGCAGCGACACGTTGCCGAACCGCGGCAGGTCGTACAAACCGCGCTGTGCCGTGGCGGCGTCGGCATCGGCATAACGGGCCAGGCCCATGCCGGCCACCGAGGCGCTGCCCAACACCTGCAGGAAGTCGCGTTTCGAAAGATTCATGGTTCAGCAATCAATGATGTTATGACCACCAAAAAGGCCCGCACGCAGCGGGCCTGGGGTCACTGGTTCACGGGCGAAGCCGGGTCCAGGATCAAGGCCATCAGGTCCTTCAGCTGCTGTTCGCTCATCAGCCCGGCGTGGCCGAAACGGGGCATGCCCGAACAGGCGTTGTAGGCCTTGGCGTTGTACAGCTTGTTCCAGGTGTACTGGATGATGGGCTGCGCGGTCTCGGCCTTCAGGTCGGCCACACCGCGGATCTTGCCGTAGTTGTACAGGCTGGGGCCGATGGTGCCGAAGGAGATCTCGGCCTTGCTGATCTGATGGCAGTTGTAGCAGTTGCCCCCGTTGGCGCTGGTGGCCGCCGAAGCGTCGGTCCACGTCATGCCACGGCCGTTTTGCGCCAGGCGCTCGCCGACCTTCCAGTCGCCGATGTACTGGCCGTCGGCGGGCTGTTTCACGCTGGCCAGCGCGGCGGCCTGGATCTTCTCAGCCCGCGCATCGGGCAGCGACTGGCCCATGGACTGCGAACAGGCGGCATTGCTGTCGTCCTGCTGCAGTCGGTCCACGGTGGCGATGCCCTGGTCGCGGAACGAGGCCTTCATCATCTCGGCCGTCATGGCGTCGTAGTCGGGTGTGGGCGCCAGCGCAGCACAGCCGGCCAGGGCCACCGCGGCGGTGGCGGCGGCGCCCAACCAGAGGCCGCGGCGCAAGGTTTTGCGGTTCATGGGAAGGCTCCTCAACGCTTGATGGCCGGGGCGATGGACTGTGCGCCTTGGGCGTTCACGCCCATGTACACACCCAGCGCGATGGTCACGTCAGAGCCGTAACCGGGGAACGGGAAACGCTGCTGGCGGAAGCAGTCGTTCAAGCGGCGCTGCATGCTCCAGAGCTCACCGCTGCTCACGCGGTAGGCCGGCCAGGCCGCGAAGCCCACGCCGTCGCCCGGGTTCTTGGTCAGGTCCGGCAGGTCTTGCAGGCGGATGCGCTTGCCGGCCTCGCCGTGGCAGGAAGCACAGCTGAAGTCGTACGGTCCGGCGCGGTAGAAGAAAGCACGCTTGCCCAGTTCGTACGCCGTTTTCTCCGCGGCGTGGCCCTGCGGCAGCGCCATGCGCTGGCCGCGGGACTCGGCGGAAATCCAGGCCGCCAGCGCTTCCATGTTGGCCTGTTCGCCACGGCCGAAAGGCGTCTTGGCGATGGACGCGGCGTCCAGGCCCTGCAGGGTTTCCATGCAGGTCAACAGACGCGATTCCAGGTCTTGCACCTTCTGCGTGTCGGCAAAGTAGCGCGGCAACTGCACGAAAGCGCCCTTCACCACGCCCGGGCCGCGGCCCAGGTCGCATTTCTCCAGGCTGGCGTTCTTCGGGCCCCGCACCTTCTTCCACAGGTCTTCACCTTTGGCTTCGAAGAGCTCCGCCGGGTTGCCGTCTTCCAGCATCTTGCGGTACTCGGCGATGCCGTCGGCCGCCGTCTTGCCTTGGGCGCTGGCCCCGGTGGCCGTGGCCAGCGCCACAGCACCCAGGGCCACCATGGTCTCGAAGCGCCACACAGATTTGTCTCGCATCTTGTTGTCCTTGTTGAAGGGGCCTGGGGCCGGAGGCGGGCGGGGTGTCAGGACACCGTGGCTTCGTCGGTGCGCTTGTCGCCCTTGTTGTCCACCCAGGTCACAGCGATCTTGTCGCCGGCCTTCGCCCCCTTCACCACGAACTGCATGAACGGGTTCTTGGACACGGAAGCGCCCCACTGCGCGCTGAGCACGGGTTTGCCGTTGTGGGTGGCGCTGACGGTCTGGATGAACCAGGCCGGGATGGTCTTGCCGGCGGCGTCTTTGCGCTGGCCGGTTTCCATTTCGTGGCTCATCAGCACGCGCACGGTGGCTTTGTCGCCAGCGGCCTGGGCACGGATGCGCATCGGGTCTGCCATATCAATCTCCTGAGAACTGGTTGGAACAATCAAGCGGCCGCCAGGGATCCGGCTCCGCCGGTCCATCGGCGGCGCCCCCTTGAGGGGGCTGAGCCCGGACTTGGCAGGTCCTGCGGACCTGGCAAGCCTGGCAAAGAACGGGGCCTCTGGGCCCGTGCGGGCGGCACGCCGCGCCGAAGGCGCTTCGGGGGTGGGCCCATTTAGCCGCCACAGCCGCCCAGCGTGACCTTGATTTCTTTCATCGCGAAGTGGGCCTTGCCGTCGGCCATCAGCGCCACGGCGTAGACGTTGGACGACTGGCCCATCTTCACGCGGGTGGCGAAGTTGGGTTCCACGCTGTCGTTGATGTCGAACATGGCCGACAGCATGTTGGGGTTCTTCTCCACCAGCAGCAGCAGCTTCTTGGCGCCGGCCAGCGTGGTGGCCGCGGCCACCGGCACGACGGCGCCGTTTTCGGCGATGTCCGGGCCGGTGAGCGTGACTTCTTTGCTCTCGGTCGGCGCCGCGCCACCCATGGCCTTCATCAGCTCGGCCAGGTTGCGTGCATCAAAGGCGGCCGTGTTCCAAGTGCCCTGGGCCTGGGCCAAGCCCGGCACCAGGCCAGCACCGGCCAACATGACGGCCACTTTGGCCGAAGCGGAAAGCAGGTCTCGACGGGTTTGCATGGGGGGTTCCTTTATTTGCAAATGCTAATAAACAAAAGTCTCTCGACAACACGGGCTGAACCCTGAGTCCGGCCCCTGCGGCGGACCAAAGCCCGCTCAGCGCTTGGCGCCTTGCGCCATCCACTTCGCAATGGCCTGCGCATCGGCCAAGGGCAAACTCTGCGGCGGCATCGGGATGGTGCCCCACACCCCCGCACCACCGGCCACCACCTTCTGCGCCAGGTAGGCCTCGGCGTCGGCGCGGCCCGCGTGTTTGCGCGCCACCTCGTTGAAGCCCGGGCCCACCACCTTGCGGTCCATGCCGTGGCAGGCCAAGCACTGGTGTTTCTGCAACAAGGCGGTGGGCGCAGGCAACAGCCCGCTATTGTCCGCCGGTTGAGCCGGCGCTGCAGGCCGGGGGTTGGCGGCGGCCGCTGTGGCCAGTGATGGGGCGGCCGTGGCCGCCACGGCCGCGGCCGGGCGGGTCGGCGCGGGCCGCGTGGGGTCGGCGCCGCGCTGGGGGCCCACCAACCGGTTCTGCTCGGCCAGGTTGCCGTGGGCGTTGCGCGCAAACTCCGGCAGCACCGAAGCCAGGCGCGGTTCGGGCCGGCAGTCCTTCATGCAGGCCGTGGCCTTCACGTCGGGGCTGCGCTGGCCAAAGGCGGCGCCCGGCCACATGGCGTGGGCCGTGCTCATGCCGTGGCGGTTGGGCATGCGCTCTTGCACCTCGGCGATGTTCTTGTCGGACATCACGTAGTCGTCTGGCAGCACACCGCCCAGGTTCAACAAGAAGGCGGTGACGGCGTAGACCTCGTCGGGGGACAGCGACTTGGGCGCATTCCAGGGCATGGCACGGTGGATGTAGTCCCACAGCGTGGACACCGTGGCCACCTTCATCAGCGTGGTGCGGCCGGGGAAGCCATCGTCGGTGAGCCGGGCCACGCGGCCGCGTTGCACGTCGGCGGCGGTGGTGCCGCCCACCAAGGGCGTGAAGACCTCGTTGCTCTCGCCGAACACCCCATGGCAGCTGGCGCACTTGCTTTCCCAGACCACCATGCCCTGGGCCACGCTGCCCGCGCCACGCGGCAGGCCTTTGAAATCGGGGCGCACATCGATGTCCCAAGCCGCCACCTCGGCCGGCGTGGCCGCCCGGCCGATGCCGGGAAAAGCTTCGGCAGCCAGCGCGGGCGCCCCAGCGGTGGCCAGGGCCAGCGCGGCCAGCGCACCGCCCAAGGCACGCGTCCAGCGCCCCCAACACAACGCGGAACGGCGACCGCTGCGCTCAGCTGAGTTGGACATTCTTCACCTCTCCGCTGGCCTGCACCAGCCAAGTCTGGACCGCGTTGTTGTGGTAGATCGACCGCGAACCACGCACCGCACGGTGTTGGGTGTAGGTGGGCTGCACCTGGCCGGTTTCGTCCATCGCGCGGCTTTGCAGCAGCACGGGTTCGCCGCGCCACACCCAGTCCAGGTTGAAGCGCGTCAGGCACTTGGACATCACCGGGCCTTCCAGGCGCGCGCTGCGCCAGTTGCGTCCGCCGTCCACCGACACGTCCACGCGCTTCACCTTGCCGCGGCCCGACCACGCCAAGCCGCTGATGTTGTAGAAGCCCTGGCCCAGCAGCACCTGCCCGCCACTGGGCGTGGTGATGACGCTCTTGACCTCCTGCGTGCTGGTGTACTGCCGGTGCAGGCCGCTCGGCATCAGGTCGATGTAGTGCACGGCCTCGTCCTTGGTGGCCCAGGGCTGGTCGCCCACCTCGATGCGGCGCAGGTACTTCACCCAGCTGACGCCCTGCACCCCGGGCACCACCAGGCGCAGCGGGTAGCCGTTTTCCGGCCGCAGCATCTCGCCGTTCTGGCCGTAGGCGACGAAGACTTCGCCGTTCTCCACCAGCTCCATGGGGATGGTGCGGGTCATCGACGACCCGTCGGCGCCTTCGCCCAGCACGTAGCGGGCACGCTTGTAGTCCACGCCGCACAGGTCCAGCAGCGTGCGCAGGGGCACGCCGGTGAACTCGCTGCAGCTGAGCATGCCGTGGGTGTACTGGCAGGTGGGCACGGCCACGTTGCCCCACTCCATGCCGGTGTTGGCACCGCATTCGATGAAGTGGAAACGCGACACGCTGGGTAGGCGCATCAGCTCGTCCATGGTGAAGACCCGCGGCGTCTTCAGCAGCTTGTCGTCGCTGCCGTTGACCATCAGCCGGTGCTGGGACGGGTCGATGTCCCACCAGCCCTGGTGGTGGCGCTCGAAGTGCAGGCCGCTGGGTGTGACGATGCCGAACAGGCTCTGCAGCGGCGCGAACGACACCGAGGACTGCGCCGTCTGCGTCAGGCCCGGGCTTTGCCGGCGCTGCACATTGGCTTCGTACTTGGAAGGCTTGCCGTAGCCGTCGGTGGCCACGGGCAGCCCCAGGCCACGGGTGTGCTCGGGCAGGTTCAGGATGTGCGGGTCGCCCTCGGCGGGCTGCGGCTGCCCTTGGGCACGGGCTGCACCCGCACCCACGGCCAAGGCGGCGGCGCTGGCGGCCTGGAAAGCCTGACGGATGAAGCCGCGTCGGCCCTGCCGTGCTTCGGCAAACACCTGGCGCACGCCGGTGGCGTCCAGAAAGTTTTCGGGCGCCTTCAACAGGCGGCCGGCGGGCGGGTGTTCGTTGGCCACTGGGGCTCCCTTCACATGGCCGGTGCTGCAGGCCCACCGCGGCGGGGCCGCGGCGGCACACAAGCACTGCATTCAAATATCACGCTAAACAAATATTAGCGCTTCAGAATGCAGCGATGCCAAGGGATTACCCGTGGGCGTGGGCCGGTGGCTGTACCGGCCATGCCCCTGCCCCACCGCCGCCTTCAGGCCGGCGGCGGCCGGGTACAGGGCGGCATCAGACCGGGTACAGGCCTCGGCTCTGCGCCATCAGGCGGGTCAAACCGAACAAGGCGTCGATGAAGGGGGTGGCCACGCCCAGGCGCTGCCCCAGTTCACGCACGGCGCCGGCCAGCGCGTCCAGCTCGATGGCACGGCCGGCCTCCACGTCTTGCAACATGGAGGTCTTGAACGCCCCCAGCTTGGCCGTGATGGCGTGGCGGTCTTCTGGCGATTGCGCGATGGGGCAGCCGAGCAGCGCGCCGATGGCCGCGGCCTCGCGCATGGCGGCGGAGTTGAACTCGCGCACCAGCGGGTCGGCCAGCACGCGGTCGGCGGTGGCGCCAGTCAATGCGCTGACGGGGTTCATGGTCAGGTTGCCCCACAGCTTGTACCAAACGTCGCGCCGCACCTGGGCGCTGTGCGTGGCGTCAAAACCGGCGTGGGCCAGCAGGTCCACCACGGCCTGCGCCCGTGCGCTGTGGCCACCCAGGGCTTCACCGACGATGAGGCCCTGCCCCATGCGCTGCACCACCAGGCCCGGCTCGGGCGTGAAGGTGCTGGCGTGCACCACACAGCCCAGCACATGGGCCGCCGGCAGCGCGGCGCTGATGTGGCCACCCGGGTCCACGCTGTGCAGCGGCGTGGCGTCCACCCCCGGCAGGCCCTGGTTGAACCACCAGGGCACTCCGTTCATGGCCGGCATCACCAGGGTGTGGGGCCCGATCAGGGGTGCCAGGGTGGGCGCCAAGCTGGGCAGCGCCGGGCCTTTGACGGCGACGACCACCAGGTCTTGCACCCCCAGTGCGGCCGGGCTGTCGGCCGCGTGGGCCGGGCTTTGCAGCAGGCCGCCGGCCTGCTGCAGGCGCCAGCCGTGCTGCTGCAGCGCGGCCAGGGTGGCGCCCCGTGCCAGCACGCTGAGTTCACAAGCACCGGCCGCGGCCAGGCGCGCACCGATGAACCCTCCAATGGCGCCAGCGCCGACGATGCAAACTTTCATGGCCGGCATTGTGGTGCAGCGCCGGCCGGCCGCCAGGGGGTCGGCCCTGACGGGGCCGGTGCTGGGCTGCCGCGCCGGCCCGGGCGGGGGTCAGACCACCAGCGGCAGGCTGCGCACGGGCTGCCCGGTCAGCACGCGCAAGGCGTTGGCCACGGCCGGTGCAATGGGCGGTGTGCCGGGTTCGCCCACCCCACCCGGCGCGGCCGTGCTGGGCACGATGTGCACCTGCACCTGGGGCATCTCGGTCAGTTTCAGCAGCGGGTAGTCGGGCAGGTTGGCCTGCTCCACGCGCCCGGCCTTGATGCTGATGCGGCCGTACAGCGCCGCGGTCAGCCCGTACACGATGCTGCCCTCGACCTGGGCTTTGACGGTGTCGGGGTTCACCACGCTGCCGCAGTCGATGGCGCACACCACGCGGTGCACGCGTGGCTTGCCACCTTCCAAGGACACCTCGGCCACCTGGGCCACCCAGCTGCCAAAGCTTTCGTGCAGGGCGACGCCCCGCGCGCGGCCAGGCGGCAGCGCCTGCCCCCAGCCGGCTTGTTCAGCGGCCAGTTTCAGCACCGCGGTGTGGCGCGGGTGGGCCTTCAGCAACGCCAGGCGGTAGGCCACCGGGTCCTGCCGGGCCGCCTGGGCCAGTTCGTCGATGAAACACTCGGTGAAGAAGGCGTTGTAGGAATGGCCCACGCTGCGCCAGGAGCCGATGGGCACAGGCGTGGGCGTGCGGTGCTGCCGCACGCTGAGGTTCGGAATGGCGTAAGGCAGGTCGAAAGCGCCTTCGATGTGGTTCTTGTCCGGCGAATCGGCGGCCACGCTGGGCAGCAGGCGCTCGGTGGTGGCCAGGCCCAGGCTGGGGGCGGCCACGCGGTTCAGCCAGGCCAGCGGCAGGCCGTCGTCGCCCAAGGCGGCGGTGAAACGTGCGCGGGCCACCGGGCGGTAAAAGTCGTGCTGCATGTCTTCGCTGCGGCTCCACAGCAGCTTCACCGGCGCGCCGTTGCAGCGCTGCGCGATGGCCACCGCCTGCTCGGCCATGTCGGTCTCCAGCCTGCGGCCGAAACCACCGCCCAGCAGGGTGACGTGCACGGTGACGTCGTCCTGCGACACGTCGGCCACCTGGGCCGCTTTCCAGCGCACCAGCGACGGTACCTGGGTCGACGCCCACAGCGTCACTTTGCCGCCGGCCACCTGGGCCACGCAGTTGATGGGCTCCAGCGCGGCGTGGGCCAGGAAGGGCACGCTGTAGTCGGCACTGATGGTCTTGGCGGCGGCCTTCAGCGTGGCCTCGGCGTCGCCGATGCCGCGGAAGCCGAAGCCGCTGTCGTTGTCCAGGCTCTGGCGCAGCTGCGCGTCGATGGCGGCGGAATCGAGCGCGGCATGCGGGCCGTCGTCCCATTGCACGGCCAGCGCGGCCACGGCCTGCTGGGCGCGCCAGGGGTGGTCGGCCACCACCACCACGGCCTGGTTGCCCAGGCGGAAGGCCTGCTTGACGCCGCGGCGTTTCATGACCTCGTTGGTGTCCAGGGCCTGCAGGCGCCCGCCGAACACCGGGCATTGGCGTATGGCCGCGTACAACATGCCCGGCAGACGCACGTCGATGCCAAACACCGCGCTGCCGTTCACCTTCAGCGGAATGTCCTGGCGCGGCAGGGGCCGGCCCAGCAGTTTGAAGTCGGCCGGGGCCTTGAGCACCAGGCCGTCGGGCAGCGGGCGCTTGGCGGCGTCGGCCGCCAGTTCGCCATACCCGGCGCTGCGGCCGCTGGCGGTGTGCAGCACCCGTCCTTTTTCGGCCTTGCATTCGGCTTCAGGCACCGCCCAGCGCGCCGCAGCGGCCTGCACCAGCATCTGCCGCGCGCAGGCGCCGGCCAGGCGCATGGGCTCCCAGGCGTCGCGCACGCTGGAAGACCCGCCGGTGACCTGCAGCGAGAGTGCATAACCCAGACGTTGAGCGCTGCCACGCACCAGGCCGGCGATGAAACCGTCGTCGTCGGTCTGCAGCGGCACCACGTTCAGCAGCAGGGCCGCGTTGGCGTAGATGCGGCTGATGGGCGACGGCGCGGTGTGCACCTGGGCCCAGTCGGCTTCCAATTCTTCGGCCACGAGCATCGCCAGCGCCGTGTGCACGCCCTGCCCCATTTCAGACCGCGGCACGGCCACGGTGATGCGGCCGTCGGCACCGATTTGCACCCAAGCGTTCAGCGCCACCTGCCCTTCGGCGCCGGGCCAACTGCCCGCCTCACCCACGCGGCTGCGCGCGCTGGGCGCGCCACAGCCCACCACCAGGGCACCGGTGGCCCCCGCCAGGGCGGCGCCGGCCAACAGAAAGTGACGGCGCTTCATGCGGCACCCACTTTCTTGGCGGCCGGGGCGGCGCTGCCCGCGAGGTTCTTGGCGGCCAAGTGGATGCCGGCCCGCACACGCTGGTAGGTGCCGCAGCGGCACAGGTTGGTGACGGCGGCGTCGATGTCGGCGTCGCTGGGCCGGGGGTTGCTGCGCAGCAAGGCGCTGGCGGCCATCAACATGCCGCTCTGGCAATAGCCGCATTGCGGCACCTGCAGCTGCACCCAGGCGGCCTGCAGCGCCTGCAGCGTGGCATCGGCCGGGCCTTCGATGGTCTGCACGCTGGCGCCTTCGCAGGCGGCCAGCGGCATCACGCAAGACCGCACCGCGGCGCCGTTCAGCAGCACGGTGCAGGCACCGCAGGCCGCCACGCCGCAGCCGAACTTGGTACCGGTCAGGCCCAGGTCTTCGCGCAAGGCCCACAGCAAGGGCATCTCGGGTTCCAGGTCCAGCGTGCGGGGCTGGCCGTTGATCTGCAAGGAGGGCATGGCAAAGAGGCGGTAGAGGTGGTTGGGGGCCGCGGCTGGGATGGGCACGCCGGGCGGCCAGCGGCAGTGCAGCGTATTCTGAACGTGTGCGCCAGAGGGGCCTGCCAGGTCAACCCTGAGCCGCACGGGCCCTGGGCCGCGGGCCGCGGGCTCACGTCCGTCAATGGGGCCACTCGGCAGGACGGGTCTCTTCGAACAAGGAAGCGCGGAAAGCCGCTGCGGAGCCGTCACCCTGACCCTGCGACCACTCGTCGCTGGCCCACAGCGCCAGCGCCTTGGCCGTCATGGGCTTGGCAAACAGGTAGCCCTGCAATTCGTCGCAGCCCATGTCCACCAGCAGGTCGCGCTGGCGTTCGGTCTCCACGCCTTCGGCCACCACCCGCAGGCCCAGGGTGTGGGCCATCTGTACGATGGCGCGGGCGATGGCGCGGGCGTCTTCGCTGGTGGCCAGGTCGCAGACGAAAGCGCGGTCGATCTTCAGCTCGGCCGCGGGCAGGCGGCGCAACGACGCCAGGCTGGAGTGGCCGGTGCCGAAGTCGTCGATGGACACGTGCACGCCGCTGCGGCGCAAGGCCTCGAAGGCGGTGCGGGTGACCTGGGTGTCTTCCATGGCCACGCTCTCGGTGATCTCGCAGGTCAGGCGAGCCGCGGGGATGCGGTGGCGCTGCAGTGCGGCCTCGATGCGGGGCACCAGGTCGTCCTGCCGGAGCTGGGCCCCGGACAGGTTCACCGCCACCCGCATGCGCAGCCCGCCATCGCGCCACAGCGCGGACTGCCGGCAGGCTTCATCGATGACCCAACGACCGATGGCGTCGATCAGGCCGAACTGCTCGGCCAGCGGCACGAACACCGCCGGGCTGACCAGGCCGCGCTGCGGGTGGTGCCATCGCAGCAAGGCCTCCGCGGCGGTGATCTGCAAGGTCCGGGCGTCGACCTTGGGCTGGTAGTACAGCTCGAACTGCCCCTGGGCCAGCGCGCCACGCAGGCCTTGCAGCAGTTCGCTCTGGTCGCGCACGGCAGCGCTCAGGCGGGGGTCGTATTCGGCCCGGTCGTTGCCACCGGCCAACTTCACGCTGCGCATGGCCAGGGCCGCATGGGCCACCAGGCTGGGCCGCCCGCCGTGCTGCGGGTAGGCGGCCAGGCCCACCGAGCAGGTGAGCCGGGCTTCCACGGCTTGCCCGCCGCTGCCCGTCACCAAGAACGGGCGCGCCACGGCCGCCTGCATCTGGCGCGCCACGGCGTGGCCCGACTGCAGGCCACCACGCACCAGGAACGCGAACTCGTCGGCGGCGATGCGCCCGCCACAGGTGGCGCAGGCCGGCACGCCTTGCAGGCTGGCCAGCAGCCGGTTGGCGGCTTCACGCAGCACCGCGTCGCCAGCGTCGTGGCCGAAGGCGTCGTTGACCGTACCCAGGTTGTCCAGGTCCACGTACAGAACGCAGAGCCCGCCGCCCAGGCGGTCGGCCTGCAGCACGGCCTCGTCCAATGCGGTCTCGAAATCGGCGCGCGGCAACAGGCCGGTCAGCCGGTCGCGGGTCTGCAGCGCGTCCAGCGCCGTCTTGGCCTGTTTGGCCCGCGAACGGGCGCCGCGGCTGCGCAGCCGTTCACGCCACAACAGGCCCACCGCCACCCCCAGCGCCAGCAGGCTGAACAGGGTGAGCGCCAGTGCGACGGCCACGTGCTCGGCCGCCCAGGCCAAGGCCGGGTTCATCATGGGTCGGATATCGGCCCGACCGCCGGCACGCTTGAGCGCGCTCGGCCAGGCCCGCGCCGCACGCTGGCGGCTGGGCGTCAGTCGAAGTTCTTCAGCGCCTGCTGCAGGCGCAGGCGCACCTTGTTGCGCAGCGCGGCCGGGGCCAACACCTGCACGTCCGGGCCCTGGCGCAGCAGGTCCATCACCAGTTCGGTGTCGTCCACATAGGGCAGGCGCAGTTCGTAGCGGCCGTCGGGCAGCCACTGGCCTTGTTGCTCGGCGTGCCACTCCTCGCGGCTGATCCAGCGCGCGGCCTGGGCGCTGAACACCAGCGTGGCCCATTGGCGGGTGCCACCGGCGTAGATGCCGTAGCCAGCGTCCATCTCGGCCTGCACCTTGGTCTTGGCCACGTCGCGGGCCCGTGTGGCCAGCGGTTGCGCGTCTTCGATGGCGTCCAGCGCAAAACGCCGCAGGCCTTCGGCGCGGTGGCACCAGGCGTCCAGGTACCAGGTGTTGCGGTAGTGCACCAGGCGCTGCGGCGACACCTCGCGGCTGCCGGTTTCGCCGCGCGTGCGGCTTTGGTAGCGCAGCTGCAGCCGCTGGCGCTTCAACAGGCTTTCGGCCACCTTCTCGAAGAACTGGCTGGGCACGGCGCGGCCGGCGGCGCTGATGACCTTCACACGCTGCATCAGCGCGGCGTCGTCGCTGCTGCCCAGCAGTTCGTGGATGCGCTCCAGCAGCGGCTGCAGGTGGCGGCTGAGCGTGCCGTCGGCGTCCAGGCCGCTGAGCAGCTGGTGCGCCATCAGCAGCGAGTACAGCTCACGTTCGTCGAACCACAGGCCCGGCAACTCGTGCACCGGGGCGCGGCTGTTCTGCGCGAAGCGGTAGCCGTTGAGGCTGCGGTCGTACTCGATGGGGGCGCCCAGGCGGTCGCGCAGGTACTCGAGGTCGCGCTTGAGCGTGGCGCGCGAGACCTCGAGTTCGTCCTGCAGGGCCTGGAAGCTGACATGGCCGCGGTTGCGGATCAGGCGTTCAATCTTGTACAGCCGCTCGTTGTTGGCCATGTCGCTCTCAGCTCCTCACCCTGTGCTTCGGTGCGCCCGGTCTCAGGGCTTGGTGGCGCCGGCCGGGGCCTCGGCCACCGCGGTGCCACCGCCCAGCACCCGGTACAGCTGCACCGCATTCTGCAGCGCGGCCAGGCGCACCTGCAGCACGGCCTGCTGCGCGGCCAAGGCCGAACGTTCGGCGTCCAGGCGCTCCAACGCGCTGGCGGCACCGCCCTGGAACAGCTGCTGGGCCAACACCTGACGGCGCGTTTCCGCGTCGGCCTGCTGCTGCTGTGCCGCGAGCTGCGCGCCCAGCGTGTCGCGGCCGGCCAGGGCGTCGGCCACTTCGCGGAAGGCCGACTGCAGCGCTTTTTCGTACTGCGCCACGGCGATCTCTTTGGCCGCGCGGCTGGCGGCCAGGTTGTTGCTGTTGCGGCCGGCATCGAAGATGGGCGCCAGCAGCGAAGGTGCCACCGTCCAGGCCGTGTTGTCGAACAGGCCGCTGAGCGCGTTGCTGGCCGTGCCCACCTGGGTGGTGAGCGCCAGACGCGGGAAGAAGGCCGCCCGTGCCGCGCCGATGTTGGCGTTGGCCGCCAGCAGGGCCTGCTCGGCCTGGCGCACGTCGGGCCGCTGCAGCAGCACGGTGGCGGGCAGGCCCGCCGGCAAGGCCGGCAGCTGCACGCTGGCCAGAGGCGCGCCTGCTGGCAGGTTGGCTGGCAGCGGCTGGCCCAGCAGCAGCGCCAGGGTGTTCAGGTCCTGGGCGCGCTGGCGCTGCAGCGCGGCCAGGCTGGCCCGCGCGGCGGCGGCCAGGCTTTTCACGCTGCGCAGTTCGGGCTCGGCCGCGACACCGGCCTTGAAGCGCGCCTGCGCCAGCGCCAGGGTTTGTTCACGCGTGGCCAGGGTCTGGGCGGTCAGCGCCAGCAGTTCGTCGTCGGCACGCAGAGCCAGGTCGGCGCTGGCCACGCTGGCCACCAGCGACAGCTGCGCCGCGCGGCGGCCTTCTTCGCTGGCCAGGTAACGCGCCTGTGCGGCTTCGGACAGGCTGCGCAGCCGGCCGAAGAGGTCGATTTCCCAGGCCGTGATGGACAGGCCCGCCGTGTAGCTGCGCGTGCTGCCACCGCCCACCGCGCTGGTGGCCGTGCCTGTGGCACCGGCCTGCACCGTGGGCAGCAGGTCGGCGCGCACCGCGCCGGCGCTGGCGCGGGCTTGTTCGGCCGTCAGCACGGCCACACGCAGGTCGCGGTTGCCGGCCAGGGCCAGGTCCACCAGCGCCCGCAACCGAGCGTCGGCCAGGAACTCGCGCCAAGGCAGGTCGGCCGCCGCCAGGGGCGCGGTGGCCACCGGCGGGGCCGCCGGCGTTTCAGGGAAGGCCGCGGCCACCGGCGCGGCGGGGCGCTGGTACTCGGGCGTCAGGCTGCAGGCCTGCAGCAGGGCCAGGCTGGCCAGGGCGATGGCGCCCAGGCGCCCGGTGTTGACAGGGGCGCGCATCTCAGCGGTCCTCCACGGGGGTGTTTTGGTTGATGTTTTCTTCCTCGTGGGCATGCAAGCGGCGCTGCCGTTCGCTGCCCTTGAAGATTCGGCGCACCACCACGAAGAACAAGGGCACGAAGAACACCGCGAACACGGTGGCCGTGATCATGCCGCCCACCACGCCGGTGCCGATGGCACGCTGGCTGGCAGAACCGGCGCCGGTGGCCAGGAACAGCGGCAACACGCCCAGGATGAAGGCCAGCGAGGTCATCACGATAGGGCGGAAGCGCAGGCGCGCAGCCGTCATCGCGGCGTCGAAAGCACTCTGGCCCTGGGCCTGCAGGTCTTTCGCGAACTCGATGATCAGGATGGCGTTTTTCGCGGCCAGGCCGATGATGGTGATCAGGCCCACCTGGAAGTACACGTCGTTGGCATAACCGCGGAACAGCGTGGCCAGCAGCACGCCCAACACACCCAGCGGCACGACCAAGATCACCGCCAACGGGATGGCCCAGCTTTCGTACAAGGCCGCCAGGCACAGGAACACCGCCAGGATGGCAAAGCCGTACAGCACCAGCGCCTGGTTGCCGGCCAACTTCTCTTCGCGGGAGATGCCGGTCCACTCGAAGCCGAAGCCCTTGGGCAACTGCGCGGCCAGCTTTTCCATCTCGGCCATGGCGTCGCCGGTGCTGAAGCCCGGGGCGGCGCTGCCGCCGATGCGCATGGACGGGTAGCCGTTGTAGCGCACGGTCTGCATGGCGCCCGTCACCCAGCGCGTGGTGGCGAAGGCCGACAGCGGCACCTGTTGGCCACGGCTGTTGGGTGCCGTCAGCTTCAGCAGGTCTTCGGGCTGCATGCGGGCCGTGGCGTCGGCTTGCACCACCACGCGCTGCAGGCGGCCGCTGCTGGGGAAGTCGTTCACGTAGGCCGAACCCAGGGCCGTGGACAGCGCGCTGTTGATGCTGGCGAAGTCCACCCCCAGGGCCGCGGCTTTGTCGCGGTCGATGTCGACACGCAGCTGCGGCGCGTCTTCCAGGCCGTCGGGGCGCACCTGGGCCAGCACCTTGCTCTGCGAGGCCATGCCCAGCAGCTGGTTGCGTGCGGCCACCAGGGCGTCGTGGCCCAGGCCGGCGCGGTCTTGCAAGCGGAAGTTGAAACCCGAGGCCGTGCCCAGTTCAGGGATGGGGGGCGGGCTCAGCGGGAAGATGAAGGCGTCGCGGATGCCCATCAGCGCACCGAAAGCACGGCCGGCCAGGGCCTGGGCCGAGTTCTCGGGGTGGGGGCGCTCCTTCCAGTCCTTCAGCGTCACAAACGCCAGGGCCGCGTTCTGGCCTTGGCCGCTGAAGCTGAAGCCCAGCACGCCCACGATGCTTTGCACCTCGGGCTGCTTCAGCATGAAACCTTCCACCTGGGCCATGGCGGCGCTGGTGCGCTCTTGCGTGGCGCCCGGGGGCAGCTGCACGTTGACGATCAGGTTGCCCTGGTCTTCGGCCGGCAGGAAAGAGCTGGGCAGGCGCAGGTAGACCCAGCCGCAGGCCGCCACTACCACGCCGTAGATGACCAGGTAACGCCCGGTGCGCTTGAGCATGCTGGACACGCCACGCTCGTAGACCACCGTGGTGCGGCGGAAGAAGCGGTTGAAGGCCCCGAAGAAACCGCGCTTTTCAGCGTGGTGGCCGGGCTCCACCGGCTTCAACAGCGTGGCGCACAGGGCCGGCGTCAGCGTCAGCGCCAGCACCGCCGAGAACGCGATGGCCGCCACCATCACCGCCGAGAACTGGCGGTAGATGTTGCCCACCGAGCCGCTGAAGAAGGCCAGCGGCACGAACACCGAGATCAGCACCACGGTCACGCCGATGATGGCGCCCGAGATCTGGCCCATGGCCTTGCGCGTCGCAGCGCGTGGCGGCAGACCTTCTTCGGCCATGATGCGTTCGACGTTCTCCACCACCACGATGGCGTCGTCCACCACGATGCCGATGACCAGCACCATGCCGAACATCGTGAGCACGTTGATGGAAAAGCCCAGCGCCAGCAGCACAGCAAAAGTGCCCAACAGCGCCACCGGCACCACGATGGTCGGAATGACCGTGTAGCGGAAGTTCTGCAGGAACAGGAACATCACCAGGAACACCAGCACCACGGCTTCCACCAGGGTCTGTGCCACCTGCGTGATGGAGATCTTGACGAAGCGCGAGCTGTCGTAAGGGATGCTGTAAGCCACGCCTTGCGGGAAGTAGGCTTGCAACTGTTCCATCTTGGCGCGCACGGCCGTGGCCGTGGCCAGGGCATTGCCCGAAGGCGACAGCTGCACGCCGATGCCGGTGGCCGGCTGGCCGTTCAGGCGGGCCACGGTCGAATAGGCCTGCGCCCCCAGCTCGATGCGGGCCACGTCACGCAGCCGCACGCTGGAGCCGTCGGTGTTGGCACGCAGCACCACGTTGCCGAAGGCCTCCACACTGGCCAGCTGACCGCTGACCACCACCGTGGCCGCCGTGCCCTGGCCGGTGATGTTGGGCAGGTCGCCGATGGCGCCGGCCGAGACCTGCGCGTTCTGCGCGCGGATGGCCGCCACCACTTCGGCGCTGGACAGGCCATAACCCATCAACTTGGCGGGGTCCACCCACACACGCATGGCACGCTCGGTGCCGAACAGCTGGGCCTGGCCCACGCCGGGCACACGCTGCAGTTCGGGCAGCACGTTGCGCGCCGCGTAGTCGCCCAGGGCCACCGGGTCCAGGGCGCCGTCTTTCGAGGTCAGGATGGCGAACAGCAGGAAGTTGGCGCGCGACTTGTCCACGCGCACGCCCTGCTGCGTCACCGCCGACGGCAGGCGCGGCGTGGCGCGGCCCAGGCGGTTTTGCACCTCCACCTGCGCCAGTTCAGCGTTGGTGCCGGGCTCGAAGGTCAGCGTCAGGCTGCCGCTGCCGTCGGCCTGGGCCACCGACTCCATGTAGATGAGGCCGGGGGCGCCGTTCATCTCGCGTTCGATGACGGCCAGCACGCTGTCTTCCAGCGTTTGGGCCGAAGCGCCCGGGTAGGCGGCCGACACCACGATGGACGGCGGTGCCACCGGCGGGTACTGCGACACCGGCAGCTGGGTGACGGCGACGCCGCCCAGCACCAGGATGAACAAGGCGATCACCCACGCAAAGATGGGGCGGTCGATGAAAAAACGGGCCATGTTGTCGTGCTCCGGTCAGCGGGCCGAAGCGGCCGAGGCAGCGGCCGGCGCCGCCGTGCCTGCAGAGGCCGCAGCCGCGGGCTTGGCCGCACCGGGCGGCGCCCAGGGCACGGGGTTCACCGGCGCGCCGGGCACGAACATCTTCTGGAAGCCGTCGACGATGACCTGGTCGCCGGCCTTCAGGCCGTCGGTCACCACCCACTGGCCGCCCTGGGCCTGGGCCACCTTCACCGGGCGCGGGCCGGGCTTGTTGCCCTCGCCCACCACCAGCACGGTGTCGCCGTTCTGCGTGCGTGTCACGGCTTGTTGCGGCACCAGGAAGCCCGCCGGCAGCTCGGCCTGGGCCAGGCGCACGCGCACGTACTGGCCGGGCAGCAGCAGGCCTTCGGCATTGGGCACCTCGGCGCGCAGCGTCACCTGGCCGCTGGTGGCGTCCACGCTGAGGTCGCTGAACAGCAGCTTGCCGGGCTTGGGCAACTCGGTGCCGTCTTCCAGCACCACGCGCACGGCCACACCGTCACCGCCCACACGGCGCAACTGGTTGGCGGCCAGGGCCTTGCGCAGCGTCAGCAGTTCGCTGCTGCTCTGCGTGAAGTTCACGTAGACCACGTTGGTCTGCTGGATCAGCGCCAGCTGCGTGGCCTCAGCGGCGTTGGCCAGCGCGCCTTCGGTCACCAGCGCACGGCCGATGCGGCCGGAGATGGGCGCTTTCACCGCGGCGTAGTCCAGGTTGATGCGCGCCGTTTGCTGTGCGGCCTTGGCGGCGGCCACGTCGGCAGCGGCCACCTGTTGGGCCGCCTGGGCATTCACAAAGTCTTGCCGGCTGATGGCCTGGGTGTCAGCCAGCGGCTTGTAGCGCTCTACCGTGGCCGTGGCCTGGGCCAGGCTGGCCTGGGCGCGCTGCAGCTGGGCGCTGGCGCTGTCGAAAGCGGCCTGGTAGGGCGCGGGGTCGATCTGGAACAGCGGCTGACCGGCTTTCACCTCGCTGCCTTCGCGGAACAGGCGCTGCGTGACCACGCCGCTGACACGTGCGCGCACCTGCGCCGTGCGCAGGGCTTCCACGCGGCCGGGCAACTCGGTGGCCAGGGCCACAGCCTGGGGTTGCACCTTCAGGACGCCCACGGCGGCCGGTGGTGGCATGCCACCGGCGGCGGCGGGTTTGGCGTCTTGGCCACCGCAGGCGGCCAGCGTCGCGGCGGCCAGGACGGCGAGCGCCAAGGTGCCCAGGGAGAGGTGGTGCGGAGAGGGGAGGAGTTGCTTCACGTGGTTCAACCTCGGGCGGTGCGAAGGGTTCGAAAGCCAGGGCGGCAGCTACCAGGGGCCCTAGGGTAAACCCCGCCGAAAAAGGGCTCAGGGTTTTCACTGAAGTGGCGTACTATACATACATTCTTGTACGTATGTTTATTGCATCCACGGGAATGCACCATGGCCAGAAAGACGAAGGAAGAAGCCCAAGCCACACGCAGCGCCATCCTGGACGCGGCTGAAGCGCTGTTCCAGGCGCGCGGTGTGTCCAGCACCTCGCTGCAGGACATCGCGGCGGCTGCGGGCGTGACGCGCGGCGCCATCTACTGGCACTTCCAGGACAAGGGCGACGTCTTCAACGCCATGATGGACCGCGCCTGCACGCCGCTGGCCCAGGCCATCGACGACATCCTCACCGGGCACCAAGGCAGCCCGGTGGCCACCGTGCGGGCCAAGATGGCGCTGCTGCTGCAGAGCGTGGAACGCGACGCCAACACCCGGCGGGTGTTCGAGATCGCCACACGCAAGGTCGAGTACGTCGATGACCTGGCCGCGGTGCGCGAGCAACAAACGCAGTTGCGCGACCAGTACATCGCCAAGATGGCCGAGTTGCTGCGCGAGGCCCAAGCGGCCGGCGAAGTGGACCCCGCCTGCGACGCCCTGGAACTGGCCTTTGCGCTGCACGCCCTGGTCGACGGCCTGATGCAGAACTGGCTGATCACCCCAGACGCCCTGAGCCTGCAGCGCGTGGGCAACCGCGCCATCGCCCACTACCTGGCGGGCCTGCGGCCGGGCGCGGCGCCGCCCTGAGACGACACCCGCCCAGCACAACGGCACAGTGGCGCGCCAACGGCGACAATCGGGCGGTGGAATACCCCGACTACAACCCCCAAATCGACAGCCCGCCGCTCAGCGACGATGAGCTGAACGCCCTCGACGCCCTGCTGCAGGCCCTGCCCGCCGACAACGTGATGAACGTGGAGGGCCTGGACGGCTACCTCACGGCCTTGCTCGTTGGTCCCGGCCTGCTGCAGCGCTTCAAAACCGCCGAGTGGCTGCCCGGCGTGTGGGGCGGCGACGGCGAAGGCAGCGCGCCTTTCCCCAGCCAGAAACAGCGCAAGCGCGCCGCCTTCTTGGTGCTGCGCCACCTGCACGCCATCCAGGTGCAGTTGAACAGCGGCACCGACAGCTGGGAGCCGGTGTTCAGCATCGCCGAAGCCGACGACCGCGAGTGGGTGGACGCCGAAGACTGGTGCATCGGCTTCCTGCAAGCCGTGGCCCTGGACCCCGAGGCCTGGGCGCCGTTGTTCGACGACGCAGAGCTCGGCCCGGCCCTGGTGCCCGTGGCCCTGCTGGGCGGCGACGACAGCGAACTCAGCGAGGCCGACCGCACGCGCCTGGCCGACCCCGAGCAGCGCGACGAACTCAGCCGCGCGGTGGCCGACGCCATCCCGCTGCTGTTCGCCCGCCAGGCCGCTGGCGCCTGAAACCCGCTGGCGTGGCCATGAACGAAGCCCGCCTGCACAGCGCGGCCGCGGAACGCAACCGCGTGCCGCTGCTGGCCGAACTGCAACGCCTGCTGCCGCCCAGCGGCCAGGCGCTGGAAATTGCCAGCGGCACCGGCCAACACGCGGCCCACTTCGCCGCCGCCCTGCCCGGCTGGCGCTGGCAGCCCACCGAGAACACCCCAGCGCTGGCCGACAGCATCGGCGCCTGGTGCGAAGGCTTGGCGAACGTGGCCGCACCGCGGCCGCTGGACGTGCTGCAAGGCGATTGGGGCTGCGCACCGCACACGCTGGACCTGGTGTTCTGCGCCAACCTGCTGCACATCTCACCCTGGGCGACCACGCCCGCGCTGATGCGAGGCGCCGCCCGGCACCTGGCGCCGCGCGGGCTGCTGCTGGTCTACGGCCCCTTCCTGGAGCCTGACGTGCCCACTGCCGCCAGCAACCTGGCCTTCGACGCCGACCTGAAGGCCCGCGATGCGGCCTGGGGCTTGCGCAGCCTGCCCGCCGTGCAGGTGCAGGCGCTTGAAGCGGGCTTGCAGTGGCGGGAACGTGTGGCCTTGCCGGCCAACAACCTGCTGCTGGCTTGGCGACAACCCGGCTGAAGGGCGGCCGCCACCCTGCTGTTGCAGTGCCCGCGCACCTGGATCGGTGCTAACCCACGCGTGTAGCGACGTCTGCATCGCCCGACCCGCCTTGAAAAGCGCGGCCGAAAAACAAAAAAGGACCCGAAGGTCCTTTTTTGTTTCACTGTCCAGCATCGCTGGCGGAGTCGGAGGGATTCGAACCCTCGATGCACGTTTTAGCGCGCATACTCCCTTAGCAGGGGAGCACCTTCGGCCACTCGGTCACGACTCCAGCGAAGACCAACATTCTAGCCTGAAATTTTCAGGTTTTTGAAGTGGTCGCTGCGCAAATCAAACAGTGGCTGCCGGCTGGTCCAGATCGAAGGCCTTGTGCAGCGCGCGCACGGCGAGTTCCATGTACTTCTCGTCGATGACCACGCTGGTCTTGATCTCGCTGGTGCTGATCATCTGGATGTTGATGCCCTCTTCGCTGAGCGTGCGGAACATGCGGCTGGCCACGCCCACGTGGCTGCGCATGCCGATGCCCACGATGCTGACCTTGCAGATCTTCGGGTCGCCCAGCACCGTGGCCGCACCGGTGGCCGGGGCCACGGTGTTCTTCAGCAGGTCCAGCGTCTTGGCGTAGTCGTTGCGGTGCACGGTGAACGAGAAGTCGGTCTTCCCGTCGTGCGACACGTTCTGGATGATGACGTCGATGTCGATGTTGGCGTCGGCCACCGGGCCCAGGATCTGGTACGCGATGCCAGGCTTGTCGGGCACGCCCATCACGGTGATCTTGGCCTCGTCGCGGTTGAATGCGATGCCGGAAACGACGGCTTGTTCCATCTTCTCGTCTTCCTCGAAAGTGATCAGGGTGCCCGAACGGGCTTCTTCTTCCACCGGGATGTCCCAGGGCGTGAAGCTGGACAACACGCGCAGCGGCACGCGGTATTTGCCGGCGAACTCCACCGAGCGGATCTGCAGCACCTTGCTGCCCAGGCTGGCCATCTCCAGCATTTCTTCAAAGCTGATGGTGTGCAGGCGCTTGGCCTCGGGCACCACACGCGGGTCGGTGGTGTAGACACCGTCGACGTCGGTGTAGATCAGGCACTCGTCGGCCTTCATGGCAGCGGCCACGGCCACGGCCGAGGTGTCGCTGCCACCGCGGCCCAGCGTGGTGACGTTGCCGCCACCGTCGATGCCCTGGAAGCCGGCGATGATGACGACCTTGCCAGCGGCCAGGTCGGCACGCACGCGGGTGTCGTCGATGCTTTCGATGCGGGCCTTGGTGTAGGAGGTGTCGGTCTTCACCGGCACCTGCCAGCCGGCGTAGCTGACGGCCTCCAGGCCCTGGGCCTGCAGGGCCAGGGCCAGCAGGCCCACCGACACCTGCTCGCCGGTGGCGGCGATGGCGTCGAGCTCGCGCTGGGCGGCCGGGCCCATGGCGCCGGGCGACAGCTCTTTGGCCAGGCCCAGCAGGCGGTTGGTCTCGCCGCTCATGGCCGAGGGCACGACCACCAACTGGTGGCCGGCGCGCACCCACTTGGCCACACGCTGGGCCACGCTGCGGATGCGTTCGGTGGAGCCCATCGAGGTGCCACCGTACTTGTGAACGATCAATGCCATAGGTCGCGTCTGTGTCGCGAATAACTCGCGGGTTGGGGACGGGGTTGCGGAAACTGTGACCGCGGCGGCCGGCACCAGGGTTCGGCGCTGCAGCGGCCACCCATCCGGGCCCCCTGCCTGTCGCCACCAGCTGCAGCGGCCGCCCTTTGTGGGGGCGCCGCCTTGCGCGAAAACCCTTGATTTTAGCCCGCCAAGGGTCCGTCGGGGGCTGGCTCGGCGCACCACTCCAGCCACAGCAGCCCCGGCCCGGCCGGCTTGGCCCAGCGTGCATCCAGGCCCAGGCCGGGCACGAACAACAGCGCGCCGTCCGGCGCCCACACCAGGGGCCCACCACGCTGCCACGCGGGCACACCCCCGGCCTGGAACTGCTTCTTCAAGCTGCGCGCCGGGCGCCCGGGCGCGGCCTGAAACTGCTCACCGCCTTCGCGGGCCCGCAGGCAAACCTTGCGCAGCGACGAAGGCTCCAAGCCCCAAGTGGCGCTGCCTTCGCCAGGCACGCAGGGCCGTACCCGCAGGATGCCCGACCACGCCGGCACCGCGTGGTCGCCAGGTTGGCCCAGGTCCAGCCACACCAGTGCCGGTGCCGCTGCGACGGTGCCGGCAGGCGACGTGCCACCGGCTTCAGCGGGCACATCGGCGGCAGACACCGCAGGGGCGGAAGTAGGCAGCGGCGCGTCGAAGCAGCGCAGCCACCCCGCGTGCAACCGCAAGCGGCCCGTGGGCAGCGGCCATTGGCCCGCGGTGGCCGTCGGCAACTCGTCGCCCAGGCGCCGCACCAGGGATTCGGGCACCCCCTGGGGCGCCACGGCCGGGCCCAGGCGCTGCAGCCAGTGGCGCAGCACCAGGCTGCGCCGGGCGGGGCTCAGCAGCAGCCAGGCCGCCACGTTCAACGCAGTACCTTGCACGACCGTGGCGGCGTCAGCGGTGGCCAGCTCTTGAAGTGCCGCGTGGGCTTCCTGGGCGCGGGCGGCCGTGGCCAGCAGCTGCGGCTCCAGGTCGGCAAATGCGGCGTGCAAGGCGGGCCAGGCCAGCAGGCGCAGGCGGTTGCGCGCAAAACGGGGGTCGGCGTTGCTGGTGTCGTCCACGTAACGCAGCCGGTGGCGGCGCACATAGGCTTCGATGGCTTCACGCGGCTGGTTCAACCAGGGCCGGGCCCAGGTGAGGCCAGCACGCTGCGCGCTGCGTGGCATGGCCGACAGGCCCGCAGGCCCGCCACCGCGCAAGGCCTGGAGCAACAGCGTTTCGGCCTGGTCACGCCGGTGGTGGGCCAGCAGCACCAGGGGGCAGCCTGCGGCCTGCGCCATCTGCGCCAGCGCCCGGTAGCGGCCGCGGCGCGCCCAGGCTTCGACACTCTCACCCTCGGCGGGCTGGCCCGTCAGGCGCTGGTGGTGGAAGTGCAGCGGCAAGCCGCCACGGGCCCAGCGCTGGCACTGGCCACGCAGCTGGCGCAGCCAAACGTCGGCCTCGGCCGCCAGGCCGTGGTGCACGTGCAGCGCGTGCACCTGCAGGCCCAGCGCCTGGGCCGCACGTGCGGTGGCGTGCAACAAAGCGGTGGAGTCGCGGCCACCACTGGCCGCCACCGCCACCGCGGCGGGCATCAGCGGTCCTTGCTGTCGCTGAAGCGGCCGTAGGACTGCAGGCGCTCGTAGCGGCGCTGCAGCAGTTCCTTGGTCTTCAGGTCGGTGACCTGGCGCAGCGCGTCGTTCAGACCGCGCTTCAACTGCGCGGCCATCCAGGGGATGTCGCGGTGCGCACCGCCCACGGGCTCGCTGACGATCTTGTCGATCACGCCCAGCGCCTTCAGGCGGTGGGCGGTGATGCCCAGCGCGTCGGCGGCATCAGAAGCGCGCTCCGAGGTCTTCCACAGGATGGAGGCGCAGCCTTCGGGGGAGATGACCGAGTACACCGAGTACTGCAGCATCAGCACCTGGTCGGCGACGCTGATGGCCAGCGCACCGCCGGAACCACCTTCACCGATGATGGTGGTGATGATGGGCACTTCCAGTTGCGCCATCTCGAAGATGTTGCGGCCGATGGCCTCGGACTGCCCACGCTCTTCAGCGCCGATGCCGGGGTAGGCGCCGGGGGTGTCCACGAAGGTGAAGACCGGCAGGCCGAATTTTTCGGCCAGCTTCATCAGGCGCAGGGCCTTGCGGTAGCCCTCGGGGCGCGACATGCCGAAGTTGCGCATGGTGCGCTCCTTGGTGTCACGACCCTTCTGGTGGCCGATGACCATGCAGGCGTTGCCGTTGAACCGCGCCAGGCCGCCCACGATGGAGAGGTCGTCGGCGTAGTGGCGGTCGCCGTGCAGTTCCTGGAAGTCGGTGAAGATCTCGTTCACGTAGTCCAGCGTGTAGGGGCGCTGGGGGTGGCGAGCGATCTGGGTGACCTGCCAGGGCGACAGGCTGCCGTAGATGTCCTTGGTGAGCTGGATGCTCTTGCCGGCCAGGCGCTCGATCTCGTCGGAGATGTCGACGGCCGATTCGTTCTGCACGTAGCGCAGTTCGTCGATCTTGGATTCAAGCTCCGCGATGGGTTGCTCGAATTCGAGGAAGTGGCGTTTGGACATGGTTTCAATACTCCACGGGCAGCGGATCGAGGCTGCGCCAAATATACCAAGTGGCCACGGACCGGAAAGGCGCCCAGGCCTCCCCCAATTCGCGGGCCTCGGCACGGGATACAGGTTCGCCGCTGAAGTAGTTGACGCTGATGCCCTTCAACAGGCCCAGGTCGTCCAGCGGCAGCACGTTCGGGCGCATCAGGTGGAAGATGAGGAACATCTCGGCGGTCCAGCGGCCGATGCCGCGGATGTCCACCAGCTCCTTGATGATGGCTTCGTCGTCCATCTGCTGCCATTGGCCGGGATGCACCGAGCCGGCTTCGAAGTGGCGCGACAAATCCAGCAGGTACTCTGCCTTGCGGGCCGAAAGGCCCGCGCCGCGCAGGCCTTCCACCGACAGCGCCAGCACGTCGGCCGGCACCAGGTGCGTGGCATGGCCGCCCACCAGCGCGGCGAAGCGGTCCCACACCGACTGTGCGGCCTTCACCGAGATCTGCTGGCCCACGATGGAGCGCGCCAGCGTCGTGAAGGCATCGCCCCGGCTTTGCAGGCGCGCACCGCCGAACTGGGGAATGAGCTTCTTGAGCACACGGTCGCGCTTGCCCAGGTGCTTGCAGGCCTCGTCCCAGTAGTCGGGGGCGACGGCCTGGCCTGGGGCGGGCGACACCTGCAACGGCTGTGGCGCCGGCGCATGCACGCTGCCGGGCATGGCGCCCGCCGAAGTGGCTGCTGCGGACATGCGGGGCTCAGGCCTTCACCCAGGTCGTGCCCTGGGCGGAGTCCTTCAACACCACGCCCAGCGCGGCGATCTCGGCGCGCAGACGGTCGGCTTCGGCAAAGTTGCGCGCCTGCTTGGCGGCGGTGCGGGCGTCGATCAGCGCCTGGATGTGTGCTTCGTCCAGACCGGCACCGCCCTGCAGGTAGGCGCGCGGCGCCTGCTGCAACACACCGAGCACCGCGCCCAAGGCCTTCAGCAGGCCGGCGGTCTGCGCGTCTTGCGTGCGGTTGACCTCACCGGCCAGTTCAAACAACACGGCCAGCGCGCCCGGCGTGTTGAAGTCGTCGTCCATCGCGGCCTTGAAGGCGGCGGCGCGCGGTTCGGCCCAGTCGATGGCCGTTGCAGCCGGCGGCGTGGCGTCCAGCGCGGTGTACAGCCGCTTCAGGCCGCTGCGGGCGTCTTCCAGCAAGGCGTCGGCGAAGTTGAACGGGCTGCGGTAATGCGTGCGCAGCATGAAGAAGCGGATGGCTTCGCCGTCGAACTTTTCCAGCACCTCGGCGATGGTGAAGAAGTTGCCCAGGCTCTTGGACATCTTCTCGTCGTCGATGTTCAGGAAACCGTTGTGCATCCAGGTGTTGACGAACGGGTGGCCCAAAGCGCCTTCGCTCTGGGCGATCTCGTTCTCGTGGTGCGGGAACTGCAGGTCCATGCCACCGCCGTGGATGTCGAAGCGCTCGCCCAGCAAGGCGCAGCTCATGGCCGAGCACTCGATGTGCCAACCCGGCCGACCCACGCCCCAGGGGCTGGCCCACTTGGCTTCGTCGGGCTCTTCGGCCTTGGCCGACTTCCACAGCACGAAGTCCAGCGGGTCTTCCTTGTCGGTCTGCACGGCCACACGTTCACCGGCGCGCAGGTCTTCCAGCGACTTGCCGCTGAGCTTGCCGTAACCGGGAAAGCGGCGCACCGCAAAGTTCACGTCACCGCCTTCGGCCTGGTAGGCCAGGCCTTTGTCCTGCAGCGTGCCGATGATGGACAACATCTGCGGCACGTAGTCGGTGGCGCGCGGCTCGTGCGTGGGCTGGCTGATGCCCAGCGCGTTGAAGTCGCGGTGCATGGCCGCGATCATCTCGTCGGTCAGCTGGCGCAGCGTGATGCCACGCTCCACGGCCCGGCGGATGATCTTGTCTTCGATGTCGGTGATGTTGCGCACGAAGGTCACCGCGTAGCCGCTGGCCTTCAACCAGCGGTACACCACGTCGAAGGCCACGTTCATGCGCGCATGGCCCATGTGGCACAGGTCGTACACCGTGATGCCGCACACGTACATCTTCACCTGGCCGGGTTCGATGGGCTGGAAGGTCTCCAGGCGTCGCGTCAGGGTGTTGTGGATGCGGAGGGTCATGCGGCGTGGGAATGGGAGACGGTCGGCCGGCGCCGATAGAATCGATCAGTATAGCGGGCGGCATTTTTGCGGCCTTGCACGCCCCTGCGGCCCCTGGCCCGACCTGATCCATGCCCTTTTTCACCTGCCGCAGCCCCCGTCCCCGTTGGGTCGCCGTGTTGGCCTGCATGGTTTTCTGCGGGTTGCCGCCCACCGTGCGGGCCGACGAAACGCAGCAGGTCCAGCGCCTGCTTCAAGCGCAGGACTGGCCCGCGGCCCAACAGCGCGCCGAGGCGGCCCTTCGGTCGCGGCCACAAGACGCCACCCTGCGCTTTCAGCTGGGCGTGGCCTTGCTGGAACAGCAACAAGACAGCGCCGCCATGGCCTTGTTCAACGCCCTGGCCGAAGACTTCCCCGAACTGCCGGAGCCCCACAACAACCTGGCCTTGTTGCACGCGCGCGCCGGCCGTTGGGAGGCCGCGCGGCTGGCCTTGGAAACCGCGCTGCGCAACGACCCGCAACACCCCACGGCGCGCACCAACCTGGGCGATGTGCACCTGCAGTTGGCGGTGCAGGCCTGGCGCCAGGCCGCGCAGGCCCTGCCCGGTGACACCGGCCTGGCCAGGCGCCTGCGCCTGGCACAACCGCTGCTGACGCCGACAGCCTCCCCGGCCCGCTAGACTCGCGCCCCGGTGCCGAGCTTCGGCACACACCGGCACCTCCCCTGGCAACACCGCGCCCGCCCCCGCAGAGGAAACCCATGACCCCGACATTCACCCTGCCCCGTTTTGCCGCCGTGCTGGCCGCGTTGGCCCTGTTTTGCGCCAGTGGCCAAGCGCTGGCGCAGAAGGTGCGCCTGGCCACCACCCTGGGCGACATCGTGGTCGAGTTGGATGCCGAGAAGGCGCCCAAGACGGTCGACAACTTCCTGCGCTACGTGAAGGCCGGCCACTACAGCGGCGTCATCTTCCACCGCGTGATCAACGGCTTCATGGTGCAGACCGGCGGCTACACGGCCGACCTGAAAGAAAAGTCCACGCGCCCGCCCATCCCGCTGGAAGCGCGCAACGGGCTCTCGAACCTGCGTGGCAGCATCGCCATGGCGCGCACCAGCGACCCCAACTCCGCCACCGCCCAGTTCTTCATCAACGTGGTCGACAACCCACGTTTGGACGACATGGGCGGCGGCTACGCCGTGTTCGGCAAGGTGGTCGAAGGCATGGACGTGGTCGACCAGATCCGCGCCGTGCCCACGCGTGCCAACGGCGTGCACGGCAACCTGCCCGAAACCCCCATCAGCATCAAAAAAGCCACCCTGGAGAACTGAGATGACCAAGACCGTTGAAATGGTGACCACCGCTGGCACCCTGACCATTGAACTCGACGACGTGAAGGCGCCGATTTCCACCGCCAACTTCCTGGCCTATGTGAATGCCGGCCACTACAACGGCACGGTGTTCCACCGCGTGATCAAGGGCTTCATGGTCCAAGGCGGCGGCTTCGAGCCCGGCATGAAGCAAAAGCCCACCAATGCGCCCATCCAAAACGAGGCCAACAACGGCCTGAAGAACAAGCGCTACACCCTGGCCATGGCCCGCACCAGCGACCCGCACTCGGCCAGCGCGCAGTTCTTCATCAACGGCACCGACAACGACTTCCTGGACTTCCGCGCCGAGAACGCACAAGGCTGGGGTTATGCCGTGTTCGGCAAGGTGGTTGCGGGCACCGAGGTGGTCGACGCCATCGAGAAGGTGCGCACCGGCCGCAAGGGCTTCCACGACGACGTGCCCTTGGAAGACGTGGTGATCACCAGCGCCACCGAGAAGGCCTGAGCGTGGCGGTGGACGGCGCAGCGCCTGGCGTGCGGCTGCCCGCCTTCCACCGTTTCGAGGCGCCAGCCACCTGGCGCGCCATCGACTTCATCTCCGACCTGCACCTGAGCCCGGCCCTGCCGCGCACGGTGCAGGCCTGGCAGCAACACCTGCTGCACACCCCGGCCGACGCCGTGTTCATGCTGGGCGATGTGTTCGAGGTGTGGGTGGGCGACGACGCCCGCCACCAAGCCTTTGAACAGCGCTGCGTGCAGGTGATGGCCGAGGCCAGCTGCCACCGTTGCCTGGGCTTCATGGCCGGCAACCGGGACTTTCTGCTGGGCAGCGCCATGCTGCAGGCCTGCGGCCTGGTGGGCCTGCCCGACCCCACACGCCTGAGCGCCTTTGGCCACCAAGTGCTGCTCACACACGGCGACGCCTTGTGCCTGGACGACACCGCCTACCAACGGTTTCGAGCCGAGGTGCGCCAACCGGCCTGGCAAGCCAGTTTCCTGGCCAAACTGCTGGCCGAACGCCAGGCGATTGCGGCCGAAATCCGCCGCGCCAGCCGGGCCCGCCAAGGTTTTGACAGCCGCGAGGACGTGGACCTGGACGCCGCCAGCAGCGTGCACTGGTTGCACACCACCGGCTCCACCACCCTGCTGCATGGCCACACACACCGCCCTGCTGAACACGAGCTGGGCCCTGGCCTGAGCCGCTGGGTGCTGAGCGACTGGGACCTGGACCACGGCCCCACACCGCGCGCCGACGTGCTGCGTCTGGACCAGGACGGCCTGCACCGCGTGGCCCCGGCCACCGCGCCTGCGGCCGACTGAAGCCATGCTGGGCACCTGGTGGGCGCACTGGCAGACCTGGCGCGAAGACCGCGCCGTGGCGCGCCGGCCCATCCGCGACGACCTGTGGAAGCGCACCCTGGTGCGCTACCCCTTCCTGCGCCGGCGCGATGCGGCCGACCAGGCCCGCCTGCGCCGCCTGACCAGCCTGTTCCTGGACCGCAAAGAATTCAGCGCGCTGGGTGGCGTGAAGCTGACCGATGACGTGGTGGTGGCCGTAGCCGCGCAGGCCTGCCTGCCGGTGCTGCGGCTGGGGCTGGACGCCTACGACGGCTTCCTGGGCGTGGTGCTGCACCCCGACCAGGTGCTGGCGCCGCGCAGCTACACCGACGACGACGGCGTAGTGCACGAGTACGAAGAACCGCTGGCCGGCGAAGCCGTGCTGGGCGGGCCGGTGATGCTCTCGTGGCGGGACGTGCGCACCGCCGGTCGCAGCACTGCGCTGGGCTACAACGTGGTGATCCACGAGTTCGCCCACGTGCTGGACATGGCCGACGGCCAGGCCGATGGCGTGCCCCCGCTGCCCGCCGGCCTGCCGGCCCGCGAGTGGCAGGCGGTGCTGAGCCAGGCCTACGAGGCCTTCGTGGCCCAGGTGGAAGCCTGGGAGGCCCTGCCAGACGACCAAGCCGACGAACACGACCTGCCGCTGGACCCGTACGGCGCCGAAGCACCCGAGGAGTTCTTCGCCGTCGCCAGCGAGGCGTTTTTTGTGAACCCCTGGCACTTCCAGGCGGCCTTCCCGGCGCTGCAGGCGCTGCTGGTGCGCTACTACCGGCAAGACCCGACGCTGGACATGCCGCCGCTGCCGGTGCGGGACTGACCCGTCCCCAGCCCCGATTGCAGGCCGGCGCCTGCCACCATCGCGCCCATGAAAAAACCCGGCCAAGGCCGGGTTTCGCAGACGGCGCGCCTGGCAATCAGGCCGGCGTGGTCTCGGCTTTGGGCTTGTCGCTCTTTTTGGGTGGCTGGATGTCCAGCGTGACCTCGTCCTTGTCGTCCAGGTCCACCGTCAGACGGCCACCGTCGACCAGGCGCCCGAACAGCAGCTCGTCGGCCAGCGCGCGGCGGATCATGTCCTGGATCAGGCGCTGCATGGGGCGAGCACCCATCAGCGGGTCGAAGCCCTTCTTGCCCAGGTGCTGGCGCAGGTTGTCCGAGAAGGTGACGTCCACCTTCTTCTCGGCCAGCTGGCTTTCCAGTTGCAGCAGGAACTTGTCGACCACGCGCAGGATGATCTCCTGGTCCAGCGGCCGGAAGGACACGATGGCGTCCAGGCGGTTGCGGAACTCCGGCGTGAACAGGCGCTTCAGGTCGGCCATCTCATCGCCCATTTGGCGCGAGTTGGTGAAGCCGATGGTCGACTTGTTCATGGTCTCGGCACCCGCGTTCGTCGTCATCACGATGATGACGCTGCGGAAGTCGGCCTTGCGCCCGTTGTTGTCGGTCAGCGTGCCGTGGTCCATGACCTGCAGCAGCACGTTGAAGACATCGGGGTGGGCTTTTTCGATCTCGTCCAGCAGCAGCACGGCGTGCGGCTTCTTGGTGATGGCCTCGGTGAGCAGACCACCCTGGTCAAAGCCCACGTAGCCCGGGGGCGCACCGATCAGGCGGCTGACGGCGTGGCGCTCCATGTACTCCGACATGTCGAAGCGGATCAGGTCGATGCCCAGGATGTAGGCCAACTGTTTGGCCACTTCGGTCTTGCCCACACCGGTGGGGCCGCTGAACAAGAAGCTGCCGATGGGCTTGTCGGGCTTGCCCAGACCAGAACGCGCCATCTTGATGGCCGAAGCCAGGGCGTCGATGGCCGGGTCTTGGCCGAAGACCACACTCTTCAGGTCGCGTTCCAGCGTGCGCAGTTTGTCGCGGTCGTCGCTGCTGACGCTGGCCGGCGGGATGCGGGCGATCTTCGCCACGATCTCTTCGACCTCGTTGCGCGTGATGGTCTTCTTCTGCTTGCTCTTGGGCAGGATGCGCTGCGCGGCACCGGCTTCGTCGATGACGTCGATGGCCTTGTCCGGCAGGTGGCGGTCGTTGATGTACTTGGCCGACAGTTCGGCCGCCGCTTGCAGCGCACCCAGCGCGTACTTCACGCTGTGGTGTTCTTCGAAGCGGCTCTTCAGCCCCTTCAGGATTTCCACCGTCTGCTCGACCGAGGGCTCAACCACGTCCACCTTCTGGAAGCGGCGCGACAGGGCCGCGTCTTTTTCGAAGATGCCACGGTACTCGGTGAAGGTGGTCGCACCGATGCACTTCATCTGCCCGCTGGACAGCGCCGGCTTCAGCAGGTTGGAGGCGTCCAGCGTGCCGCCCGAGGCCGCACCGGCGCCGATCAGCGTGTGGATTTCGTCGATGAACAGCACCGCACCCGGCTGGTCCTTCAACTGCTTCAGCACGCCCTTCAAGCGCTGTTCGAAGTCGCCGCGGTACTTGGTACCGGCCAACAGCGCGCCCATGTCCAGCGCGTAGACCGTGGAATCGGCCAGCACCTCGGGCACGTCTTTTTCGGTGATGCGCCAGGCCAGGCCTTCGGCGATGGCGGTCTTGCCCACGCCGGCTTCACCCACCAGCAGGGGGTTGTTCTTGCGGCGGCGGCACAGCACCTGGATGACGCGCTCAACCTCGTGCTCGCGGCCGATCAGCGGGTCGATCTTGCCGGCCAGGGCCATGGCGTTCAGGTTCTGCGTGAACTGGTCCAGCGGCGAACCCTTGCCGTCGGCGCTGGCTTCTTCCTTCTCGGCCTCGCCACCGTTGCTTTCGTTGCTCTTGGCGGGCTCGGGCGGGTCGCTCTTCTTGATGCCGTGGGCGATGAAGTTCACCACGTCCAGGCGCGTCACGCCCTGCTGGTGCAGGTAGTACACGGCGTGGGAAACTTTCTCGCCGAAGATGGCCACCAGCACGTTGGCGCCGGTGACTTCCTTCTTGCCGCTGCCCGTGCTCTGCACGTGCATGATGGCGCGCTGGATCACACGCTGGAAACCCAGCGTGGGCTGCGTGTCCACCTCTTCGTTGCCACCCACCGTCGGGGTGTTTTCCTTGATGAAGGTGGCCAGGCTCTTGCGCAGGTCGTCGATGTTGGCGGCGCAGGCGCGCAGCACTTCGGCGGCCGACGGGTTGTCGAGCAACGCCATCAACAGGTGTTCAACGGTGATGAATTCGTGCCGCTGCTGACGCGCTTCCACGAACGCCATGTGCAGGCTGACTTCCAGTTCTTTCGCAATCATGCGGCCTCCATAATGCACTGCAGCGGGTGCCCATCGCGGCGGGCCGCGGCAAGCACCAGTTCAACTTTGGTTGCAGCGACGTCCTTAGGATAGACGCCGCACACACCACGACCCTCGTGGTGGATTTTGAGCATGATCTGCGTGGCCGTCTCCAGGTCTCGCTGGAAATAGTGCTGAAGCACCATCACGACGAACTCCATCGGCGTGTAGTCGTCATTCAGCAACACCACCTGGTACAGGCTGGGCGGTTTGAGCCGGGCGCGCTGGCGTTCTGCCACCACGGTGCCCTGCCCTTCGTCGCGGGGACGCGGCGGCGCAGGCGGCGGAACGGGCGGGTTTTCTTCGGGCATGAGGCATTCTATCGACGCCAGTTGCGGCGCGTGTCCTGCAGCCCACGGAGGCCCGGACCTCGTGAATCTTGCGACAAAGCCGGGGACTTCAAGGTGCCGAGCAAGGGGTTAATCGCCTTTCACTTTGAAACTGAAGCGGCGCGGTACCCGTGTCACACGCACGCTTGACGCACACCGTACTGCACGCCACACCCTGGCGCCGCGCCGGCGCGGGAGCACCTGTCGGCTGCAGGGGGATTCGCGCCTGAAAGGCAGGTCCTTCGCGCCGTGTGACCCGCCCGCGCTTTTCCTTGGCGCCCTGCCCACCCCGTAACCGCCCATGCAGAATGTGCTCGAGCAGGGGCGCAAGACCGCCTGCCTAACCAGGGAGCCCAGCATGCACAGTCCACCCGCGCCGCTGCGTTGGCGCTCTGCCCTTCGGCGATGGATCACCGCGGGCGCGCTCGGCGGGACGACGTTCTGGGCTGCAGCCCAGACCGCCGCCCCGGGGAAACCCGTGCCGGTAGAAGACTTTTTTGCACCCTACGGTGCGGTGCAAGCAGCCATCGCACCGGACGGCCGGCATGTGGCCTTGATCGAACACTGGGGCCTGCGCTACAGCCTGCGCCTGGTGGCGCTGGCCGACCTGAGTCAGCGTGTGCTCGTGCGTGGCGAGTGGGCCCGCGACGGCTTCTACCTGCTGAACAAGCAGCCCCAACGGGTGACCTGGGTGAACAGCGACACCTTGGCGGTCGACATGGGTGCCGTGGCCGAAGCGCTGGACCTGAACGGGAAAAAAGTAGCCGACCTGGGCACATCCATCATCGGCAAAGCCGTGCCCGACGATCCTGACTCGCCCCTGATGCTGGTGCACGACGATCTCGACCGCGCCACGGTGGCCATGGTGGATGTTCGGTCCCGGCGTTCACAGCGGTTGAAGTTGCCGATGGCCGGCGAGCCCCAGCACTGGACGTTCGACGAGAAGGGGCAACTGCGCGCGGTGGTGGTCGCCGAAAGCTCGTTCTGGCGGGACAACACGCCATTGCACCAGTGGTATCGCCCAGTGGGGCAAACCGACTGGGTGAAGCTGTCGTCGCACCGCGTGACCGATGACAACTGGACCGCCTTGGCCGCCTTCAGCGACCGCGACGAACTCCTCGTGGCCTCACGACACGGGCGCGACCGCCTGGCCATCTTCAAGTACCGCCCTTTGAACGGGCCGATCGAACAGGCCGTGCCGGTGCTCGCCGACGAGCAGGCCGACATCGCGCCGGGCGAGAATCCCCGGGCCGGTACCGCACGGAGTTTTTTTGCACTGGGCCTGAAGCCACAGCGACATTGGCTGAACCAGGACTGGCGCACCGTGCAGACTGCCGTCGACGAGGTGCTGCCCGGACGAATCAACCAGCTCAGCGGCAACCCAGCCGGGCAGGTGTTGATCCATTCCTACTCCGACCTGGACCCTGGCCGCTGGCTGCTGCTGGACGTGCCCAAGGCGGAAATGCGCTTGTTGGCCTTGCACCGCCAGCGCATACAGCCCGAGCGCATGCAGCCAATGGAGACCTACCGGTACCAGAGCCTGGACGGGCTGAGCATCCCGGCTTTCCTGACCCGCCCCGCCAGCGTTTCAACACAGCCTCAGCCGACGGTGGTGCTGGTGCATGGCGGTCCGGCCGTGCGTGACCACTGGGGCTGGGACCCGGAGGTGCAGTTGCTTGCGTCACGAGGCTATGTGGTGTTCCAGCCGCAGTTCCGCGGCTCAACCGGGTTCGGCAAGGCTTTCGAAGAGGCCGGCCATGGGCAATGGGGACGTGCGATGCAAGACGACATCACGGCAGGCGTGCAGGACCTGGTCCGCCGCGGCATCGCCGACCCCAGGCGCATCTGTATCGTCGGTGCCAGCTACGGCGGTTATGCCGCGGTATGGGGCTTGGTGAAGACGCCAGACCTGTACCGTTGCGGCGTGAGCCTGGCCGGCGTCTCCGACATCGGTCACCTGCTGACCGACTGGTCGGACACCAACAGCAGCCCGATGGGCAGGGAACTGATGCGGCGCCTCGTGGGGGCCCAGCAGCGCACACCAGCCGAGTTCGACGAGGTGTCGCCGCTCAAGCACGCCGCACGCATACAGGCGCCTGTGCTGATTGCCCATGGCGACGACGACCTGCGCGTACCGATCTCACACGCGCGCAAGCTCCGGTCGGCCCTGGACCGGGCTGGCAAGCCCTACGAATGGCTACTGCTGCGCGACGAAGGCCACGGAATGCAGTTCGTGCACAGCCAGGTGACCTACTACCAAACGTTGTTGGCTTTTCTGGCACGCCACCTGAAGCCCGAACCTGCCGACCGCCCCTCAGGCGGCAGCCAGAACAAACCGTGACGAAAACGTGCTGGCCGTGCCCGCGACGGCCGGCGCCGCCACCCGCCCAAGGTGCGTCGGCGTGCCCGGCGCGGGCGGGTCGCGGCGATTTCTGCATGCCAGCATCCGTGCACGTCAGCAAAGTGCATGTGCGGCTTGCTAGAGTTCAAGGTTCGCGTGCCGGCGCCCCCGACTGCTGCGCCGCACGGATTGCTCACTTACCGGAAGCCCCCATGACCGCAGCCAAGACACAGATCGTTTACACCCTGACCGACGAAGCGCCCCGCCTGGCCACCGCCTCGCTGCTGCCGGTCATCCAGCGCTTTGCCGCGCAGGCAGGGATCGACGTCGTCACCAGCGACATTTCGGTGGCCGGCCGCATCCTGGGCCAGTTCCCGGAACTGCTCAGCGAAGAACAGCGCCAACCCGACAACCTGGCCGCCCTGGGCAAGCTGACGCTCAAGCCCGAGGCCAACATCATCAAGCTGCCCAACATCAGCGCCTCGGTCGCGCAGTTGAAGGCCGCGATCAAGGAACTGCAGGACAAGGGCTACAAGATCCCCGACTTCCCCGAGAAGCCGCAGACCGACGAAGAGAAGGACATCCGCGCCCGCTACAACAAGTGCACGGGCTCGGCCGTGAACCCCGTGCTGCGCGAAGGCAACTCCGACCGCCGCGCACCGAAGGCGGTGAAGGAATACGCCCGCAAGAACCCGCACCGCATGGACGCCTGGAGCCAGGCCTCGCGCTCGCACGTGTCCCACATGCACGACGGCGACTTCTACCACGGTGAAAGGTCGCTGACGCTGGACCGCGCGCGCGACGTCAAGATGGAGCTGATCACCAAGAGCGGCCAGACCATCGTGCTGAAGCCCAAAGTCTCGCTGCTGGACCGGGAAGTCATCGACTCCATGTTCATGAGCAAGAAGGCGCTGCTGGCCTTCTACGAGCAGGAGATCGAAGACGCACGCAAGACCGGCGTGATGTTCTCGCTGCACGTCAAGGCCACCATGATGAAGGTGAGCCACCCCATCGTGTTCGGCCACTGCGTGAAGATCTTCTACAAGGACGCCTTCGAAAAACACGCCAAGCTGTTCGACGAACTGGGCGTCAACGTCAACAACGGCATGGTGGACCTGTACACCAAGATCGCCACGCTGCCGGCGTCCAAACAAGAAGAGATCAAGCGCGACCTGCACGCCTGCCACGAGCACCGCCCGGAACTGGCGATGGTGGACTCGGCCAAGGGCATCACCAACTTCCACTCGCCCAACGACGTGATCGTCGATGCCTCCATGCCAGCCATGATCCGCAGCGGCGGCAAGATGTACGGCGCCGACGGCCGCCTGAAGGACGTGAAGGCCGTGATGCCCGAGTCGACCTTCGCCCGCATCTACCAGGAGATGATCAACTTCTGCAAGTGGCACGGCGCCTTCGACCCGCGCACCATGGGCACGGTGCCCAACGTCGGCCTGATGGCCCAGCAGGCCGAAGAATACGGCTCGCACGACAAGACCTTCGAGATCACCGAAGACGGTGTGGCCAACATCACCGACCTGGAAACCGGCGAAGTGCTGCTGAGCCAGAACGTCGAACAAGGCGACATCTGGCGCATGTGCCAGGTGAAGGACGCCGCCATCCGCGACTGGGTGAAGCTGGCCGTCAACCGCGCCCGAAACTCCGGCATGCCCGTGGTCTTCTGGCTGGACAGCTACCGCCCGCACGAGGCCCAGCTGATCCGCAAGGTCAAGATGTACCTGCACGAGCACGACACCACCGGCCTGGACATCCAGATCATGAGCCAGGTGCGCGCCATGCGCTACACGCTGGAGCGCGTGATCCGCGGCCTGGACACCATCAGCGCCACCGGCAACATCCTGCGCGACTACCTGACCGACCTGTTCCCCATCATGGAGCTGGGCACCAGCGCCAAGATGCTGTCCATCGTGCCGTTGATGGCCGGCGGTGGCATGTACGAAACCGGTGCCGGCGGCTCCGCCCCCAAGCACGTGCAGCAGCTGGTGGAAGAAAACCACCTGCGCTGGGATTCGCTGGGCGAGTTCCTGGCCCTGGCCGTCAGCCTGGAAGATCTGGGCATCAAGAACAAGAACGCCAAGGCCAAGGTGCTGGCCAAGACGCTGGACGCCGCCACCGGCAAGCTGCTGGACAACGGCAAGGGCCCCAACCCCAAGACCGGTGAACTGGACAACCGCGGCAGCCACTTCTACCTGACGCTGTACTGGGCGCAGGAACTGGCCGCACAGACCGAAGACGCCGAACTGGCCGCCAAGTTCAAGCCCGTGGCCGAGGCGCTGACCGCCAACGAAGGCAAGATCGCCGGCGAGTTCAAGGCCGTGCAAGGTCAGCCGGCCGACATCGGTGGCTACTTCCTGCCCGACGTGGCCAAGCTGGACCAGGTGATGCGCCCCAGCGCCACCTTCAACGCGGTGCTGGCGTCGCTGTAAGCGGCGGGCCGCAACGACAAGGGGCGCCTCGGCGCCCCTTTTTCATGCTCGGTGACCGCCCGGTGCGCGCACCGGCGGTGCCGTCAGTCGTTCATCGCGTCGATCATCACGCGGCCGAACCCCGAGCAGCTGACCTGCGTCGCACCGTCCATCAGGCGCGCGAAATCGTAGGTGACCTTCTTGCTGAGGATCGCCTTCTCCATGCTGCGGATGATCAGGTTGGCGGCTTCGGTCCAGCCCATGTGGCGCAACATCATTTCGGCCGACAAGATCTCGGAGCCCGGGTTCACGTAGTCCTTGCCCGCATACTTGGGCGCCGTGCCGTGTGTGGCCTCGAACATGGCGACACTGTCGCTCAGGTTGGCACCCGGCGCGATGCCGATGCCGCCCACCTGGGCGGCCAGCGCGTCAGAGATGTAGTCGCCGTTCAGGTTCAGCGTGGCGATGACGCTGTACTCGGCCGGACGCAGCAAGATCTGCTGCAGGAAAGCGTCGGCGATGCTGTCCTTGATCACGATGTCCTTGCCGGTCTTCGGGTTCTTGAACCGGCACCACGGGCCATCGTCGATCAGTTCAGCGCCGAACTCCTTCTGCGCCAGGCCGTAGGCCCAGTCGCGGAAGCCGCCTTCGGTGAACTTCATGATGTTGCCCTTGTGCACGATGGTGACGCTGGGCTTGTTGTTGTCGATGGCGTACTGGATGGCCTTGCGCACCAGGCGCTCGGTGCCTTCGCGGCTGACAGGCTTGATGCCCAGGCCCGAGGTGGCCGGGAAGCGGATCTTCTTGATGCCGAATTCTTCCTGCAGGAACTTGATCAGCCGCTGGGCCTTGTCGCTGCCCGCTTCGAACTCGATGCCGGCGTAGATGTCTTCCGAGTTCTCGCGGAAGATGACCATGTTGGTCTTCTCGGGCTCTTTCACCGGGCTGGGTACGCCCTTGAAATACTGGATGGGGCGCAGGCACACGTACAGGTCAAGTTCCTGGCGCAGCGCCACGTTCAGCGAACGGATGCCACCGCCCACGGGGGTGGTCAGCGGGCCCTTGATGGACACCACGTAGTCGCGCACCGCATGCAGGGTTTCCTCGGGTAGCCACACGTCGGGGCCGTAGACCTTGGTGGACTTTTCCCCGGCAAACACCTCCATCCAGTGGATCTTGCGCTGGCCGCCGTAGCACTTGGCGACCGCAGCGTCGACGACCTTCAGCATCACGGGCGTGATGTCCAGACCGGTGCCGTCACCCTCGATGTAAGGAATGATGGGCTGGTCGGGGACGTTGAGCGAGAAGTCGGCGTTGACCGTGATCTTCTGCCCGCCCTCGGGCACCTTGATGTGCTGGTACATGGTCGTGGGTCTCCAGGGCCGCGCCGTAGGCGTCGTGCGGAATCTGAAATTCTATGCGAGGGCTGTCAACCGACCGACACGGACATGCGTTTCGGAAGGGCTCCCCTTTGCCGGGGGGCAAATTTCAAGAAACTTTCGAAAGGTACTTAAAATGAACAAGCTCCTCGCCGCCCTGATCGCCGTCGCTTTCGCTGGCACCGCCTTCGCCCAAGCTGCCGCCCCGGCCGCCAAGAAGGAAGAAGCCAAGGCTGCTGCCCCCGCCGCTTCCGCCGCCAAGGCCGAGAAGAAGGCCGAAGCCAAGGTCGAGAAGAAGGCCGAAGCCAAGAAGGAAGAAGCCAAGAAGTAATTCTTGCTTCCCTGGCAGCCGGTCTTGCACCGGCTACAGCGAAAACGCCCGGCTCTGCCGGGCGTTTTTGTTGGTGGGCACTTTGCGTGGCGCGGGACAACACCCTGCAGTCCGTCAGCGAAGTCGCCCCCACCGCCGCCACATGCCGGCCCACCCGACCTCAGGTGGCGCAGTAGGCCAGCCACTCCTGCCACAGGCCATGGCCCAGGGCCCAGCCAGAGGCCACCACCAGCATCAAGCCCGCGGCACGCGTGCCCCACACCACGGCGCCCGCCCCGGCTGCGCCACCGCCACCCCAGCGCGCCCACACCCAAGGCGCCGCCACCAGTCCCAAGGCACTGCTGGCACCGAAAGCAGACATCACCAGCGCTCCACCGGCCGGTCCGTTCGCCAAGGCCGCGACCACCAAAGCCGACTGCAGCAGGCCACAGGGCCAGGCGGCCCACAAGCTGCCCGCCGCCGCGGCACGCGCAGGACCGCGCAGCCGCTGCCAGCCTTGCGCATCGGGCAGGTCGTGGCGCGTGCGCCCCCATTGCGTCAGCCACGCGGGCTGCCGTCCGTGCCACAACAACCACAGGCCCAGCATCAGCGCTGCCGCATGCACCAGGCTCCACAGCGGCCGCAGTGCCGGACTCCAGCGGCCCAGCGCCCCCAGGGCGTCCACACTGGCCGCGGCCACCGCGCCCGCTGCGGCGTAGCTGGCCACACGGGCCAGGTGGAAACCCGCCTGGGCCCACCAGCCGTCGCGCCGAACCACCGCCGTGCAGGCCGCACCGCACATCAGCGTGCAGTGGGGACTGCCGGCCCAGCCCAGGGCCAGGGCGCTGAAGACGAGGGCGAGGTTCACGCCTCAGATGATGCGCGAAAAGCGCTCGCGCACACGGTCGGCCTGCAAGTGCTTGTCGAACACCATGGCAATGCCACGCACGAAGTACCAGCCCTGCGGCGTGACCTGGATGGCCTCGTCGTTGACCTCGACCAGGCCGTTGTCCACGAAGGGCTGCAGTTGCGCCAGTTCGGCGGCGAAGTGTTCGCGCATGCGGATCAGGTGGGCCAGTTCGATGGACTCGAAGGCCACGCGGCCCTGGCACATCAGCGCCATGATCACGGCGCGGCGCAGCAGGTCTTCACGCGACAGCGCCAGCCCACGCACGACGGGGAATTCGCCTTGGCGCAAGGCGTCGTAGTACTCGTCCAGCGTCTTGGCGTTCTGGCTGTAGGTGGCGCCCATGCGGCCGATGGACGACACGCCCAGGCCAATCAGGTCGCAGTCGGGTTGCGTGCTGTAGCCCTGGAAGTTGCGGTGCAGCCGGCCCTGGCGCTTGGCGGCCGCCAGGCTGTCGCCGGCCAGCGCAAAGTGGTCCATGCCGATGTAGGTGTAGCCGTGCGCGAGGAACCCCGCCAAAGCATCACCCAGCATGCGGATGCGGTGCTCGGGCGGCGGCAGGTCGATGGGGATGATGCGGCGCTGCGGCTTGAAACGCTGCGGCAGGTGGGCGTAGGCGTACAGCGCGATGCGGTCGGGCCGCAGCTCCGACACCTGCGCGATGGTGCGTGCGAACGAGGCCGGCGTCTGCTTGGGCAGGCCGTAGATGAGGTCGGTGTTGATGGACTCGAAATGCAGCGCGCGCGCGGCCTGCACCAGGTCGCGCACGCTCTCGAAACTCTGCACGCGGTGCACCGCCTGCTGCACATCGGGGTCGAAGTCCTGCACGCCAAAACTCAGGCGGTTGAAACCCAGGTCGGCCAGGTGGCGCAGGCGGTCGGGGGTGGCGGTGCGCGGGTCCACCTCGATGGACACCTCGGCGCCCGCCACCAACTTGAAGGCGCCGCGCAGCAGGGCCATCAAGCGGCCCAGTTCTTCGTCGGACAAAAACGTGGGCGAGCCGCCGCCCAGGTGCAGTTGCGACACGGCCTTGCCGCGGCCGAGCTCGACCACGTGCAGCGCCACCTCGGTTTCCAGGGCCTGCAGGTACTCTTGCGCCTTGTCGTGGTGCTTGGTGATGACCTTGTTGCAGGCACAGTAGTAGCAGACCGACTCGCAGAACGGGACATGCACGTACAGCGACAGCGGCGGCGTGCCCCCCACCGTGGCACCTTCGGCGCGCTGGCGCAGGGCCTGCCGGTATTCCGCGGCGCCAAAGGCTTCGACGAAGCGGTCCGCCGTGGGGTAGGAGGTGTAGCGCGGGCCCGGCACATCCAGACGTCGCAACAGGTCGTCGGTGATCTCTGGCGGGGCCGTGTGTGCGGTATCGTGCGTCATGGCTTCGCACTGTGCCAAGGCGCGCGGGGTGGCCTCTTGATCTGCCTCAAGTGGTCACGTGCGGCGGGGGCGAAGAATCCCCCACCGTGCTTGAGGCAGGTCATGTGCGACCTGCTCCACCACGCCCAACCTGTTGTTCACCACCCAACACTGCACCATGAGCACCGCATCTCCCGGCATCCGGCTTGAACCCTTCAAAGTGGCCTGTTCCAGCTGCAACCTGCGGGAACTGTGCCTGCCGGTGGGCATGTCCAACGACCAGTTGGAGCGTCTGGACCACATGGTGGCCACCCGCCGCAGCGTGCCGCGCGGTGAGATGCTGTTCCGGGCCGGCGACGACTTCATGTCGCTCTACGCGGTGCGCACCGGGTTCTTCAAGACCTGCGTGTCGTCGGAAGACGGCCGCGACCAAGTGACGGGCTTCCAGATGGCCGGCGAACTGCTGGGCCTGGACGGCATCGGCACCGAAAAGCACACCTGCGACGCCGTGGCGTTGGAAGACTCCCAGGTCTGCGTCATCCCGTTCATGGACCTGGAGAACCTGTCGCGCGAGTTCAGCGACCTGCAGCGCCAGTTCCACAAGATCATGAGCCGCGAGATCGTGCGCGACCACGGCGTGATGCTGCTGCTGGGCAGCATGCGCGCAGAAGAACGCTTGGCGGCCTTTCTGCTGAACCTGACGCAACGCCTGCAGACGCGTGGCTTCTCGCCGCTGTCGCTGATCCTGCGCATGACGCGCGAGGAAATCGGCAGCTACCTGGGCCTGAAGCTGGAAACCGTGAGCCGCACCTTCAGCAAATTCCAGGACGACGGCATCCTGGAAGTGAAACAGCGCCACATCCACGTGGTGGACCCCGACGCGCTGCAGAAGCTGGTGAACGGCACGGCCTGCTGACAGCGCGGCCCACGCCCCCCCCCACGAAAACGGCCCCACGCAGTCCGTGTCAAAACGGCTGCAACGGCCACCGTCAGCAAAACGCCCTGAACCATCGGGGCGTTTTTGTTTGTGGACGCCAAACCGATAGGCGGCGCGGGACGTGATGCGTTAGCGTGTTTTGGCAAAC
>JBKCUM010000012.1:0-25127 GCA_046318395.1 Rubrivivax sp.
TAAGCGTTTGCCAAAACACGCTAACGCATCACGTCCCGCGCCGCCTATCGGTTTGGCGTCCACAAACAAAAACGCCCCGATGGTTCAGGGCGTTTTGCTGACGGTGGCCGTTGCAGCCGTTTTGACACGGACTGCGAGGGCGGCTTGGGGGAGGCTGGGCAGTGCCCCGTTCAGCGCAGGTCGTTGACCAGGCGCGTGACGATGGCGTTGGCCGCCTCACCGCTGGCCGGGTTGCCGGTGTTGTCCAGAACCGCCACCAGGGTCTTCGCGCCATCGGCCTTCACGGTGATGCGGTACTTGGCCGGGCCGGCCGTGCCGGTTTCGCCGAACAGGCGCGAGAAGAAGCCGGGTTCTTCCTTGCCGGCCATCTTCGGGTCCACATAGCGCACAAAGTAGGTGCCGGCCGTGCGGTCGCGGTCTTCCACGGTGAAGCCGCTGCGGTCCAGTACCAGGCCCACGCGACGCCAGGCGCGGTCGAAGTTCTCGTCGACTTCCACGGTCGACACCACGCCGGCCCGCACGCGTGCACGCGCAGGGCTCTCGGGCGCGCCGGCCACGGCGGCCGCCGCCGCGGCCACAGCCGTCGCGGCCGGTGCGGTGGGCGCCAGCTTGGCCATCAGCCGGCTCAGCATTTCGGCTTCCAGCGAAGGGTCGGCCGGGCGCGCACGCCAGGCGGTACCGCCAGCGCCGCGGTCGCCCTGGGCCACTTCTTCCAGGCCGCGGTGGCTGATGAAGATTTCGGTGCCGTTGGGCGTGCGCTCCAGGCGGGTGCGGTACAGGTCACGCTCGCCGCTGTCGTACAGGCCGCCGATGAAACGGCCCAGCGTGCTGCGGATGATGTCCTGCGGCAGCTTGGCGCGGTTTTCCGCCCATTCGGTCTCCATCACGCCAGCCTCGGCGTTTTCCGTGGCGAGCGCCAAGCCGCGTTCGGTCCAGAAGGCTTTCAGCTGCGGCCACAGTTGTTCAGGCGTCTGCGGGCTCACCAGCCAGCGGGTGTTGCCCTGGCGTTCGATGCGCAGTTCGCCCTTGGCCTGCACGGCCACGGCGGCCGCCGGTGCGCCGGCCAGGGTCGGTGCGCCAGCGCCGGCCGAACCGGCGGCGCTGACCACGCCGTTCTGGGTCTGGTAGCGGCTGTCGCGCGACAGTTGTGTCAGGTCGGGCGGCACGTCCAGCGGTTTGGTCTTGGCGGTGCTGCTGCGGTAGTCCACCTTGTCTCCGGACAGCAGCCCGTCGGACGAAGAGCAAGCGCTCAGGGCGGCGGCCACGGCCAGCACGGTGGCGGTGCGCGTCAGGCCTGCGCGGCGGGCCGCGGTGGCGGCGGGGAATCGGTTCACGTTGACGGTCTCCGTCGCGGCCGGGTGGGCGCGCGTGGGGTGGGGCAGGGCGCCGGGGGCGCGGGGGGGACGCTGGGGGCAGGGCGCCGCGGGTTGGCGTGACGCGGTACGGGGTGGGTGCAGGCGCATCAAGCCAGCAGACCGCTGTCGCGCAGGGCCTGGCCCACCGTGCTTTCGCCGGCCGCGGTCAGCGGCAGGATGGGCAGGCGCAGGTGGTTGCCGCAGCGGCCCAGTTGGCTCATCGCCCACTTGGTGGGGGCCGGGCTGGGTTCGCAGAACAGCGTCTTGTGCAGCGGCAGCAACTGCAGGTGGATGGCGGTGGCGCGCTTCACGTCGCCTTCGATGGCGGCCATGCAGAGTTCATGCATCAAGCGCGGTGCCACGTTGGCGGTGACGCTGACGTTGCCATGGCCACCCAGCAGCATCAGCGCCACGGCGGTGCTGTCGTCGCCCGAGTAGATGCTGAAGCCCTTGGGCGCCTGCTTGATCAACCAGGCCGCGCGTTCGATGTCGCCGGTGGCTTCCTTGATGCCCACGATGCCGGGCACCTGGGCCAGGCGCAGCACGGTGTCGACCTGCATGTCGGCCACGGTGCGGCCGGGCACGTTGTACAGCACCACCGGGATGTCCACCGCCTCGGCGATGGCCTTGAAGTGGCGGTAGATGCCTTCTTGCGAGGGCTTGTTGTAGTAGGGCACGACCTGCAGCGTGCAGTCGGCGCCCACCTGCTTGGCGTACTTCGACAGCTCGATGGCCTCGGCCGTGGCATTGCCACCGGCGCCGGCCATGATGGGCACCCGCCCGGCGGCGTGTTCCACCGCCACGCGGATGATCTCGCAGTGTTCTTCCACGCTGACCGTGGGCGATTCGCCCGTGGTGCCGACCACGCCGATGCAGTCGGTGCCTTCGGCGATGTGCCAGTCGATCAGCTTGCGCAGGCCGTCGTAGTCGACAGCGCCATCCGGGTGCATCGGCGTGACCAACGCGACGATGCTGCCAACAATTGCCTTCATGGGGAGCCCAAATTCGGTGAGACGGCGATTTTAGCCGCCGCCCCGGGGTCTGCCGACACCGGGTTCAGCGCCGCGATGCGTTGCACGCAGCGCGGGGGGCCGTCCAGCCAGCCGTCTTCAAAAGCCACGGTCTGCAGACCCTGGCACCAGCGCAGCAGTTCCCCGCGCTGCAGCAGGAATTCTGGCCGGCTGGGCCGGCCGATGTGTTGCTGGCCGTCGGCGAAGGTTTCGTGCAGGTAAAGCGCGCCAGGTTTCAGCAGCGCCAGCACCTGGGGCACGGTGGGACGCCACAGGTAGTTGGTGACGACCACCGCGTCGAACCGGCGGCCAGCCAGCGGCCAGGGGCCGTTTTCCAGGTCTGCTTCCAGCAGTTCAGCCTGTTGGCCCTGCGCCGCCAGGGTTTGTTGCAGGCCGGCCAGCGCCGCGGCGTCGCGGTCCACACCCGTCACCGAAAAACCTTGGGCCGCCAGCCAGCGCACGTGGCGGCCGCTGCCGCAGGCCAGGTCCAGCACCTGGCCGCCGGGCGGCACCAGGTGCAGCCAGCGTTGCACCCACGCTGAAGGCGCGCCGCTGCCGTGTGTGGCCAGGGCCGGTGGGTTCAAAAGCAGGCCCAGACGCGGTTGGCCAGGTCCACCACCGTGTGCGGGTTCAGGTAGGCCAGGAACACGGCGCCCAGGGCCAAACCAGCGGCGGCCCAGGCGGTGAGGCGGCGAACGCGTGCGGCCATGGCAGCGTCAGGCGGTTTTCAGCACCGGCCGCACGATGGCGGTTTCACGCACCGGCAGGTTCACCAGCGCGGCGAACACGCCCAGCGCGATGCTGATCAGCCACACCACGTCGTAGCTGCCGGTGGCGTCGTACAGCTTGCCGCCCAGCCACACGCCCAGGAAAGAACCCAGCTGGTGGCTCAGGAACACAAAGCCGCCCAGCATGCTCATGTACTGCACGCCGAAGATTTGCGCCACGATGGCGTTGGTGGGTGGCACGGTGGACAGCCACAGGAAACCCATCACCGCCGAGAAGATGTAGACGCTGACCGGCGACAGTGGCACCAGCAGGAACACGCTGATGGCCACCGCACGCGCCAGGTAGATGCCGGCCAGGATGTGGCGCTTGGCCAGCTTGTTGCCCAGCACGCCGGCCGTGTAGGTGCCGAACACGTTGAACAAGCCGATCAGCGCCAGCGCCGTGGTGGCCACGCTGGGGCTCAGGCCGTGGTCTTTCAGGTAGCTGGGCATGTGCACGCCGATGAACACCACCTGGAAACCGCAGACGAAGTACCCGGCCATCAACAGGCGGAAGCTGGGGTAGGCGAAGGCCTCGCGCAGTGCCGAGCCGATGCTCTGCTGGTGCCCACCCGGTGCCGCGGCGCCGCGGGGTTCACGCAGGCCAAAGGCCAGCGGCACGATGGCCAGGGCCGACACGCCCAGGATGAACAGCGCGTTCTGCCAGCCGAAGGCGCCGATCAGGCCGTTTTCCACCGGCACCATCAGGAACTGGCCGAACGAACCCGCGGCGGCGGCCACACCCATGGCCCAGCTGCGTTTCTCCGCCGACACGTTGCGTGCGATGACGCCGTAGACGATGGCGTAGGTGGTGCCCGACTGCGCCAGGCCCAGCAAGATGCCGGCGCTGCCCATGAAGGCCAGGCCCGTGGCCGACACCGCCATCAGCACCAAACCCAGCGCGTACAGCAGGCTGCCGATCAACAGCACCCGGAAGGCGCCGAAGCGGTCGGCCAGCATGCCTGCAAACGGGCCGGCCAGGCCCCAGGCCAGGTTTTGCACCGCCAGCGCAAAGGCGAAGGTCTCGCGGCTCCAGCCCCGGTCCATCGTGACCGGCTGCAGCCACAGGCCAAAACCGTGGCGAATGCCCATGCTGAGGGTGACGATCAAGGCGCCGCACAACAGCACCTGAGACATTGACAACCGGGCGGGCGTTGGAGCGGGATTCATTCAAGGATTCTGTTCGAAAACAGGGCAAGTTGTTGGCACAACCCTGGCTACAGTGAACGGCAAACTTGCAAGAGGTGGCTGCATGAAGGTGCTGGTGCTGGGCGGTGGTGTGATCGGTGTGGCTTCGGCCTACTTCCTGGCCCGGGCCGGCCACGAGGTGACGGTGGTGGACCGGCAGCCCGGTCCGGCGCTGGAAACCAGTTTTGCCAACGCCGGTGAGGTGTCGCCCGGCTACAGCTCGCCCTGGGCCGGCCCGGGCGTGCCGCTGAAGGCCATCAAATGGATGCTGATGCAGCACTCGCCCCTGGTCATCAAGCCCTTGCTGGACCCGGCCATGTGGCGCTGGGGCGCGATGATGCTGGCCAACTGCAACGAGCGCGCCTACGCCCTGAACAAGAGCCGCATGGTGCCCATCGCCGAATACAGCCGCGACGTGCTGAAGGCCTTGCGCGCAGAAACGGGCATCGCCTACGACGACCGCGCCCAGGGCACGCTGCAGCTGTTCCGCACGCAAAAGCAGCTGGACGGCATTGGCGGCGACGTCGCCGTGCTGAAGGACTACGGTGTGCCTTTTGAGGTGCTGGACCGCGCGGGTTTCTGCGCCGTCGAACCCGCCCTGAAGCACACGCAAGAGAAGTTCGTGGGCGCGCTGCGCCTGCCCGGCGACGAAACCGGCGACTGTTTCAAGTTCACCAACCGCCTGGCCGAGATGTGCGCCGCGATGGGCGTGAAGTTCCACTGGAACACCGCCATCGCCGGCATCGACCGCAGCGGCACCGGCGCGGCCAGCCAGATCACCGGCGTGCGCACCGCCGCGGGCACACTGAAGGCCGACCGTTACCTGGTGGCCACCGGCAGTTATTCCACCGCCTTGCTGGCGCCGCTGGGCCTGCGCATCCCCGTCTACCCGGTGAAGGGCTACAGCATCACCGTGCCCATCACCGACGCCAGCGGCGCGCCGGAAAGCACGGTGATGGACGAGACCCACAAGGTGGCCGTCACGCGCCTGGGCGACCGCATCCGCGTGGGCGGCACGGCCGAGTTGGGGGGCTTCAACCTGGCGCTGAACGACGGCCGCCGTGCCACGCTGGAGCACGTGGTCAGCGACCTGTTCCCGCGCGGCGGTGATGTGTCCAAGGCCACGTTCTGGACCGGCCTGCGCCCGATGACGCCCGACGGCACGCCCATCGTCGGCCCCACGCCCATCGCCAACCTGATGTTGGCCACCGGACACGGCACGCTGGGCTGGACCATGGCCGCCGGCACGGGGCGTGTCATCGCCGACTTGGTGTCGGGCAAGACGCCCGAGATCAGCATGGACGGCCTGACCGTCGCACGTTACGCCGGCGCCTGGCGCGGCTGAACCGCCGAGGCCCTGGCCTTGTCTGCCGCGCGTGAGCGCCGGCATGATGTGGCGCATGGCCGAATTCCAGATCCACCACCTGCACCAGCGGCCGGCGCTGCGCGAAGCCGTGGCCCGGCTCATCCACCACGAGTTCTGGACCACGGTGCCCGGCGCCAGCGTCGAGCGCATGGCGCAGCGTTTGCTGCAGGCCGACCGGCCCGACGCCGTGCCGCTGTGCCTGGTGGCCGTGCAGGGCGAACAGCTGCTGGGCGTGGTGAACCTGGTGGACAACGACGACGACGACCACCCCGAGTGGCGGCCCTGGCTGGCCGGCATGGTGGTGGCCGAAGCCTGGCGCGGCCAGGGCGTCGGCTCGGCCTTGGTGCGGGCCCTGTGCGCCCAGGCCTGGGCCCAGGGTTTCGAGCGCGTGTACTTCGGCACCGACGGCCCGGGCTTCTACCTGCGCCTGGGCGCCGTGCACCACCAGCAGCCGCGGCCCGGCTTCTGGTTCATGCGGTTCGACAGACCGACGGCGTCGTCCCGGCCCGCTTGAGCGCCGCCTGGCCGGTTTTCGGGCCGGACCTTCAGCCCGGCTGGCGCCGCCGCCGCTGCGCCCAGGCCAGCACGCCCAGGCCCAGGCCGGCCAGCGCCAGCGAACCCGGCGTGGGCACGCCGGCTGGGGGCGTGTTGGGCACGGGCGGCTCCCAGCCGATCTCGAAAGCGTCGCGGATGGACGCCCCGATGACCGTGCCTTCCACGTGCCCGTGGCCACGGAACTCGGCGTTCGGGGCCAGGATGCTGCCCCACACAAAGCCCACGTTCACCGCGCTGGCGTTGGGCAGGTTGAAGAGCACACGGCCTTGGCGTTCCTGCAGCGTCTTCAGGTTGTCGTAGCCCGCGGTGAGGTTCACCACGCCGTCGTCGAGGATGTTGATCACGGCCCAGGCGTCGGGGTCCACGCCGTCCAGCAGCAGGCTGGGCAAGCTGGAACTGCCGCCTGCGGCGCCGTCCAGCGTCAAGGTGAACACGTCCACCGCGGCGCCGCTGCCTTGCAGGTGGATGTCCCACCAGGGCCGCTGGGCCTGGCCGGTGGGCGTGGCGCTGGCCAGTTGTTGCGACAGGCTGGTGAGCTGCTGGCGCGCGGCGTTGAAGTCGATGCCAGCGCTGCCTTGGCGCAGGTCCAGATAGCTGGCGGAACCGGCGGTGGAGCCGCCCACCAGGCCATAGCCGTTGCCGTAGTGCTGCAGGCCCGGGTCCCAGCTGGGGTTGGGGCCGGCGCCGGCCGTGGTGTCGGCCACGCCGACCGGCGCCGTGCCGTAGATGCGCCCGTTGCCCAACTGGGCGTTGCCGGCCACCACCAAGGCCGGGCCGGTGCTGCCCGAAGGCAGGCGGTAGCCCAGCGAAAAGCCGTTGCCCTGCAGGTTGCCGCCCACGGCCATGCGGCCTTCCACGTCGTTGATGGCGGCGACGTTGCCGAAGATGAAGGCGCTGTAGCCGTTGGCCGGCCCCAGGTCCACCACCGGCGCGGCATTGGCGGTGGTGGCGGCGAGCCAGGCGCACAGCGGCAGCAGGCGGACGACGGCGGGCAAAGACAGGGCGGGCGAGGTGGTGCGGGGCATGGTGGGTCGAAGTTGGTGCCCGGCACCGGGTGGGTGGCGGGCGGGCCGGCGGCACCTGGATGGGGTGGGCGGCAGGGTGTGAAATCGGTGAAAGCGCAATGTAACCAATTGCAGACCACCGCGGTGGGGCGGACTGGCACGCCGTGGCACTGGCCGTGAAATCGGCCGCAGCCTGGGGCCGCCGGCTGGGCTTTCTAGAATGCCGGCATGGCCACCAAATCCGTCAACACGCCCGCCGCCTACGGCGAGGCCTCGATCCGCGTCCTCCAGGGCCTGGAGCCCGTCAAGCAGCGGCCGGGCATGTACACCCGCACCGACAACCCGCTGCACATCGTCCAGGAAGTCATCGACAACGCCGCCGACGAAGCCTTGGCCGGCTTCGGCCAGCGCATCGCCGTCACCTTGCACACCGACGGCTCGGTCAGCGTCGACGACGACGGCCGCGGCATCCCCTTCGGCCTGCACCCGGAAGAACAGGTGCCGGTGGTGGAGATCGTCTACACCCGGCTGCACGCCGGTGGCAAGTTCGACAAGGGCAGCGGCGGCGCCTACAGCTTCAGCGGCGGCCTGCACGGCGTGGGCGTCAGCGTGACCAACGCTTTGTCCACGCGGCTGCAGGTGGCGGTGTGGCGCGAAGGCAAACACGCGCAGCTCACTTTCAGCGGTGGCGACGTCATCGAACCGCTGACGGTGCGCGACACCACACGCGGCGAACGCAAACACGGCACCAGCGCCCGCGTGTGGCCCGACCCGAAGTACTTTGAAAGCGCCGAGCTGCCGCGCGCCGAGCTGATGCACCTGCTGCGCAGCAAGGCCGTGCTGATGCCGGGCGTGACGGTGACGCTGACCACCGAAAAGACCGGCGACGTGCAGACCTGGCTGTACGCCGGCGGCCTGCGCGACTACCTGCAGCAGAACCTGCAGGCCGACACGCTGATCCCGCTGTTCGAAGGCGCGCAGTACGCCAGCGCCAGCGAGACCGAGGCCTTTGCCGAAGGCGAAGGCGCGGCCTGGGCCGTGGCCTTCACCGAAGAAGGTGGCACGCTGCGCGAGAGTTACGTGAACCTCATTCCCACGGTGGCCGGCGGCACGCACGAAGCGGGTTTGAAGGACGGCCTGTTCGGCGCCATCAAGGGCTTCATCGAACTGCATTCGCTGCTGCCCAAGGGCGTGAAGCTGATGCCCGACGACGTGTTTGGCCGCGCCAGTTTCGTGCTGAGCGCCAAGGTGCTGGACCCGCAGTTCCAGGGCCAGACCAAGGAACGCCTGAACAGCCGCGACGCGCTGCGTCTCGTCAGCACCTTCGTGAAGCCGACGCTGGAGCTGTGGCTGAACCAGCACGTGGAGTACGGTCGCAAGCTGGCCGAGCTGGTCATCAAACAGGCGCAGACGCGCCAGCGCGCCGGCCAGAAGGTGGAAAAGCGCAAGGGCAGCGGTGTGGCCGTGCTGCCCGGCAAGCTGACCGACTGCGAAAGCCGCGACCTGGCCTTCAACGAGGTGTTCCTGGTCGAAGGCGACAGCGCCGGTGGCAGCGCCAAGATGGGCCGCAACAAAGAGACCCAGGCCATCCTGCCGCTGCGCGGCAAGGTGTTGAACGCCTGGGAGGTGGAGCGCGACCTGCTGTTCAAGAACAACGAGATCCACGACATCGCCGTGGCCATCGGCGTGGACCCGCACGGCCCGAACGACAGCCCCGACATGAGCGGCCTGCGCTACGGCAAGGTCTGCAGCCTGTCGGACGCCGACGTGGACGGCTCGCACATCCAGGTGCTGCTGCTGACGCTGTTCTTCCGCCACTTCCCCAAGCTGGTGCAACAAGGCCATGTGTACGTGGCCAAGCCGCCGCTGTTCCGGGTGGATGCCCCGGCCCGTGGCAAACGCCCGGCGGTGAAGCTGTACGCGCTGGACGAAGGCGAACTGGAGGCCGCGCTGGACAAGCTGCGCAAGGAAGGTGCGAAGGAGGGCAGTTGGAGCATCAGCCGCTTCAAGGGCCTGGGCGAGATGAACGCCGAACAGCTGTGGGACACCACGCTGAACCCCGACACCCGCCGCCTGCTGCCGGTGAGCTTCGCCGCCGAAGGTTTCGAGGCCACGACCGCTTCGCTGACCAAACTGATGGGCAAGGGCGAAGCCCAGGCACGGCGCGACCTGATGGAACTGCACGGCGACGCCGTGGACGTGGACATCTGAGAAGCTGCGAACGAACCACCCACGCCCGCTCGACGCGCCCAGACGGCCGGGCTCGTCGCTGCCAATGCTCGCCATATCTCAGGATATGGCTGTGCTTTGCGCCCAGATCCCGACCGCCCTGTCGCGCCGCTCGAGCGCGACCGGTTCATTCACAGCTTCTGAGGCCGCGGCGGCCTGAGCGCAGGCCCTTTGGGCCTGCAAGCAAAGGCTGTGCCGAGGGTCTGCCCTAGGCCCGTGAACGTGGGGTTGCGAACCACGGCAGGCCCGCAGAAAGTTAGGTCTTTGTGTGCCTGCACACGGACTTTCTGGAGCCATGATGACTGTTCGCAAGATGTCGACCCTGGCCGCTGCCGCGGCCGTTGCCTGTTCGCTGCTGGCCGGTACCGCCGTGCAGGCCGCCCCTGCCAAGGACCAAGTTCGTCTGATCGTCGCCTACAAGCTGGACGGCGCACCGGTGCTGCGTGCCTTGGTGGCCAAGTTGGGCGGCACCGTGGTGCGCGACCTGGAAGATGTGGACGCCCTGGCGATCAGCCTGCCGCGCGCTGCGCTGGCCAACCTGCGCGCCGCCAAGGCCGTGGACTACGTCGAAGAAGACGCTGTGCGCACCATCCAAGGCGCCCGCAGTGCCGCCAAGGCCAGCGCTGCCGCCGTGGCCGCGACCTCCCAAACCGTGCCGTACGGCATCACCCTGACCCAGGCTGATCAGATCACGGGCACGCCAGCCTGGAAGCCCAAGGTCTGCATCGTGGACTCCGGCATCGACGGCGGCCACGAAGACCTGGTCGGCAACACCATGGCGGGCAAGAACCTGACCACCTCGGGCACCTGGAACAGCGATGAAAGCGCGCACGGCACGCACGTGGCCGGCACCATCGCCGCCCTGAACAACAGCCTGGGCGTGGTGGGTGTCAACGGCAACAAGCAGGTCAGCCTGTACATCGCCAAAGTCTTCGACGCCAGTGACAGCGCCTCCACCTCGACCATCGTGGCCGGCATCAATGCCTGCGCCCGCGCACGTGCCAACGTGGTTTCCATGTCCTTGGGTGGCAGTTCGGCCAGCCAAACTGAAAAGCGCGCCCTGGACAAACTGTACAACCGCGGCGCGCTGCTGATCGCCGCCTCCGGCAACGCCGGCACCACGGCTGTGAGCTACCCCGCGGGCTTCCCCAACGTGATGTCGGTGGCCGCCGTGGACTCGAGCATGGCTTGGGCCTCGTTCTCGCAGTACAACCCGGAAGTCGAGATCGCTGCGCCTGGCGTGGCCGTGCAATCCACGGTGCCGCCGAACCTGCAGAGCATGGCCGTCACCAGCGTCGGTGGTACCAGCTACCCCACCTTGGCCATGGACGGTGCGCCGGCCCTGTCCGCGACCGGGCCTTTGGCCGATTTCGGCTTGGGTGAAGCCGCTGTGGCCGGCAGCATGACCGGCAAGGTCTGCCTGATCTCCCGCGGCAACATCAGCTTCGCCGACAAAGTGGTGAACTGCACGGCCAGCGGCGGCATCGGCGCCATCATCTACAACAACACCGCGGGCGAACTGGCCGGCACCATGGGCACTGTCGTCACCACCATTCCTTCGGTGGGTGCCACGCAGGCCGACGGGGCTACCATGCTGACCCAGTTGGGCCAGTCGGCTTCCGTGGGCATCGTGCCGGATCCCTCCAAGTACGCCGCGTTCAACGGCACGTCCATGGCCACGCCACACGTTTCCGCCATTGCCGCCCTGGTTTGGAGCTACTACCCGCAGTGCACGGGCGAGCAGATCCGCAGCACGCTGAAGAAGAGCGCGCTGGACATCGACGCCCCGGGCGTGGACAACAAGACCGGCGCCGGTCTGGTGCAGGCCCGCGCCGCCTTCGACCGCATCGCCACGCTGGGCTGCGGCAACTGACCCGCTGTGTGACGCCTGCAGGGCCGGCCCCGGGCTGGCCCTGACCCCCTCATTCGGGGGCTCCGTTATGCTGCAACCGCAAGCGCCTGTGACAGGCCTTGCGGTTTTTTCATTTTCGGGGCCCTGTGTTGAACGATGCTGTCTTGCCCGTGCGGCTGAACCTGCGGCCCACGCTGCTGTCCGACCTGGACTTCGTGCATTCGGTCGAGACCGACGCGCGCAACCTGCCGTTCATCACGCCCTGGGACCGCACGCAGCACGAAGGCGCGGTGCGTTTCCCGGACTTTCGCCACTTCATCGTCGAAGCCGGCCCGGCCTATGAGCGCACGGGCTTTGTCAGCTTGCAGGGCTGCCGCAACCCGCACCGCAGCGTGGAGCTGAAGCGCCTTGTGCTGCAGACCAAGGGGCAGGGGCTGGGGCGCGCCTGCGTGCGCAGGCTCAAGGCCATGGCCTTCCAGGACCTGCGGGCCCACCGTTTTTGGCTGGACGTGAAGGCGCTGAACACGCGCGCCCAAGCCTTGTACGCCAGCGAAGGATTCGTCGAAGAAGGGCGGCTTCGGGAGAGTGTTCGCTCCATGGTCGACGGGGTCGATGGCTACGATGCCCTGATCGTGATGAGCATGTTGGACCGTGAATACCAGGCCCGTGTGGCCCTGGACCAAGAAGGCGATGCCGCCGTGGGCCCCGGAGGTGAGGCGTGAGCGAGGCCGAACTCTGCCGCATGGCGCGGCGCCGGGCACACCACCAAGCGCAGCGCCGGTTGCAAGGCCTGCGCCGCCAACACCAGGCCATGACGGCCCTGGCCGTGGGCGGCAGCCTGTGGGCCTTGGTGGCCTGTGTGATGCCGCTACCGGCCCCAGGGCTGGCCACGGCCACGGCCAGCCCGGTGCCGTCTGGGCGCCCTGCGCCACCGACCAACGCCCTGGCCGCCGACCTCCCCCACGGGCCGCCCTCGGTGGCCCCTGCCGTGGCGGCCGGGGACACCGCACCACCTGGTGCTCCACCCGGTGCTCCACCCGGCGCACCCCCTGCGCGCAGCACCGAGTTGTGGGGCTTTGTGGACGGCCACGGCGTCGCCCATTTCGCGCCGCGGCCGCTGGACGCCCGCTACCAACTGGTGCTGTCCGCGCAGCCCGGCAGCGGCGCTCTGCGGGTGCCGGGCAAGACCGACAGCGCCAACCGCCTGTTGACCTGGCTGGACATCGCCCCCGAGGTGAAAGCCCTGCAGCCCTGGTTGCGCGAGGCCAGCCGCTTGTACGGCGTGGACGTCGCCTTGCTGAAGGCCCTGATCGCCGTGGAGTCGGGTTTCAACCCGCGGGCCGAGTCCCCGCGCGGGGCGCTGGGCCTGATGCAGATCACCGTGGACAGCGCGCAGCGCTACGCCACGCCGCAAGAGCGGCAGCGTCCGCCCGAAGAGCGTTTGTTGGACCCGCGCACCAACATCCACACCGGCGCCCGCATGCTGGCCGACCTGCTGAAGCGCCATGGCCGCATCGACATCGCGTTGGCGGCCTGGAACGCGGGTGAAGGCAATGTGCGCCGGCACGGCGGTGAACTGCCGCCATTTGAAGAAACGCGGGCCCATGTGCACCTGGTGGTGGAGCTGTACTGGGCCTTGCTGCAGCGCAGCCAGCACACGCAGGTGCGCCAGATCCGCCTGCAAGAGGGCGGCTGAGCCTGCGCCTTCGGGCGGCCTCGGGCGCCTGTAGCGCCGCTGCCGCCCTGTTGCCCCGCATGGCCCAGGCCCTGGTGGCCACTTGCAGACCCCGCGGCCTGGGCCCGCCGGTCGCCGGCGGCGGCGCCCACCCTCGCTAAACTGGCGGGCTTGGCTGCCGGCGCCCGCCGTGCAGCGCCCTGGCGCACCCGCAGCGCCCGACGCCCGGTTCACCGATGACCACCGACCTGTTTTCCACCCCCCCTGCCGACCCCGCCGACGCCTTGTCGCTGGCGAACTACGCCGAACGTGCCTACCTGGAGTACGCGCTCAGCGTGGTGAAGGGCCGGGCCCTGCCCGACGTGTGCGACGGCCAGAAGCCGGTGCAGCGCCGCATCCTGTATTCCATGGCCCGCATGGGCCTGGGCTTCACCACGGCCGGTGGCCCCAAGCCGGTGAAGAGCGCCCGTGTGGTGGGCGACGTGCTGGGCCGTTACCACCCGCACGGCGACACCGCGGCCTACGACGCCCTGGTGCGCATGGCGCAAGACTTCTCCCAGCGCTACCCGCTGATCGACGGCCAGGGCAACTTCGGCAGCCGCGACGGCGACGGCGCCGCGGCCATGCGCTACACCGAAGCGCGGCTGGCGCCCATCGCCCGGCTGCTGCTGGACGAGATCGACGAAGGCACGGTCGACTTCCAGCCCAACTACGACGGCAGCACCGAAGAACCCCGCCAACTGCCCGCGCGCCTGCCGTTCGTGCTGTTGAACGGCGCCAGCGGCATCGCCGTGGGCCTGGCCACCGAACTGCCCAGCCACAACCTGCGCGAAGTGGCCGCTGCCGCGGTGGCGCTGCTGAAAGACGAAGCCCTCAGCGACGACGAACTCTTCACCCTGCTGCCCGGCCCGGACTTCCCCGGGGGCGGGCAGTTGATCAGCAGCGCGGCCGACATCCGCGCGGCCTACACCAGCGGCCGTGGCAGCCTGAAGCTGCGCGCACGCTGGGTCATCGAAGACCTGGCGCGGGGCCAGTGGCAGCTGGTGGTGAACGAGCTGCCACCCGGCACCAGCGCGCAGAAGGTGCTGGAAGAAATTGAAGAGCTGACCAACCCCAAGGTCAAGACCGGCAAGAAGGCGCTGACGCAAGACCAGCTGCAGCTGAAGGCCACGGTGTTGTCGGTGCTGGACGCGGTGCGCGACGAAAGCAGCAAAGACGCGCCGGTTCGCCTGGTCTTCGAGCCCAAGAGCCGCGCGGTGGAACAGCAAGAGCTGATCACCACGCTGTTGGCCCACACCAGCCTGGAGACCAACAGCCCGCTGAACCTGACGCTGATCGGCCTGGATGGCCGCCCGGTGCAGAAGAGCCTGCGCCAGATGCTGGTGGAGTGGCTGGCCTTCCGCCAGACCACGGTGCAGCGCCGCACCCAGCACCGGCTGAACAAGGTGCTGGACCGCATCCACATCCTCGAAGGCCGGCAGCTGGTGCTGCTGAACATCGACGAGGTCATCCACATCATCCGCAACGCCGACGAGCCCAAGCCGGCGCTGATCGAACGCTTCCGTTTGAGCGACCGCCAAGCCGAGGACATCCTGGAAATCCGCCTGCGCCAACTGGCGCGGCTGGAGGCCATCAAGATCGAACAAGAGCTGGCCGACCTGCGCGGCCAGCAGGCCAAGCTGGAAGAGATCCTGGGCAGCCCGGCGGCGCTGAAGCGGCTGCTGGTGAAGGAGATCGAGGCCGACGCGCGCCAGCACGGCGACGACCGCCGCACGCTCATCCAAGAAGAGCGCCGCGCCGTGGCCGAGGTGAAGGTGGTGGACGAACCGGTGACGGTGGTGGTCAGTGCCAAGGGCTGGGTGCGTGCGCTGAAGGGCCACGACGTGGCCGTCAGCGGCCTGGCCTTCAAGGCCGGCGACAGCCTGTACGCCACCTTCGCTTGCCGCAGCGTGGACACGCTGCTGGTCTTCGGCACGGCGGCCAAGGGCAGCGGGCGCGTGTACAGCGTGGCCGCCAGCACCTTGCCGGGTGGCCGCGGCGACGGTGTGCCCATCACCACGCTGGTGGACCTGGAAGCCGGCACGCAGGTGGCGCACTACTGGGCCGGCCCGGCAGAACGCACGCTGCTGCTGGCCAACAGCGGTGGTTTCGGCCTGCTGGCCAAGGCCGGCGACATGCACGGCCGCAACCGCGGCGGCAAGGCCTTCCTGACGCTGGAAGACGGCGACCAGTTGCTGGCGCCGCAGCCCATGAACGCCACGCACAAGCAGCTGGCCTGCCTGTCGGCCGACGGCCGACTGCTGGTGTTTGCACTGGACGAGCTGAAGCTGCAGCCCAACGGCGGCCGTGGCCTGACGCTGATGGCCGACATCGACGCCCAAGCGCCATTGCTGGCCGTGCAACCCATGGTGGACCAGGTGACGGTGCTGGGCACCGGCCGCGGTGCCAAGCCCAAGGAAGAGCTGCTGCGCCTGTCCGGCCTGGCCGCGCACGTGGGCAAACGTGCCCGCAAAGGCAAGGCCGTGGACGGCATGCAGAAGGTGCTGGGGCTGGCTTGAGCGGGGCCGGGCAGCCTGGCCCTCCCGCGGACCCCGGTGGCACCGGGCCCGCGTTGAACGCCGACGTGCCTGCGCCACCGGCGCCCGCCGCAGTGCCCGAACCTTTGCCACCGCTGTGGCGCCAGCCCGAATACATGCGGCTGTGGACCGGCCAGGTGGGCGCCACGCTGGGCAGCAGCGCCTCGGGCATCGTGGTGCCGCTGCTGGTGCTGGCCATGACGGGTTCGGCCACCGCCGCGGGTTTCGCCTCGGCGCTGGGCATCGTGCCCTACATCCTGCTGAGCCTGCCCGTGGGCGTGTGGGTGGACCGCTGGGACCGCCGGCGTGTGATGCTGGTCTGCGACCTGGCGCGCGCCGCGGCCACGCTGAGCCTGGTGGTGGCGCTGGCGCTGGACACGCTGACGCTGGGCCACCTGTACACCGTGGCCGTGCTGCAGGGCGTGTGCATGGTGTTCTTCAACCTAGCCGAGGTGGCGGCCCTGCCCAAGGTGGTGGCCACGGTGCAGCTGCCCCAGGCCATCGCCCAGAACCAGGCCGGGCATTCCGGCGCGGCCATCGCCGGGCCGGCGCTGGGCACCTGGCTGATGCAGCACGGGGGGCGCGCCTGGCCTTTTGCGGCCGACGTGCTGGGCCATTTGGTCTCGGCCTGGTGTGTGTGGCGCCTGCGCACACCTTTGGCCGCCGCCGCGGCCACCGGCCCGCGCGACCTGCGCGCCGAGATGATGGTGGGCCTGCGCTGGTTGTGGCAGCAGCCGCTGGTGCGCCGCATCGCCGGCATCACCTGCTTGTCGAACTTCGCGATGGCGGCGATACCGCTGCTGGTCATCGTGCTGGCGCAGGCCCAGCAGGCCACCGAGGCGCAGATCGGCCTGGTCTTCAGCGCCAGCGGCGCCGGCGGCCTGCTGGGCGCCTTGGCCGGGGGCTGGTTCGCGCGGCGTTTCAGCTTTGGCCAGGTCATCGCCGGCACCCTGGCCGTGCAGGCGCTGATGCTGCCGCTGCTGGCCTTCGCCCCGGGCCCGTGGACGCTGGCCGCGGCTTTCGCGGTGATGATGTTCTGCGGCCCGCTGTACAACGTGGTGCAGCTCAGCCGCCGGCTGGCGATGATCCCCGACGGCCTGCAAGGCCGCGTCAACAGCGCCTTCCGCTTCGCCGCCAACGTGCTGTACCCGGTGGGCGCGGCTTTGTGCGGCTGGATGGCCGAACACGTGGGCCCGGTGGCCACGGCACTGGCCTTCACCGGGGTGATGGCGGCGTTGGCCGTGGTGGCGCGGTGCAGCCCGGTGGTGTGGCGTGAAGGGCTGGCCCCGAGCGTGAAGGCCTGAGGGCCTGAGCGGGGCTGAGCGGGGCCTGGCGGCCGCCGTGCAGCCGGCCGTCAGGGCTGCGGCGTCGTCAGGTGCTGCGCCAGGAAGGCTTCCACGCGCTGCCAGAAGTCGATGCGGTTGGCGGCCAAGGCCCAACCGTGGCCTTCTTCGGCGTACTCGATCCACAGCGGCGGGCGCCCCGCGGCCTTCAGCGCGTCGCGCAGCTTTTCACCGTGGTCGATCGGCACGCGCAGGTCACGCCGGCCATAGGCCAGCAGCACCGGCGCCTGGATGCGCGCGGCCTGTTGCAGCGGCGAGGTGGCCTTGAACTGCGCGGCATCGTGCACCGGGTGGCCGATGCGGCGCGGCATGTCCAGCTGCTTGCGTTCGGCGGAGGTGTCGCTCCAACCGATGGAGTACAGCAGCCCCAGGTCGGTGGGGCCGGCCCAGCTGACGGCACAGCGGTACAGCGCCGCGTCGTTCACCAGGCCCATCAGCGCCGCATAGCCGCCATAGCTGCCGCCGGCGATGCAGACCCGGCGGCCATCGACCAGTCCGCGGCCCACGGCCCAGCGCGTGGCGTCGGCGATGTCGTCCTGCATCTTCAGGCCCCATTGTCTCCAGCCGGCCCGGTAGTGGGCGTCGCCATAGCCCCGGCTGCCGCGGAACTCGGGCTCCAGCACCACGTAGCCGCGGCTGGCCAGAAACTGGGCTTCGGCCTGCCATCGCCATTCCCGTCCGCGCATGTGGGGGCCGCCGTGCACCAGCACCACCATGGGCAGGTTGCGTGCGGTTTTCAGGTCCAGCCCCGGCGGCAGGGTGATCCACGTGGGCAGCAGCAGGCCATCGCGCGCCCGTACCTTCACCACGTCGGTGCCACCCATGGCGCTGGCGTCGATGTCGGGGCGGGCCTCGCCCAGCGCGCGCAGGCGGCGTGTGGCTGTTTCGTACAGGTAGAACTTGTCGGGTTGCCGGTCTGAGTAGGCGCGCACCAGCACCTGGGTGGGCGCGGCCTGGCTGGGCACCGACAGTTCGTTCACGGTGTGGGGCAGCCGCTGGTTCACCTGGCTTTGCAGGGTTTGCATGCCCGCGTCCAGCCAGTGCGTGGTTCTGGCGTCGGCCAGGTAGCGCCAGCCGAGCACCCGGCCGCCGGGGCCCATCACCGGGGTGGCGTGCACGTCGAAGTCGGGCGAGGCCAGCACCGCGGGCTGCTGCACGCTGCCGGTGTCCGGGTTCAGGCGGAACAGCGCGTCGCGGCCCGCCTCGTCGCGCGCGGTGGCGAACACCTGGCCCCCAGCGTCCAGGGCGGTGGGTGCGAACGGCAGGCCGTCCAGGCCGTCGACATCGGCCACCTTCAGCCAGGTGCCGTCGGGCTGGCGGCGGTGCACGCCGACCCGCCCCTGGCGTTCTGTGAACACCCACTGCGGTTGGCCCTGTGCGTTGAACAGCCACTCCACCGCGTGCGCAGGGGTGTCGACATCGCGCACTTGGCCATGGCCGGTGTGCAGTTGCTGCAGGTGGATGTAGCCCACCTCCTGGGTGGTGATGACCTCGGGCACCACCACGTGCACCCAAGGACTGTCTTGCGCACCCACCGGCCCCAGCAGGAAGGTCTTCCAGGGCAGCAAAGGTGCCAGGTTGTCGCCATCGCGGACAAAGCCTTCGCCCATGGTGTTCACCAACTGGCGGAAGCGCTGCCCGTCGTGGTTCACGGCGAACAGGCCGGGCGCGTACTCGCGCTGGCCCCAGGCCTTGTGCGAGTCGTCCAGCGCAAACACCAGGCGCTCGGCGTTCACCCAGCTGAAGCGGCCCACGCCGGAGTCGCCGAAGCCCGCGACCGCCTGCGGCTTCAGCGTGTCCAGCGGCAGCACCACCAGGCGGGGTGGCAGCGTGGTGCTGCCCACCGTGGCGGCGACGTGGCGGCCGTCGGGCGACAGCTTGGCTTCGGCGAACACCTGCTGCGAGAAGAAGGCCGAAGCCGGCGGCGGCTTGCGCCCAGCGCTGGCGTTGGCCGGCGGGTTGGCCCAGGCGAGCGGGGCCCCGCTCAGGCAGGCTGCAGCCCAGCACGCGGCCAGGTGGCGGATCGACGTCGGAGGGGTTGGCAAGCGGGTCTCCCTGGGTTTGTGTGAAGCCCTGTCTGCGGGGCTGTGGGTGGCAGGGCTGCCTTTTAGCGCAGGCGCAGGCCGGGTCGGGCAGGCCCCGGGTGTGGGCCGCGCTTCAGTGCTCGGGTTGACGCAGCACGGCCCAGGCCATGCCCATCAGCGCCAGGAACAGCGCGCCGCTCCAGGCTTCGTAGGGCAGGCCCAGCAGGTTCACCTTCGCGTCGGCGCAGCTGGCCATGGCCATGAAAACGCCCGGGTAGCGCTCGTCCAGGCCCAGCGCGGCGATGAGCTGTTCGGCCAGCGTCATGTTGCAGCTGTCCTTGGCGGCGGCCACGAAGTGTTGCCAGGTGGCCGCGGCTACACCGCCCAGGGCCAGCGCATCCACGAGCGCGGCGCCCACGCGCCGGCCCAGCGCACTGCGCCACAGCAGGCCGATGCCACAGGCCACGGCGATCAGCACGAACAGCAGCCGCTGGAACACGCACCAGGGGCAGGGCTGCATGTTGAAGTGGTGCTGGCTGACCAGGGCCGCGCCCACGGCGCCCAGGCTGGCCAGCGCGCCGCCGGCCAGCAGGAGATCGGTTCTTTTCATCGGGTACGGCGCTGGGACGTGGAGCAAGGGCTACGGTGGAGCCGCGTTTCAGGCGCGGAGTTCCGCGATCAGCTCGATTTCCACGCAGGCACCCAGCGGAATCTGGGCCACACCGAAGGCGCTGCGTGCGTGCGCACCCACCTCGGGGCCGAACACCTGGCCCAGCAGTTCACTGCAGCCGTTGGTCACCAGGTGCTGTTCGGTGAAGGTGGGCGTGCTGTTCACCAGGCTCATCACCTTCACGATGCGCGCCACGTTGTCCAGCGAGCCGGCGGCGGCCTGCAGCGTGCCCATCAGGTCGATGGCGATGGCGCGTGCCGCCGCCTGGCCTTCTTCGGTGCCCATGGTCAGGCCCAGCTGACCGACCCAGGCCTTGCCGTCTTTCTTGGCGATGTGGCCCGAAATGAACACCAGGTTGCCGGTGCGCACAAAGGGCACGTAGGCGGCGGCCGGCGTGGCCACGGCGGGCAGGGTGATGCCGAGTGCGGCCAGGCGTTCAGCGATGGAGGTGGTGGTCATGGGGGGCCTTTCAGCGGAAGAGGTGCGGGTCGGTGGCGCCACCGGCCATGCCGGCGGCCACGGTGGGGCGCGGCATGCTACACCGCGGGCCAGGCCCCTCTTGTGGGGGTGGTGGGCCGCAGGCCGGTGTGGGCGCCACCTCCCCCGACCGGCCCCCATCGGGGCCGGTGTGGCCGCGCAGGCCGCTGCCTACAGTGGCCGCCATGCACGCCGCGATGCCCGGGCCACCCACGCCAGCCGCCCCTGCGACGCCACCAGCGCCTGTGGGGGCCAGCCCCGCCCCACGTGGCGCGCTCGGGCTGGGCGGGCTCGCCACGGGCGCGGCGCTGGCGTGGTGTGCGGGCGTGGCCCTGCAGTTGCAGCAGGCCGAGCTCTGGCCTGCCGACCACAGCGCCTGGGGCGCCTGCGGGGGCGGCTTGCTGGCCCTGTGCGCTGGGTGGGCGTTGAAGCGGGGCCACCGGGCCGGGTGGCCGTGGGGGCCGGCCTGGGTGCTGGGGGGAGTGCTGGTGGTGGGGGCGTGTGGCGTGTTGGCCCTGGCCTTCTGCAGCACCGCCTGGCGTGCCAGTGCCCAGGTGGCAGAGCGCCTGGCCCCGGACTTGGAAGGGCGCGACGTGGTGGTGCAGGGCGTGGTGGCCGACCTGCCACGCGAGGGCCTGCAAGGCATGCGCTTCGAGTTCCAGGTGCAACACGCCGAACTGAATGGCCAGCCGGTGGCCCTGCCACCGCGCGTGTCGCTGGCCTGGTTCCGGGGCTTTGATGGCGAGGGCTTGGTGCGGGGGCCAGGCGTGCCACTGCGCGCCGGCGAGACCTGGCGCTTCACGGTGCGCCTGCGCCAGCCCCACGGTCTGGCCAACCCCGGGGGCTTCGACCTGGAGCGCTGGCTGTTCGAACGCGGCTTGGGGGCCACCGGCACCGTGCGGGCCGTGCCGGGCGCTGTGCTGCTGCGCTTGCCACCCCAGGCCGGTGAGCCGCTGTGGCCGCCCGGCCAAGCCCTGGCCCGGGCCCGCCAGGCCCTGCGCGACCGGCTGATGGCCCAGGTGGCCGACCCCACCGCGGCCGGCGTGCTGGCGGCCTTGGCCCTGGGCGACCAGGCCGCCATCGAACGGGCCGACTGGGACACCTTCCGCCTCACCGGTGTGGCGCACCTGATGAGCATCTCCGGCCTGCACGTCACCATGTTCGCCTGGCTGGCCGCCGCCTTGGTGCGCCGGCTGTGGCGTTGCAGTGCGTCTGCGCTGCACCGTTGCCCAGCGCCCGTGGCCGGACGTTGGGGCGGTGTGGTGTTGGCCACGGCCTACGCGCTGCTGGCCGGCTGGGGCGTGCCAGCCCAGCGCACGGTGTGGATGCTGGTCACCGTGGCGGTGTTGCACAGCCGGGGTTTGCGCTGGCCCGCGCTGGCCGTGCTGCTGGCCGCGGCCGTGGTGGTGAGCGCGGTGGATCCCTGGGCCTTTCTGCAGGCCGGGTTTTGGTTGTCCTTTGGCGCCGTGGCCTTGTTGGTGTGGTCGGAGCCCGCGCGCGCCCACCGTGGCCGGCCGCCGGCATCGGGGCAGCTCAGCGCCAGCGGGCCGGCCCGTGTGGGGGCATGGTCTGCCGTGACGGCCGGCGCGGCCGGGGCCTTGGTGGCAGCCTGCCGTTCCCAGGCCATCGCCACCGTGGGCCTGGCCCCGTTGTCGCTGTTGTTCTTTCAGCAGCTGTCGTTGGTGGGGTTCGCGGCCAACCTGGTGGCCATTCCGCTGGTCACGCTGTGCATCACGCCGCTGGCCTTGTTGGGGCTGCTGTGGCCGCCGTTGTGGGTGCCCGCCGCGGCGGCGGTTCAGGCCATGGTGGCCGCGCTGCAGTGGGCGGCGGCCTGGCCCTGGGCGGTGTGGACCACACCGGCGGCGCCGGCCTGGGCCGCCGTGGCCGGGTTGTGGGGCGCGGTGCTGCTGCTGTGGCCCGTGCCCTGGCACAGCCGCGCCTGGGGCCTGCCGCTGATGCTGCCCTTGCTGTGGCCGGCGGTGGCGCGGCCGCCGCTGGGCACGTTCGAACTGGTGGCGGCCGATGTGGGCCAGGGCACGGCCGTGCTGGTGCGCACGGCACGCCACCTGCTGGTCTTCGACACCGGTCCGGCGGTCTCGCCCGACAACGACGCCGGCCAGCGAGTGCTGCTGCCGCTGCTGCGCCACCGTGGCGAAACGGCCATTCACCGCCTGGTGCTGAGCCACCGCGACACCGACCACGTGGGCGGCGCCGCCAGCCTGCTGGCGGCCTGGCCGGTGCGCGCCCTGCACACCTCGCTGGAGCCCGGCCACCCGCTGCTGCAGCCGGGCCTGCCCCACCACACCTGTGCCGCCGGCCAGCGCTGGAGCTGGGACGGTGTGCACTTCGAGGTGCTGCACCCTGCACCCGGCGCCGCGCTGCAAGGTGTGAAGCCCAACACCGTGAGCTGTGTGCTGAAGGTGAGTGCACCCCAGGGCAGCGCCTTGCTGACCGGCGACATCGAAGCCGCGCAGGAAACCGCCCTGGTGCAACAGGCCGGCGTGCGACCGGCCGCCCTGGCCAGCACGCTGCTGTTGGTGCCGCACCATGGCAGCCGCACGTCTTCCACCGCCGCCTTCCTGGACGCCGTGGCGCCACAGGCCGCGGTGGTGCAGGCCGGCTACCGCAGCCGTTTCGGGCACCCGGCGCCCGATGTGTTGGCGCGTTACGCCGAACGTGGCATCCCGGTCTGGCGCAGCGACCGCTGTGGCGCCTTCACCTGGCCGGCCGGCCAAAGCTTGAGCGCTGCGGTTTGCCACAGGCAACAGGCTCGGCGTTACTGGCATCATGTAACAGCCGCCGATCCCCCGGATCGGCCATGATGGCCCGGAGCTTGCAACCCTGCCAGCACGCCGCCATCGCCCAGGAGCTTGCAAGTGTCCATCCACGTCGCGCTGAACCACGTCACGCACTACCGCTACGACCGCCGCGTCGGCCTGTCGCCGCAGGTGGTGCGCCTGCGCCCGGCGCCGCATTGCCGCACGCCCATCCTCAGCTACTCGCTGCGCATCGAGCCCGGCAACCACTTCATCAACTGGCAACAAGACCCCTTTGCCAACCACCTGGCGCGCCTGGTCTTCCCCGAGCAGACCACCGAGTTCAAGGTCACCGTGGACCTGGTGGCCGAGATGGCCGTCTACAACCCCTTCGACTTCTTCCTGGAGCCGTCGGCCGAGAACTTCCCGTTCACCTACCAGCCCGAGCTCAAGCACGACCTGGCGCCCTACCTGGTGGCCGGTGAATTGACGCCACGCCTGAAGGCCTTCGTGGCCAGCGTGCCGCTGAAAGAGCAGCGCACCATCGACTTCATCGTCGGCCTGAACCAGCGCCTGCAGCGCGAGATCTACTATCTCATCCGCCTGGAACCCGGTGTGCAAACCCCGGAGGTGACGCTGGAGAACGGCTCGGGCTCTTGCCGCGACACCGGCTGGCTGCTGGTGCAGACCCTGCGCCACCTGGGGCTGGCGGCGCGCTTCGTCTCGGGCTACCTGATCCAGCTCAAGCCGGATGTGAAGGCGCTGGACGGCCCCTCCGGCACCGAGGTGGACTTCACCGACCTTCACGCCTGGTGCGAGGTCTACCTGCCCGGGGCGGGCTGGATCGGGCTGGACCCGACTTCGGGCCTGCTGGCCGGTGAGGGCCACATCCCCGTGGCCTGCACGCCCGAGCCTTCGGGCGCTGCGCCGGTCAGTGGCGCGGTGGACGAGTGCGAGGTGGAGTTCTCGCACCAGATGGAGATCACGCGCATCTACGAATCGCCGCGCGTCACCAAGCCCTACACCGAGGCGCAGTGGGCCGACATCCAGCGCCTGGGCGAGGCCGTGGATGCGCAGTTGCAGGCCGGTGACGTGCGCCTGACCATGGGCGGCGAGCCCACCTTCGTCTCGGTGGACGACCGCGATGGTGCGGAATGGAACACCGATGCCCTGGGCCCCACCAAGCGCGGCCTGGCCTCGGAACTCACGCACCGCCTGATGGAGCGCTACGGTCGGGGCGGGTTCCTGCACTTCGGCCAGGGAAAGTGGTACCCGGGCGAACAACTGCCGCGCTGGGCCCTGTCCATCTGCTGGCGCGCCGATGGCCAGCCCTGCTGGACCGACCCCACGCTGTTTGCCGACGAGCGCCAGACCCACCGCTACACCGGCGCCGACGCCCACGCCTTCATGGTCGCCCTCACGCGCCGCCTGGGGCTGGACGAGGACCTGGTGCAGCCCGGCTACGAGGACGCCTGGTACTACCTGTGGCGCGAGCGCCGCCTGCCGGTGAACGTGGACCCGTTCGAATCCAAGCTGGACGACGAGCTGGAGCGTGCCCGGCTGCGCCGCGTCTTCACGCAAGGGCTGGACGCCGCCACGGGCTATGTGCTGCCCTTGCAGCGCGAGTGGGTGGCCGGCGATGCGCTGCCCCGCTGGATCTCGGGCCGCTGGTTCCTGCGGGACGAGCGCATGTACCTCATTCCGGGCGACTCGCCCATGGGCTACCGCCTGCCGCTGGATTCCCTGCCCTGGGCGGCCCCTGAGGACCGCCCGGCGGCGGGCGAGGTGGACCCGTTCGCACCCCGTGCGCAGTTGAATGCGCCCGTGGCCCTGCGCAACCAGATCCCGGGCGTGGTGGAGCCTCAGGCACCGCAGCGGGGCAAGTCCACCCCTGGCATCACCCGCACGGCGCTGTGCGTGGAGGTGCGCGACCCGCAGCGCGCCAACGGCCCGCGCGCCGAGCGCGAGCATGGTGGGCGCAGCGGGGTGCTGTACGTCTTCATGCCACCGCTGCAGCACCTGGAGGATTACCTTGCCCTGCTGCAGGCCGTGGAGGCCACGGCTGCCGAGCAGGGCGTCAAGCTCGTGCTGGAAGGCTACCCGCCCCCGCGCGACCCGCGCCTGAAGCTGCTGCAGGTCACGCCCGACCCCGGCGTCATCGAGGTCAACATCCACCCCTCGGCCACCTGGAACGAACTGGTGGACCGCTCCGGGCTCGTCTACGCCGCGGACGCTCCCGCGCGCGTGCCCTGGGTAGATCTCGGTGGGCGCGGGCGCCTG
>JBKCUM010000013.1:0-8049 GCA_046318395.1 Rubrivivax sp.
AGTAAGGATGCCACCTAAGCGTTTGCCAAAACACGCTAACGCATCACGTCCCGCGCCGCCTATCGGTTTGGCGTCCACAAACAAAAACGCCCCGATGGTTCAGGGCGTTTTGCTGACGGTGGCCGTTGCAGCCGTTTTGACACGGACTGAGAAGGCGGCTTTTGCTTTTCAGGGCCCGGCCCGGCCAGGCTGTCAGGGTTCGAAGAAATAGCGCTTCAAGCCCGCGAGCACCATCTCCACCGCCACGGCCGTCAACACCAAGCCCATCAGCTTCTCCAGCGCCGACACCATGGAGGCGCCCAGCAGCTTGCGCAGCCGGTCGGCGCTGAGCAACACCACGCCCGACACCACCATGGCCACCGACAACGCACCGAACCATGACAGCAGTTTGTCGGGCTGGCGTGAAGCGAGCAGCAGCACTGTGGCCATGGCCGAAGGGCCGGCCAGCAAAGGCACGGCCAGGGGGAAGATGAAGGGCTCGCGGCCGCTGCCGTCGGCGGCGTAGATCTCACCACCGCTGGCGAAGATCATGCGCATCGCGATGATGCCCAGGATGACGCCGCCGGCCACCTCGAGCGAGCGCTCCGACAGGCGCATCACCTCCAGGAAAGCCTGGCCGCCCACCATGAAGATGGCCAGCACCACAAAGGCGATGCTCACCTCGCGCAAGGCCACGAAGCGGCGCCGCTCTGGCGGCACGCCGCGCATCACGGCAATGAAGATGGGCAGGCTGCCAAACGGGTCCAGCACCAGCAGCAGCAGCACCAGTGCAGAAAGAAAGTTGTGGTCCATGGCCGGATTTTCCCCGATGGCCGCCACCGCAACACCGCGGCGGACCACGCCGGGACAGTGTTGCGGCAAAGCATCACTTACGGGACATTCGGCGCCGGCACAGTGAACTCCCTGCGGGTTTTCACCGGTACGCCCCCTAAACTAGGGTGGTCTTCGTGCAGTGCAGCAAGGCCTGACACGAGTACCCATTCACGAATCCAACGTAAAGGAACGAGCATGAAGCGCACTCTCCTGGCCGCTGCCGCCACCCTGCTGGCCACCGGCGCCTTCGCCCAAAGCAGCGTGACCATCTATGGCCGCCTGAACGTGACGGCCGAAGCCATCGACGCCAACGGCGCCGAAAGCAAGCAACTGGTCAACAACGCTTCCCGCCTGGGCTTCAAAGGCACGGAAGACCTGGGTGGTGGTCTGAAGGCCAACTTCATCCTGGAACACGGCTTCAACGTGGACACCGGCACCGCCGCCAGCTCGTTCTGGGGCCGCCAGAGCGAAGTGAACCTGCAGGGTTCGTTCGGCATGATCCGCCTGGGCAACTTCACCAGCGAAGCCTACTTCGCCACCGCTGATTACATCAGCATGCACAACCACGACACCGGCAACTCGGAAGACAAGCTGTACGCTTACCTGGGCCGCAACGGCAACAAGGTGGCCTACCGCCTGCCCGAGCTGGTGAAGGGTCTGTCGATCGAAGGTGCCATCACCGCCGGTGAAGGCGGTGGCCGCGCCAAGACCGCCGACCTGGCCATCAACTACGCCCTGGGCGCCCTGCAACTGGGCTTCGGCTACGAGAAGAACGGCGACAGCAACCAGTTCGCGGCCCGCGCACTGTACGAAGCCGGTGCTTTCGTGTTCGGCGGCTACGTGCAACAGCACGACGACGCCACCCTGGGCGACCACACCCTGTTCCGCCTGAGCGCCGCCTACAACATGGGCGCGTCGGAGTTCCACGTGAACTACGGCTCGGCCGGTGAATTCAGCAAGCTGGCCGGCAGCGATGCCAGCCAGTTCACGCTGGGCTACAACTACAACCTGAGCAAGCGCACCAAGGTCTACGCTTTCTACACCAAGGTGGACGACGCCAAGAAGGTGTACGGCACGAGCGGCGACTTCAGCTCCATGGCTGTGGGCCTGCGCCACAACTTCTGATCGAACACCGGGCTCCGGCCCGGTACCCCGATCCCCAAGAAGCCGACCTGCGGGTCGGCTTTTTCACGCCCATTCGCCGGGCCACCACGCCTCCCCCCCCAACGGCATCACCCGCGGGGATGGTGGGCCGCATGCAGTTGCCGCAAGCGCTCGCGCGCGACGTGGGTGTAGATGGTGGTGGTGCCGATGTCGGCATGGCCCAGCAGCAGTTGCACAGCGCGCAGGTCGGCGCCGTGGTTCAACAAATGCGTGGCGAACGCGTGGCGCAGGGTGTGCGGCGACAGCGGGGCTGTGATCCCGGCGCGCAAGGCGTGTTTCTTCACCAGTTGCCAGAACATCTGGCGGGTCATGCCGGCACCGCGCACGGTGACGAACAGCGCCTCGCTGGCCTGGCCTTGCAACAAACCTGCACGGGCCGTGAGCAGGTACCGCTGCAGCCACAGCCCGGCCTCCTGACCGAAAGGCACCAAGCGCTCCTTGCTGCCCTTGCCCATGACGCGCAGCACGCCCTCGTGCTGGCTGAGGTGCAAGGTCTTCAAGCCCACCAACTCGCTCACGCGCAAGCCGCTGGCGTACATCAACTCCAGCATGGCGCGATCGCGCAGCCCCAGCGGTGCATCGACATCGGGCGCGTTGAGCAAAGCGTCCACCTGGGCTTCACTCAACACTTTGGGCACGCGCAGCGGCTGGCGCGCGGCCAGCAGCTTCAGCGTGGGGTCGGCGCTGGCCAAGCGCTCGCGCAAGGCCCAGCGGAAAAACCGGCGGAAGACCGTCAAGCGCCGGTTGGCGCTGGTGGCGCGGCTGCCAGCGTGGCGCGCCGCGGCATAGGCCAGCAAGTGCGCTTCGGTGCTGTCCAGCAGGCTGGGCGGGCCCGCGGCGCCTGGCGGCCCGCCGAGCGGGGGCTGACCGGCCAGCCAACCCGCGTACAGTGTCAGGTCACGCCGGTAGGCCTGCAGGCTTTGCTCCGCCAGGCCATCCTCCAGCCACAACGCGTCGATGAAACGGTCGATGGCCACCTGACTGGCCGCCGAGGGCGGGAGCCCGGGCTTTGGCGAGCGCCCAGGCCGACCTGGGCGCCCCGCTGGGGCTGACGCGGGCTTCACCCGGAACGTTGGCTCAGTCGAGCTTGAGCTTGGCGGTCTCGACCACCTTCTTGTACACCGCGAACTCGGCCTTGATCTGCTCGCCGAACTCCGCCGGGCTGTTGGCCACGATGATGGACCCGGTGTCCTCGATACGCTTCTTCACATCCGGCAGGGCCACGGTCGCCTTCACGGCGGCGTTCACCTTGTCGACCACTTCCTTGGGCAGGCCCTTGGGACCGTAGATGCCGTAGAAGGCCATGCGGTTCACGGGCTCCAGGCCGACTTCCTTGAAGGTGGGCACGTTGGGCAGCACGGCCAGTTTGGCGGGCGCCGACACCACGATGGGCACCAGACGGCCGTCCTTGATGAAGGGCAGCGCCGAAGGCAGGTTGTCGAAGATGATCTGCACCTGGCCGGCGACGGTGTCGTTCAAGGCCGGGCCGGCACCGCGGTACGGGATGTGGGTGATGAACACGCCGGCCAGGCTCTTGAACAGCTCGGTCTGCAGGTGGCCGATGCCGCCGGTGCCGGAGCTGGCGTAGCTGTACTTGCCGGGGTTCTTCTTCAACTCGGCGAGGAAACCCTTGTAGTCGCGCGCCGGGAAGCTGGGGTGCACCGCGATGATGTTGGGCGTGGCCGCGATGTTGATGATGGGCGTGAAGTCCGTCAGCGGGTTGTACGGGATCTTCGGGTTGATGGCCGGGTTGGCGGCCGTGGTGCTGACCGTGGCCATGCCCAACGAATAGCCATCGGGCGCCGCGCGGGCCGTGTCGTTGGCGCCGACGGAACCACCACCACCGGCCTTGTTCTCGACCACCATGGTCTGGCCCAGCGACTGGTTGACCTTTTCGGCCACCACGCGGGCGATGATGTCCGTGGTGCCCCCCGGCGCAAAGGGCACGACAAGCTTCACAGGCTTGTTGGGATAGGCCTGCGCCAACGCCAGGGCGGGCGCGGCCAAGGTGGCCAGGAGGGCGATCTTCAGGGTTCTGCGCTGCATGCAAGGGCTCCGGGTTGGGGGCTGAACATGGAAGGTGGTGGTGCATTGTCAGACATGACCAACCCCACGCCGTCAGTGGAAACCGACCCCCTGCGGCCTGGGCGCCGGCGGCCGGCCACCACCGCGTCCAACAGGCCGCCGTGCGCCGCGCTGGCACACTGCCGCCATGGCCTTGCCCGCGTCCTCCCCTGGTTTTTTGCTGCTGCTGCCGGACTTCCTGCTGATCCTTGGTGGCTTCCTGCTGTGCCGCTTCACACCCCTGAACCGCCCGCTGTGGGACGCCGTGGAACGCCTGGTCTACGTGGTGCTGTTTCCGGCCTTGCTGTTCACGGCCATCGTGCGCCAGCCGCTGGAACTGGCCACACTTTGGCCGTTGGCGCTGGGCGGCGTGGGCGTGGCGGTGCTGGGCATCGCGCTGGCACTGGGCCTGGGCCGCTGGCCGGGGGTGGACGCCCGGCTGCACGCGTCGGGCGCGCAGGTGGCCTTTCGCTTCAATTCCTACGTCGCCCTGGCCCTGGCCGAACGCCTGGCGGGCAGCGCCGGTGTGGCGTGGATGGCGCTGATCGTGGCGCTGTGCGTGCCGCTGTGCAACCTGGGCGCGGTGTGGCCGCTGGCCCGGCACGGCGGCCAGGGCCTGGGGGGCGCCTTGCTGCGCAACCCGCTGATCCTGGCCACCGTCAGCGGCCTGGCTTTCAACCTGGCGGGTGCCCGCCTGCCCGACGCCGCCGCACTGACGCTGCAGCGTGTGGGTTCGGCCGCCCTGCCCTTGGGGCTGATGGCCGTGGGCGCCGGGCTGCAACTGGGCGCGCTGCGCGAAGGCCCACGCTTGGCGGTGGTGCTGCTGGGGATCCGACACCTGGTGCTGCCGGCGGCGGCGATCGCCGGGGTGCTGGCCTGGGGCCTGCCGCCAGCCCAGCAGGCCGTGGTGGTGGCTTTCGCGGCCATGCCCACGGCCAGCAGCTGTTATGTGCTGGCCGTGCGCATGGGCGGGCACGGGCCTTATGTGGCCGGCATGGTCACGGTCAGCACCTTGCTGGCCATGCTGGGCCTGCCGCTCACGCTGATGGTGCTGCAGGCGTTGCGCTGACGGCCCCCGCCGCGTGGGCATCGGCCCGCTGCGCCAGCGCCCACCCCAGGTGTTCGCGCAGCAGCGCAGAGGCACCGGGCAGCGCCGCTTGCAAAGCCTGGGCGATGGCCGGGTCCCCCGTGGCGCGCCAGGCGTTGCCCAGCGCCACGGCCAGGTTGCGTTGCCAGCGCGCGTGCCCGATGCGGCGGATGGCACTGCCTTCGGTGCGCTGCAGGAAGGTGGCCTCGTCCCAGGCCCACAGCTGCAGCAGCTGCGCTTGGCCCAGGCCCTGGCGCTCGTCGAAATCGGGCAAGGCGCTGCGCTGCGCGAACTTGTTCCAGGGGCAGGCCAGTTGGCAGTCGTCGCAGCCGTAGATGCGGTTGCCCATCGGCGCACGCAAGGCCTCGGGGATGGGCCCGTCGTGTTCGATGGTGAGGTAGCTGATGCAGCGCCGCGCGTCCAGCCGGTAGGGCGCCACGATGGCCTGCGTAGGGCAGGCCGTGATGCAGGCCGTGCAGCTGCCGCAGTGGGCGCTGGTGGGCTCGGTCAGCGGCAGTGGCAGGTCCACGAACAGCTCACCCAGGAAGAACATGGACCCAGCCTCGCGCTGCAAGGCCAGCGTGTGTTTGCCGCGCCAGCCCAGGCCACTGCGGCTGGCCAATTCCACCTCCAGCACCGGGGCTGAATCGGTGAAGGCGCGGTGGCCCAGCGGGCCCACCGCGGCGGCCAACCGGTCGGCCAGTTGCTGCAGCCGCGTGCGCAGCACCTTGTGGTAGTCCCGCCCACGGGCGTACACCGACACCACGGCCTCGCCCGGCTGCTGCTGGCGCGCCCAGGCGCGGTCCACCCAGTCGGACGGGGTGTCGCGGGGCAGGTAGTCCATGCGTGCGGTGATGACACGCACCGTCCCCGGCACCAGCTCGGCCGGGCGCGCGCGTTTCAGCCCGTGCTGCGCCATGTAGCCCATCTGCCCGTGGAAGCCGGCTTGCAGCCAGGCCAACAAGCCCGGCTCGGCGCTGTGCAAATCGATGTCGGCCACCCCGATCTGGGAGAATCCCAGCCCAGCCGCCCAGGCGCGCAATTGCTGCAGCAGCCCGGGCCCGTCGAACCCTTGCCGGACCCGATGCTGTTGGCCGATCTGCATCCCCCCATTCTAGAAACCCGCGCCCTGCTGTGGGCCGACGAAGCCGCGTGCGCCGACTGGGCCGCGGCCTTGGCGCAGCGGCCCGGGCTGCAAGACGCCTTCATCGAACTGCACGGCCCGTTGGGCGCCGGCAAGACCACTTTCGTGCGCCACCTGCTGCGCGCCTTGGGCGTGCAAGGGCGCATCAAGAGCCCCACCTATGCCGTGGTGGAACCGCACCAGGCGGGCTCGCTCACCATCTCGCACTTCGACTTCTACCGCTTCAACGACCCGCGCGAATGGGCCGACGCCGGCTTCCGCGACCTCTTTGCCGCGCCCGGCTTGAAGCTGGCCGAGTGGCCCGACAAAGCCGAAGGCCAGCTGCCTTTGGCCGACCTGCGCCTGCACCTGTCGCCCGACCCCGATCACCCCGACGACCAACGCCGTGTGCGGGCCGAAGCGCTGACGCCCCGCGGCCAGGCGCTGCTGGGCTGATGGCCAAGCCCAGGCACCACCCCAACCGCCGCCAGGCCCTGCAAGGCAGCCTGGTGCTGTGTTTGGCGGGCCCGCAGCTGGCCTGGGGCGCCGGCATCGTCGCGGTGCGCGTCTGGCCGGCGCCCGACTACACCCGGCTGACCATCGAAGCCGACGGGCCCCTGGTGGCCAAGCACTTCTTGACCGAACAGCCTGGCCGCTTGGTCATCGACCTGGACGGCCTGGAGCTCAGCCCGCAGCTGCGCGAACTGGTGGGCAAGGTCAAACCCGACGACCCCTTCATCGCCGGTGTGCGCGTGGGCCAGTTCCAGGCCCGCGTGGTGCGCCTGGTGCTGGACTTGAAGCAGCCCGTGCTGCCGCGCCAAACCGCTCTGCCACCGGTGGCGGCCTACCAGCACCGGCTGCTGTTCGATCTGTACCCCACCGAAGCGCCCGACCCGCTGCTGGCGCTGATCCGCGACAAGGAGGCCGCCGAGGCCCGCGCGGCGCAGACCGTGAGTGACGCGCTGGGCGAACTGATCGCCCGCGTCGACAAACCCGGTGCGCCCCCGCCGTTGCCGGCCGCGCCACCGCAGTCGGCGTCCGCCCCGCCGCGCCCCTTGGCCAGCCCGGCGCCCGCCGCGCCGGCCACGGCCCAGGAGAAGCAGCGTGTGGACCGCCTGGTGATCGTGGCGCTGGACCCTGGCCACGGCGGCGAAGACCCGGGGGCCATCGGCCCCAGCGGCCTGCGCGAAAAAGACGTGGTGCTGGCCATCGCACTGCAGCTGCGCGACCGGCTGAACGCCGTGCCCGGGCTGCGCGTGATGATGACGCGCGACGCCGACTTCTTCGTGCCGCTGCACGAACGGGTGAAGAAGGCGCGCCGCGTGCAGGCCGACCTGTTCGTCAGCATCCACGCCGACGCCTTCTTCAAGCCCGAGGCACGCGGCGCCAGCGTGTTCGCGCTGTCCACCCAAGGCGCCACCAGCACCGCCGCGCGCTGGATGGCCGACCGCGAGAACGCCGCCGACGCCGTGGGCGGCCTGAGCCAGGTGGCGGTGAAGGACGCGCAGGTGCTGCGTGCCCTGCTGGACATGAGCACCGCGGCACAGATCAAGGACAGCCTGAAGCTGGGCCAAGAGGTGCTGCAACGCATGGGCCGCGTGGGCCGCCTGCACAAACCGCGGGTGGAGCAGGCCGGCTTTGCGGTGTTAAAGGCGCCCGACATGCCCAGCATCCTGGTGGAGACGGCCTTCATCAGCAACCCCGACGAAGAAGCCCTGCTGCGCGACCCCGACTACCAGCAACGGCTGGTGGAAGCGCTGGCAACAGGCATACAGCGCTACTTCGCCAAACACCCGCC
>JBKCUM010000014.1:0-12589 GCA_046318395.1 Rubrivivax sp.
GCGGCGTGGAAGAAGGGCGTGGCCAGCAGTTCCGGCTGTTCAGGCGCCGCGGCCCACAGCAGCAGGGCCACACCGTCGACCGAGTGTTCATTGAAGTGCATGGTGGTGGGCAGGCCAGGAGGATGGGCCGTCAAATATGCCAACGTCTGAAATGGTGCGCAGCGCTGAACACCCCCCAGCCCTCACACCGGGCCGATGTCGCTGAACGGCTGATCGGGTTCCAGCCGGTGCAGCCAGGCGTGGTGTTCCATCGCAGCGCGCACGGGCTCGCCGTGCAACAAGGCCGGCGCGTCGGCGCTGAAATCGTTCAACCGGATCTGCGCCAACCAGCCCGCGCCGTAGGGGTCTTCAAACACCAGCTCGGGCCTTGTGGCCAGCGCCTCGTTCACCGCCACCACCGCACCCGTGACCGGCGACTTCACCGACACGATGCTCTTGGCCAGTTCCACCACCGCCACCGACCGTCCCTGCTCCACCGCCTGCCCCACGGCACGCGGCCGGCACATGTAGACCTCACCCGCCAGCCGCGCCCCCAGCGAGGTGATGCCCACCACCGCCGTGCCGTCCCCGTTCAACCGCGCCCACACCTGGTGTTCGATGTGGAAGTGCAAGTCCTCAGGAAACGAAAGATCAACCGTCAACATGGCAGAGAAAGTCAAAGCAAGCAAGCGAGCGCAGCGAAGCGACGAAGGGCAAGGCGAGGCGGCCCCACAGGGGTGGTATGGCCGTCGCGAGCGGCCTCAGTGTGGGTCGAGCAGCGCAGCCGTACCCCAGTACGGCGAGCAGCGCAGGCCCGCAATGTGGCCGCGCAGCAGGCCAGACCACCCCTGTGGCGGAGGGGAGTGGGAGTCGAACCCACCCAGCAGCGCATGGCGCCACCCACCGGGTTTGAAGCCCGGCCGACCCACCAGGATCGTTTCCCCTCCAAATTCGTGCACCGCATCCGTTCAGCCCCCCGCCACGGCCGCGGCCTGGGCGGTGGGCTCGGCCCCCGCCTCGGCCAGGAACAAGGTGGCATCGGCGCGCAGCTTGTGCAGGTCGCCCACACGGCGCAACAGGCCCACGCGGTCGAAGTGCTCCAAGATCTGGATGGCCCGCTTGCGCCCCAGTTGCGTGGCGTCGCGGAACGTGGCCGCCAGCACCACACCGTCGTGCGCAGCGGCCACCGAGCGCGCGATGGTAGCAAGCTCTTGCATGCGCGGCAGCGGGTAGTACAGGTCGCGCACCACCTGGTGCAGTTCACCGCGCTGGGCCAGGCGGGCCAGCGTCGTGCGCATCAGCGGTTCCGGCTCGGCCGTGTGTTTGGCCAGGTCGCGCGCCCAGGCGCCTTCAAAGCCGGCGTTCATCAACCAGGGCGCCACCTTCTGCGCAATGCGCTCTTCGCTGGCCGACAGGCGCACACCATGCGCCGGCAGGTGCACAAAAGCGCCGCGCAGGGCCAGTTGGCCGGCGGCACGCAGGCGCTCCAACACCGCCCGCCACAGGGCCTCGGGCAGGCGCGGCGCGGCCAGGCGGCGCAGCCGCGCGGCGTCGGGGCCCAGTTCTTCGTCGTGCTGGGCGTGGTAGTTCGCCAGCGCTGCCAGCACCGCGGCTTCCAGCGCCTGCCCATGCCCTTGGGCCAAGGCCAGGCCGCCGGCCACCAAGGCCAGGGCCGGCGCTGCCACCGGGGCCGTCAAACCCTGTGCGGCGCTGAAGCGCTGCAGGTCCAGGCCCTGCGGCGCCACGGCCAGCAGCGCCTGCGCGCGCTGGTCGGCGCTGCCCGCCCGCAGCGCTGCCAGCTCGGCCAGGCGCTGTGGCGTGCGGCGGTAGCGCACGGGGGCCACCGGGTCCAGCACCGCGCCGCCGGCCAGCGTGCGGCTGGCCGAAGCGTCGCGCAGCACCACGCGGTCGCCCCACCAGGCGGCCACGGGCTGGTGCAGCACCAGCTGCACCACGCCAGATTGACCGGGCTGCAGCTGGTCGCTGCCGGGGGCTTCAGAAGAAGACGCCAGGCTTTGCGCCTCATCGTCAACGTCAGCACCTGCGTCGGCGCGCGCTGGCGGGTCCACCGCCAGCACGGCCACCGAAGCCATCACCGTGGCCGAACCCAGGTGCACGTGCACCGTGGTGCCAGACCGCAGCGGCCGCGTTTCGCCGTGCCACAGCGCCAGCGTGGTGTCGATGCGCTGCGTGGCCAGGGCCGCGGCCGGGGCCACCAGCCACTGGCCGCGGTCAATGCTGTCTTTGGCCACGCCCACCAGGCCCACGGCGCAGCGCTGGCCGGCCTGCGCCTTCTGCACAGCGCGGTTCTGCGCGTGCAGGCTGCGCACGCGGGCCCGCTGTTCACCGGGCACCAGCACCAGCTCGTCGCCCACGGCCACGCGGCCGGCGTGCACGGTGCCGGTGACCACGGTGCCCACGCCGTCCAGCGTGAAAGCGCGGTCCACGGCCAGGCGGAAGGCCGCGGCCTCGTCCACGGTGCGCCGCACCTCGGCCGCGGCGTCGAACAAGGCTTGGCGCAAAGTGTCCAGCCCCTGCCCGGTGGTGGCCGACACCACGAACACCGGCGAGCCGGCCAAGGCCGTGCCAGCCAGCAGGGCCTGGGCTTCGGCGACCACACTGGCCACCCTTTGGGCGTCAGCCCGGTCGGCCTTGGTCACCACCACCGCACCACGCTGCAGGCCCAGCAACGACAACACGGCCAGGTGCTCGCGGGTCTGCGGCATCACGCCGTCGTCGGCGGCCACCAGCAGCAGCGCGAAGTCGATGCCGGTGGCGCCGGCCAGCATGGTGTGCACCAGGCGTTCGTGGCCGGGCACGTCGATGAAGCCGATGCGTTCGGCCTGCCCGGGCACGGCCAGGAAGGCATAACCCAGCTCGATGCTGATGCCGCGCTTTTGTTCTTCGGGCAAGCGGTCGGTGTTGACGCCCGTGAGCGCCGCCACCAGCGTGGTCTTGCCGTGGTCGATGTGGCCTGCGGTGCCGACGATCATGCGCGCGGGGCTCCAGGTCGGTGGTGGTGGTGTGCTGCAGGCATCAGTTGAACAGGTCGGCGAACTTCAGCTCGGCCCAGCGGAAGTTCTCGCTGACCAGCTCGGCCCGGCGGTCGTTGTCGTCGATCTGCACCTGTTCCAGCTGGCCCTGGGCGTTGATGCTGTAGTCGAACTGCACGCTGATGGCCTCGCGCGGTTGGCCGTTGACCATCATGTAGCACAGGTTGTCCGGCAGCTCCACCTTGGGCGTGCGGCCATGGATGCGTTCTGCGATGTAGCGCGCCACGATCTGCCCATGGGCGTGTGCCACGTGCGCGCTCTTCGGGTAGAACGCAAAAGTCGGCGACACCAAGCCCACCGCGTCGCCGATGACGTAGACGCTGGTGTCGCTCTTCAGGTGCAGCTGCTGCGGGTGCACGTCGGTCCAGCCGGTGTATTTGCCCTGGGCGTTCAGGCCGATGGCGTCGGCCTTCCAGGCGATGTCGCCGGCTTGGTGCGGTGCCATCAGCACGGCGTGGTCGAACTTCATGTCGCCGGCCGCCGTCTTGATGGTCTTGTTGAACGGGTCCACGGCCTGGATGTGGGCGTTGGGCACGTACTGGATGTAGTCCTTGTACAGCTCGTTGAACGCGGCGCGGAAACCTGGGCCGATGGGGCGCACGCTGTCTTTGTGGTCCAGGATGGTGACCTTGGCCTTGATGCCCTTGGTCTTGAAATACCACGCGACCATGCAGGCACGCTCATAAGGACTGGGCGGACAGCGCTGCGGCGGCGGTGGCAGCGTCATCACCCAGTCGCCGCCTTCAAAGTTGTGCAGCGCCTTCTTCAGCGCAAAGTGTTCGGCATTGCTCACGTAGGCAGCCGGGAAACGCGCGCGTGTGGCGTCGGCCAGGCGGCGGTCGTTGCCGAACCAGGCTTCGTAGTTGTAGCGGATGCCCGGGGCCAGCACCAGGTAGTCGTAGTCCAGCTGGCCGGCGCTGGTGAACACGCGCTTGGCGCCGCGGTCCACGTTCAACACCTCGGTCTGGATGAAGCGGTAACCGTGGCCTTCGCTGACACGCAAATAGTCGTGCACCAGGGTGCTGGTCTCGACGATGTCCACCAGCCACTTGTTGCTCAAGGGGCACGAGAAAAACACCGGGTTGCGTTCCAGCAGCACCACCTCGGCCTGCGGTGCCCAGGCGCGCAGTTGTTTGGCTGCGCGCAAGCCGCCCCAGCCACCACCGACGATGACCACGCGCGGCGCGGCGCCTTTGGGCAGCAGGGTCTGGCCGGTCTGGCCGATGAAAAACGGCTGCGGCGGTGGCGTGGCGGCCGCCGTGGCCGCGGGCGTTGCAGTGTTGTTGGCGGTGGTGGTGGGCAGGGCGCAGCCGCTGAGCAGCGCGCCCGACGCCCCCGCCGTACCGGCGAGGAATTGGCGTCGATCCAGGGTCATCTTGTGTCTCTGTGGTGGTTGGTGAAAAAGTGGGGGCCGGTCAAACCAGCGCGGCCTGCAGTTGCGGCAGTTGCGCGACGAAAGGCGCAGCGTCTTCCAAGCAGCGCAGGTCCAGCAGCAGCCTGTCGTCGGCGATGCGGCCTATCACCGGCAGTGGCAAGGCGCGCAACGCGGCAGCCAGCTCGTCCAAGGCCCGGCCCGCGCCCTTCTTCTGCACAGGCGCCAGCGCCAGGCCAGCCGAAGGCAGGCGTTCCACCGGCAGGCTGCCCGAGCCGATCTGCCCCTGCAGCGCCACCACGCTGGTGGCAAAACGCGGCGCCACGGCGGCGGCCACGGTGGGCAGCAGTTGCTCGGCCAGCGCGCGGATCTGCGCTTCAGGCCGCACCAGCAGGCGCAGCGTGGGCAGGTCTTGCGCCAAACGTTCCGGGCGCAGGTACAGGCGCAGCGTGGCTTCCAGCGCGGCCAGCGGCAGTTTGCTCATGCGCAGCGCACGTTTCATCGGGAACTTGCGGATGCGCTGGATGGCGGCTTTGTTGCCGACGATCAAACCCGCCTGCGGGCCGCCCAGCAGCTTGTCGCCGCTGAAGGTGACGACATCACAACCCGCCGCCAGTTTTTCCTGCGGTGTGGGTTCGCGCGGCAGGCCGTAGGCGGCCAGGTCCACCAGCGAGCCGGCGCCCAGGTCGCTGGCCAAGGGCAGGCCCCGCGCGTGCGCGATGGTGGCCAGTTCCGCCTCGTCAACGCTGGACGTGAAGCCTTGCACCATGTAGTTGCTGGTGTGCACCTTCATCAGCAGCGCGGTGCGCTCGTTGATGGCGTTGGCATAGTCGTGCGGGTGGGTGCGGTTGGTGGTGCCCACCTCCACCAGCGTGGCGCCGGCGGCGGCCATCACGTCGGGCATGCGGAAGGCGCCGCCGATCTCCACCAGTTCACCGCGCGACACGATCACCTCGCGCCCACCGCCCAGCGCCGCCAGCGTCAGCAGCACCGCCGCGGCGTTGTTGTTCACCACGGTAGCGGCTTCGGCACCGGTGATCTGGCACAGCAGCTCTTCCACCAGGTTGTCGCGGTCGCCGCGGCCGCCGCTGGCCAGGTCGTATTCCAGCTTGTTGCGCCCGGCCATCATGGCCATCACCTGCTGCAGCGCGGCGTCGGCCAGCAGGGCCCGGCCCAGGTTGGTGTGGATGACGGTGCCGGTCAGGTTCAGCACACGGCGCATGTTCGGCGCCAGGCGTGCGGCCACCTGGGTGGCCAGGCGCGCGGCCAGGGCTTCTGGCGCCACGTCTGCACGCGGCAGTTCACCGGCCAGGGCCTGCGCACGCAAGCCGTCCAGCAGCACGCGTGCCTGGCCCGCCACCAGGGTGTGGCCGTGTTCGTTCAACAAGGCTTGCACCGCCGGCAGCCGCAGCAGGCGGTCGGTGGCGGGCAGGTCCTTGGGGTGGGCGCGGTCTGCGGGGGCAGCAGGTTCCGTGGCGGGCACTGGGGCACCTGCGGTGCCGGTGTCCTTCGCTGCGGCCTTGGAACCATCGACGATGGATTCGGCGGGCCGTGGCATCAAGCGTCTCCCGGGGGTGGGGCGTCGATGTGCGGTGGCTCTTCCGCCGGTTCGCCGAACAGCAGCATCAGGTTCACACCATGGCGCTGCTTGCCTTCGTCGGACACCAGCAGGTCCAGCGTCAGCGAAGCCAGGTCGTCGGCCACGGGGTCGACGAAGGGGTCGCGGTCGGCGTGCACGATCTTCAAATAGTGCCCGCACTCGTCACAGGTTTCGGCCTGCACCGGGGCCTGGGCGGCGCGCGCCGAAGCGGCTTCGGCGTCGCCCGCCGTGCCAGCGCCGGCCGCCGCCACTTCCAGCGACTGGTAGGCCAGGCTTTTGTCGGACAGGCAGTGCGAGCAGCGTGTGCGCTGCAAATGCCACTGCATGCCGCACAGCGAGCAGTGCAGGTAACGCTGGCCCGGTGCGTTGCCGGCCGTGCGTGTGATGCTGCTGGTGGGCTTGCTGCCGCAGCAGGGGCACAGCGTGGCGTCGTCCAGGCGGCCGAACACCTGGCCACCGCCCTTGTGCTGGCGCTGCACTTCGCTGACCAGGTGCGTCCAGTACACCTGCAGGGCCGCGGCCACGATGGGCGCGCTGGCCAGGTCCAGGCCTTTCATCACGCCGGTCAGCAGGCAGTCGGCCTGGGCTTCCAGGTGGTCGTCGCTGGCCGCGGCCAGGGCGTCCAGCGTGGGCTGCACCGGGTGCGGTGCGGTGGTCTTCAGGTCGGCCACCAGGGCGCGCAGCGCAGCGCGCCAGGCGGCGTCACGCGGCCAGTCCACGGCCGGCAGCGGCGGCATGCCCATGCGGGCGGCCACGTCCATGGCGGTGTGGTCGGGCACGGGCACCGAGGGGAAGGCCGACAACTGCGCCTGCTGCGCGCGGGCGAGGTCGCTGGTGAACAGCAGGAAGTCCTGCATGGCGTGGCCCTGGGCCAGCTGGCGCAGGCGCATCTGGCGCTCGGCGAACACCGTGCTGGCCTGAGGCGGGTGGAAATAAGGCGTCTCGCCGCCGGCTTGCGCGGCGATCTCTTCGGCGGACATCACTTTGACCGTGGCGGTCGCGACCATGGGGCAGTCTCGCTGGTGCACAGAAGCCAGCATTGTCGGCGGGCTTCCGTGAAATTCTCGGGGAAGGGGAAGGCAAAAAAACGGGCGCCCCGCAGGGCGCCCGTCGCTTGGCGCCGGGCCGGCTTATTTGCCGCCCGTCACCTCACGGTGCCACAGGGCGTGGTTGGCCTTGGCCCAACCTTCGGTCACGGTGCCACGCGTCATGGCGCGCACGGTGCCCTTCACCCAGATGGCGGCGTACACGTGGGCCACGGTGCTCAACACCAGCACCACGGCCGCCACGCTGTGCAGCAGCACGGCGATGCGCAGCACGTCCACCGGGAAGAACGGTGCGAACCAGGGGCGCCAGAACATCACACCGGTCACGAGCAGCACCGCGAGGCTGATGCTCATGGCCCAGAAGACACGCTTCTGGCCGGCGTTGTACTTGCCCACCGGCGGCATCTTGCTCTTGTCACCGCGCAACATGTCGCCCATGTGCTTGGACCACTCCTTGTCGGCAGCGTTCATCACGTTGTCGCGCCAGAGCTTGCGGAACAAGACACCGAAGGCCACCACCATCACCAGCCCCAAGAAGGGGTGGAGGATGCGCGTCCACTGCCCACCACCGAACAGGTTGGTGAAGAAGTAGAGCGCGGGGTGGAAGAAGGCCAGGCCCGAGAGCCCCGCCAGCACAAAGAACAGCGCAATCACCCAGTGGTTCATGCGGTCGCCGTCCTCATAGCGCTTGAGCAGCTTCTGAGCCATCACGCACCCTCCTTTTCGCCGGTCTTCTCATCGGCCTTCTCTTCGATCGGACCGACCTTCATGTAGTGGAAGAAGCCCGCCACCACAGCACCCAGCATGCCGGCCAGGGCCAGCGGCTTGGCCACACCCTTCCACAGCGACACCATGGGGCTGACGCTGGGGTTGGTGGGCAGGTCGACCAGACCCGGCTTGTCGGCGTGCTTCAGCACGTACATGACGTGCGTGCCACCCACCCCTTGCGGGTTGTAGAGGCCCGCGTCCTTGAAGCCGCGTTCCTTCAGCTCACCGGCGCGCTTGTTGCCGTAGGCCACCATGTCGTCCTTGGTACCGAAGCCGATGGCGCCGGTCGGGCAGGTCTTCACGCAGGCGGGCTCCAAGCCCACGCCCACCCGGTCGGAACACAAGGTGCACTTGTACGCCTTGTTGTCCTTTTGGCTGATGCGTGGCACGTCGAAGGGGCAGCCCTTGACGCAGTAACCGCAGCCGATGCAGTTCTCGCTGATGAAGTCCACGATGCCGTTGGCGTACTTGACGATCGCGCCCGGAGAGGGGCACGCCTTCAAGCAGCCAGGGTCTTCGCAGTGCATGCAGCCGTCCTTGCGGATCAGCCACTCGAGGCTGCCGTTTTCGGGCTCCACCTCGAAGAACTTCATCACCGTCCAGCTGCTGGGGGTGAGGTCGCTGGGGTTGTCATACACACCAACGTTGGTGCCCATGTCGTCCCGCAGGTCGTTCCAGTTCATGCAAGCCACCTGGCAGGCCTTGCAGCCGATGCACTTGGACTCGTCGATGAGCTTGGCCACCTGCGGCACGGCGTTGCGCACCTGCGGTGTGGGCGTGGTGGTCGCCGAGCGTGCGACCACGTCTTGGGATTGAAGACTGGCCATCTTGTCAGCCCACCTTTTCGATGTTGACGAGGAACGCCTTGAATTCCGGCGTCTGCGAGTTGGCGTCGCCGACAAACGGGGTCAATGCGTTGGCCAGGTAGCCGTTGTGCGTCACGCCCTTGAAACCCCAGTGGATGGGGATGCCGACGTGGTGCACCTTCTTGCCGTTGACGTCCAGGCCCTTCATGCGCTTGGTCACCACGCAGGCCGCGATGACTTCGCCGCGGTTGCTGCGCACCTTGACCATGTCGCCGTTCTTGATGCCCTTCTCCTTGGCCAGTTCATCACCGATCTCGACGAAGGGCGACGGCTGCACGATGGCATTGCTGCGCGAGTGCTTGGTCCAGTAGTGCAGGTGCTCGGTCAGGCGGTAGGTGGTGGCCGCGTACGGGAACTCCTCCTTCTTGCCGAAGGCTTCCAGGTCGCCCTTGTAAACACGGGCGGCTGGGTTGCTGACGGCCTTGGGGTTGGTCGGGCACATCAGGTTCACACCCACCGGCGTCTCGAAGGGCTCGTAGTGCTCGGGGAACGGGCCTTCGTTCATGCCCACGGCGTGCAGACGGGCCACACCTTCGGGGTTCATGATGAAAGCACCCACGCCTTGTTCGGGCGCGGCGTCCGGGCGCATGTCGGGCACGTCGGCCCCACCGGCCCAGGTCGTGCCGTTCCAGGCCAGGTACTTGCGGCTCGGATCCCAGGGCTTGCCGTCCTTGTCCGCGCTGGCGCGGTTGTAGAGGATGCGGCGGTTCGCCGGCCAGGCAAAACCCCAGTTCGCGTGCACACCCAGACCGGTCGGATCGCTGTTGTCACGGCGCGCAGACAGGTTGCCCGCCTGGCTCCAGACACCGCAGTAGATCCAGTTACCGCAGCTGGTGGAACCGTCGTCGCGCAGCATCGCAAAGCCCGGCAGCTGCTCGCCGGCCTTCACCAGCGGCACCGGCGGCGTGGCCGCTGCCGGGGCTGCAGGTTTGGCTGCGGCCACCGGTGCAGGCTTGCCCGGCACCACGGGTGCGGGCGGCGCCGGCAGCGCGAACACATCGGCCAGGGCACGGCCGTTGATCTCACGCAGCAGTTCCGCGGGTTGCGGCACGTTGGCGTTGATGTACGGCCAGGCCAGGGCGGCGATGGGCTCGGGCAGGGTGCCACCGTCCTTCGCGTACATGCCCTTCAACTTGTTGAACAAGCGGGCCATGATCTCGCTGTCGGGCTTGGCTTCGCCCGGCGGGTCCACGGCCTTCTCCTTCCACGAAATGACGCGGCTGGAGTTGGTGAAGGAACCGGTTTCTTCGGCGAAGCAGCTGGTCGGGAAGCGGAACACCTCGGTCGCGACCTTCGTGGGGTCGACGTCGTTCAGTGGCCCGAAGTTCTTCCAGAACTCGCTGGTTTCGGTTTCCAGCGGGTCCATGATGACCAGGTACTTCAGCTTGGTCAGCGCCTGCGACAGCTTCTTCTTGTTCGGCACCGCCGCCAGGGGGTTGAAGCCCTGGCAGATGAAGCCGTTCATCTTGCCCTGGTGCATGCGTTCGAACATGGCCAGGATGTCGTAGGCCCCGTCGCGCTTGGGGAACCAGTCGTAAGCGAAGTCGTTTTCCTTGGTGGCGGCGTTGCCGTAATAAGCCTTCATCAGGCTGGTGTGCCACTTCGGGAAGTTCTGCGAGAACGCCATCTGGTTCGGCCGCAACGGCTTGGGCGTGCGCGTCTTCAGGAAGGTTTCGCGGTCGACGTCGGCTTCGGTCGGTGCGCTCAGGTAACCCGACATCACCTCGGTGTAGGCACACATGTCGGTGATGCCTTGCACGTTGGCGTGGCCGCGCAGCGCGTTGATGCCACCACCCGGACGGCCCATGTTGCCCAGCAGCAGCTGGATCATGGCCATGGTGCGGATGTTCTGCGAACCCACCGTGTGCTGTGTCCAGCCCAGGGCGTAGCAGATCGTCATCACCTTGTTGGTGGCCGCCGTCTCGCCCAGCATCTCGGCGATCTTCAGGAACTGGTCCTTCGGGGTGCCGGTGATCTTGCTGACGAGCTCGGGCGTGTAGCGCGCGTAGTGCTTCTTCATCTGCTGGAACACGCACAGCGGGTCCTGCAGGGTCTCGTCGACCTTGACGAAGCCATCCTCGCCCATCTGGTAACCCCAGGTGGACTTGTCGTAGTTGCGCTTGCCTTCGTTGTAGCCGCTGAAGAAGCCGTTTTCAAAGTTGAAACCGGGCTTGGTCAGGAAGGCGGCGTCGGTGTTGAGCTTGACGTAGTCGAGGTGGATCTTGTTGTTGGACAACAAGTAGTTGATGACACCACCCAGGAAGGCGATGTCGGTGCCCACACGGATGGGGGCAAAGTAGTCGGCCACCGCGGCGCTGCGCGTGAAGCGCGGGTCCACCACCACGAGCTTGGCCTTGCGGCTTTGCTGCGCTTCGGTGATCCACTTGAAGCCACAGGGGTGTGCTTCGGCGGCATTGCCGCCCATGATCAGGACGAGATCGGCATTCTTGATATCGGTCCAAGAATTCGTCATCGCTCCGCGACCGAAAGTCGGGCCCAGACTGGACACCGTCGGTGCGTGTCAGATACGCGCTTGTGTATCTAACGTGACGAGGCCAAGACCGCGGGCGATCTTGACGCTGAGGTAACCGGATTCGTTGGAGGACGCCGAAGAGATCAGGAAGCCGGTGGTGTTCCAGCGGTTCACCGTGATCGTCTTGCCTTCTTTCTCGACCGTCTTCACCAGGTTGGCGTCACGGTCGGCCTTCATGTGCTTGGCCACGCGCGTGAGCGCTTCTTCCCAGGAGAGGGTCTTCCACTCGTTGCTGCCAGGCTCGCGCACTTGCGGCTTGGTCACGCGGTTGGGCGACTGGATCATGTCCATCACGCCAGCGCCCTTGGGGCACAGCGTGCCGCGGTTCACCGGGTGGTCGGGGTCGCCCTCGACGTGGACGATGGTCGACTTGACGTTTTTCGCCTTGTCGCCCAGGGTGTACATCACCAAACCGCAGCTGACGGAGCAGTACGGGCAAGTGCTTCGGGTTTCAGTCGTCCGAGCCAGTTTGAAGTGCCGCGTTTCGGCCAAGGCGGCCGTGGGCGAGAAGCCCAACGCGACGAGGCTGGATCCCACCAGCCCCGCTCCACTGACCCGGAAGAAATGCCTCCGGTTCATGTCCATGAATTCAATTCCTCGACCGGTTGCCCGGCTTTCAGAGTTACTGGGTTGGTGGTCACGCCACACGCCCCCGGGTTATCCACGAAATGAAGAGGGCCATCAATCAGGGGGACCCTGGGTGTTCGTGGGATGGTCAGCGACAAATTGTCGCGATGCGCTCCGACAAACTGGCTAATTCACCAAAAGCACAGGAGAACGGACCTGCTGCTGGCCATTTCGCCCGTTAGGCGGTCTACCGCCGTCGCCAACACTCCCAGCTGCAGCAGCCGATGGGCATCGTCGCGATGGACGGACTCGCCCCTGTCACGCCGCAATATGTCGTGGTGGGCGACACCCGGAAACGCTATGCGCAGTGGACTGCTCATGGGTGGAGTCAGGGTGAAACGAGAGACCTAAAACCTAAACGGAGGCGAGACCCAGAGGGAAGTCACTGCGATCGCTAAGCAAGGTCTGCAAAATCCCAGTTCAGTCCGCCTGGCATGACCTTGGATCGGCGGCGAAGATGTGCTCCATGGAACAGTTCAAGTTGAGCCTCGACCCGCTGCCCAAGAAGACCCGCAAGGAGGTCTTCCTCGACGAGATGAACCAGGTCGTGCCCTGGAGCGCGCTGGTGGCGCTGGTCGTGCCGCATGCACGGGGTGCACACCAGGCGCAGGGCGGTCGCCCGCCGTTCCCCATCGAGACGATGCTGCGCATCCACTGTCTGCAGCTGTGGTGGAACCTGAGCGACCCGGCCATGGAAGAGGAACTGCATGAGCGCCCGCTGTACCGGCGCTTCGTCGGCCTCGAC